>JBAXOP010000047.1:0-24042 GCA_037133195.1 Verrucomicrobiota bacterium | reverse complement strand
CCCATGCCCTGCGCAACCGCTGGCGCGGTGGCGAAGGTGACAACATCGGTTAAACGGCCCGACGCCCAACTCGCGGCACTCACCGACGGGCGGTCAGGCCCGGGTTCCAGCATCCGCAGCACGCCACGATTCAGTTGGCCGGAAAAAGCCACGGGCAGCCAATGGATCCAATATGAGTGGGACCAACCCCACCAGATCAGCCGCACCGCGGTGTACTGGGCGCTTGACGCGCCGTCTCCAGTTTATTGGCGCGAGCGGACACGCGGCTTGCTGCTCAAGATGCCAGAGTCTTGGCGGTTGCTTTACAAGGACGGCGAGGTGTGGCGCCAGGTTGAGACCAGGGATGCTTATGGCTTGCTACCTGATAGAACTAATGAGTTGCATTTCACCCCGGTCACGACTACGGCTGTGCGCTTGGAAACCAAGATGTCCGACGCTCCGTGCGGGATTCAAGAATGGCTGATCAACTAAGCAATTAACATATAACAATATAATATAATGAAACAGACCCACATCATCGACTCCAGTGGCTCCAGCTCCCTACTATCAGGGGCGATGAGTCGTCGCGACTTCCTTCTCACATCGGCGTTTGCCGGCATCGGCGTGAGTACCCTCGGTCTCACTGGCCTGCGTGCGGCTCCAGCGAACAGCAAGCTGCGCGTCCTCTCCATCGGGGTTATCGGTACCATCGGCGGCACCGATCGCAAGCAAGTCTCGAGCCACCCGCTAGTTGAGATCACAGGACTCTGCGACGTTGACTCCAACTCTCTGGCGAAAGCGGCCCTGGACCACCCGCGGGCATTCACCTGCAAGGATTACCGCGAGGTCTTTGAGAAACACGCCGACAAATTCGATGCGGTCATCGTCTCGGTACCCGACCACAGCCACGCCCCTATCATGCTCACCGCCCTGGCCCATGACAAACATGTCTATGGCCAGAAGCCGCTGGTCCACCAACTCGCCGAGATCGTCATGATGGAACAGGCACTCGCCGCCAAGCCTCACCTCGTCACCCAACTCGGCAACCAGCGCATGGCCAAACCGGGACGCCGCGCCGCTATCGAACTCCTGCGCTCCGGTATCCTCGGCAAGGCCATCGAATCCTATAACTGGACCGGCTCGCCTAACCCCGGGAAGTATTTCAATTACGAAAAAAAACTCAGCGCTCCAGGCACCGCTCCGGACCACATCGATTGGAACCTGTGGCTCGGGCCGGCCGCCGTGGCTCCCTACCGCGACCTTCTCGCCCCCGTTAAATGGCGCTCGTGGTGGAACTACGGCAGCAACGGCCTCGGCGATTGGGGGTGTCATATCCTCGATGTGCTCATGTTCAGCTACGACGAACTCAAAAACCCCTTCTCAGTAAAAACCGATTGCAAGGAACCATCTGACGAAAATTTCCATGTCAATCCATGCCAGGCGACGATCTTGTATAATGTTGCTTCGGACAAGTTCACCGACAAAATCTTTCCGGTGCATTATTGGGACAGCGGCCAGATTCCCAGCTCCGAGCAACTCCGCGTTCCAGACAAAATCACTGCGGGTAACAAAACCGCCATCGTCTGCGAAAAGGGCACCCTCATCCTGGAAGGCGACGGTGATCTACGCCTCTGGCGCGATGGCAAGATGACCTTCGGCCTCAAAGAACCCGGCTTGCCTGATTTCCCGGCACTCAACCACTGGCACGCATGGGTGGATAATTGTCTCGGTAAGAAAACTGAATTGCGGACTCCGTTCAAAGATGCTGTTAGAATTACCGAGCCCGTGCTCCTCGCCGTTAAGGCGACCCGCTTCCCCGGTGAAACCCTGCTCTGGGACAAGGCCAAGCTCGCCTTTACTAACAACCAGAAAGCCACCGACACGATCGTTCGCCGAGATTACCGCCAAGGTTTTGCCCCGCCACGCGTCGGTTAGGGAGCGGCCCGATAAACGCTAACTTCAGACTTCCTGAGCAAGGCATTGAATGGTCGAGGAATAAATTACCGGATGCTAAACATCAAACAACAACCTCATGCAACATAGAATCATTCATCGCAATTTGCTCGCTATGGCTAAGGCCGGGGCTGCCGTGGCACTATTATCATACTCCAGCTTGGCGTATTCCGCTCCAACCACTGTGCAGCCCCGCAGTAGCCAAAAACCCAACATTGTTTTCATACTGGGCGATGACGTTGGCCTCAACGACCTCACATGCTATGGCGGTGACCATGCCCAGACGCCCAATATTGACGCGCTAGCCAAGGCCGGCACGCGGTTTGAGTACAGTTACTCTGCGACGGTTTGCGGCCCCTCACGTTGCCAACTCTTAACCGGGAGATATCCGTTCCGCACCCGGATGAACAGCAACGCAACCACCAATATGCCTGTGGCGGGTACCGAAATTATGCTGCCCACCGTAATGAAACAGGCCGGCTACGCCACCGCTTGCGTCGGTAAATGGGGCCAGGTTAGCTGGGATAATCGCCCTGGCCCGCCGTGGGGCTTCGACGAATATTTCGCCTTCCTCCTCAGCGGTAAGTATTGGTCGTGCAATTACTACACCAATAATACCTCTAAAAGTTTGTCCGCAGGTGAATACATGCCCGACCTGATGCACGCGTTTATGGTTGACTTCATTACCCGCAAGCAAGCTCAGCCGTTTTTCCTGTACTACTCATTGGTACACGTCCACGACCCGGCGCAACATACGCCGGATAGCAATCCCGCGACCAAGTCCGCTGATAACTCGGCCGAGTTCTACGAGGACAATATTCGCTACATGGACAAGCTCGTTGGCCAGGTGGTCGATACACTAGAGAGTCTGCACCTGCGTGAGAATACTCTGATTCTGTATGTGGGTGACAATGGTTCTACGGCCCATTACAAGGGCATCCCTGATACTATCCATGGCCAGCTCATCGATGGCTGGAAAAATACCATGAAAGAAGGCGGCGCTCGCGTCCCGTTGATCGTCAACTGGCCGGGCGTCACTCCGGCCGGCGTGGTTAATCACGATCTAACGGATTTCAGCGACTTTTTCCCTACTTTGGCGGAGCTGGGTGGAGCGAGTCTGCCGCAAGGTGTGACGCTCGATGGGACCAGCTTTGCGCCGCAGATCCGAGGTGAGAAGGGCCATCCGCGGGAGTGGGTGTTCGTCGAACGCAACGGCGAATCATACGCTCGTGACGCCCGTTACAAACTCGGCAACGATGCGCTTATGTACGATTTGAAAAATGCGCCTTTCGAGCAAATTCTCGTGCCCGTAACCAACACCGATCCCGCGATTGTGCTGACACGCCAGAAGTTGCAGAAAATCCTCGACGACCATCCGGCAATGGCCAAAACGCAATGACCCCATGAGTCAGTCACAGCCGAATCTAGTACATTATTACCTTGAGGGGTTTCTTAAAGCCTTGTTCACGCTGCCATGAAGACCCTTACCTTCTACCGCGCCAACACCTTGTTGCCGCTTCTAACCGCTGCGCTGCTAGTCTGCCAATCCGCTCCTGCCGCGCCGCAGTATGCCACAGGCTCTATCACATGGGATAATGCCTCCACGGCGGCGTGGTCCGCAGCCTCTGGTGGCCCATATACCTCCCCATGGTCCTCCGGCAACGATGCCGTTTTTGAGGGTGTGGCCGGCACGCTCACCATCACCGCTGCCACCGCTCATAACCTCACCTTCCTTACCACCGGTTATATCCTTTCTGGAACCGGCACTCTCACACTCAGCGGCACCACGCCCACCATCTCGCTCGGTTCCGGCATCTCGGCCACCATTGGCAATGGGATTGCTGGCAGTGCCGGTCTCACCAAAGCGGGTGCCGGTGCGCTTAGTCTTACCGGAACTAATAGCTACACCGGCATGACGACTGTTAGCGAGGGGTTGCTTTTCCTTGGCGGTAGCAACGGATCTATCAGCGCTCCAATAACGATCTATCAAGGAGGCTCTCTGACGCTCGACAACACAACTAGCAACAAGGCGAACCGTCTGGGAAACGGCTATGCATTCACCTCGAATGGCGGCACATTCAACTACAACGTCAACGCCATTTCCGGTAGTTACGCCGAAAGTATCGGTGCGTTGACTCTCAATCCCGGGGCGCTCACCATCAATACCACGCAGGCGGCTACCGGTCAGACCTCCGCCCTGACTCTTGCATCCATCACCCGCACCCCCGGCGGCACGGTGTTCTTTTCCGGCGCTGGACTCGGCGCCGACGCCCGCAATAAAGTTACGTTTACCACCCCTCCTACGTTAGTTGATGGAATTATCCCGGGGGCTCTGATATATAATGGCTCCACCTATGACTTGGCCACGCTCAGCGGCAATGACCTGTCGAAATACTCGGGGTATACCACCGGCGCGGGAACCACCTGGACCGCCGATACCATCAATGCGCGTCCGGTGGCCGCTTCGACAACGTCATCGGATGGTATTCTCAATAGCTTGGTTTTGGATAACGGCAAGAACGTGGTCCCTGGTCTGAGCGCCTTGCGGAATCTAACACTTGGAAATGGCACGGCCCCTGGATTAGTCGTCCAAACCGGTGGGTCCAGCTCCATAGGAACTACCTCGACGCGCGTTATTCTGCAGTTTGGCGTACGAGAAGCCATCTTCCACGTAGCCAGCGGTGGCAACCTCACCATTAATGGTCAAAACGCCAACGTGATCATGGTCGGATCCGGCGGCACCACCAAAACCGGTCTCGGTACGCTCACGCTCGGATCAGATTCCTCCGCCGGAGGAGTATTTACCCAAGGAGGAATGACGGGATCCTTGAACCTGAACGAGGGGCTTTACGAGGTTTTTTGCGCTAGCAATAATGGCTTGGCGTTCAACGATTCGGGCATCTTTTTCAACGGTGGCAATTTGAGGATTAATGTCAACGGGGCTGGTATCAACTTTAATAAGACGAGTCCGAATACCCCGCTCATTGTCAATGCGGATGGCATGTTCACCATGGATAACCGCTCCACTGCGAGCGCTTTTGCCGGAGTCACTCATACCTTTGGCACGCTGACGGTGAACAACAGTCCGAACTTTACCCTTGCCGCTGGCACGTATGTCACTAGCGGTACCCAACAACTGACCGTCGGCGCGACGACCCTCAACAGTGATGCAACCTTCACCTTGAATAACTCAGCGGCTGCGGCGATGCAGTTGTCCGTGGGTGCGATTATTGATCATGGCAACACCATCACGCTCAAAGGCAACGGTAAATTGATCCAAACCGGCGCCTGGTCCGGCACCGGCGGCTTGACGCTCGATCCCACATTTACCGGCACCGCGACACTGAATCAAGCGAATACGTTCAACGGTGCCACTACCGTCAACGGCGGCACCTTGAAGTTGAGCACAGGCACCGCGTTGGCGGCGACCACCAGCGTCAGCATATCCGCCGGTGCCACCCTCGACCTGACAGTTCCGACGGCTTCAGGCACCTATTCATGGCCCGCCTCATTGAGTGCCAGCGGCGCGGCTATGGCGGCCACTATTGCCGGCACTCCAGGTGGAACCCTCAGCATGGGAAGCAAACCCATCACCCTGACCTATGATGCATCCAGTCCTTCCCTTACCGTCACGGGGGCCACCTTGTCGCTTGGCGGCAATGCCTTCACCATCGTGGTGCCTGATGCGGCCTTGGATACCGGTACTTACACGCTTGTTTCCGCTTCGTCAGCTATCAGTGGCACGGTCAATCGTACTCCGCTTTACACCGGCGGCTTCGGCGTGGTGCCCGGAGCTACGGGAGTGGTATCTATCAGCGGCAACAACGTGATATTGACAGTGACCAGCGGTGCCGCCATCTATACGGTGACCTACTCCGGCAATGGAAACACAGGCGGTGCCGTGCCCACCGATGTCAACGGGCCTTACGAAAATGACGCTCTGGTGACCATTCTGACAAACTCGGGCGGATTGGTGAAAACTGGCTTCACCTTCGCAGGCTGGAATACGGCCGCCGATGGCACTGGGACTAGCTATGCCGCCGCTAACACCGAGACATTGACGATGGGATCAACCAACGTGATTTTGTATGCAAAGTGGATACCTATAATCACCTACGCAGTTACATACTACGGAAATGGTAATACGAGCGGCACAGTGCCGGTGGATGGCGGCACTTACTTGACGGATGCAACGGTGACCGTGAAGGCCAACACCGGCACTCTGACGAAGACAGGCTTTGCGTTCGCAGGCTGGAACACAGCGGCGAACGGCAGCGGGACACCATACGCAGCCTCGGGCAGCGCGACTTTTACCATGGGTACGGCCAACGTGACCTTGTTTGCGCAGTGGGCAATCCCTTACTCGGTTAGCTACGACGGAAATACTAGCACTGGCGGCAGCGTGCCGACTGATAGCATTGCCTACGCGAGTGGAGCGACGGTGATTGTGAAGACCAACACGGGCACCCTGACGAAGACGGGCTTCGCATTCGCAGGCTGGAACACTGCGGCGAACGGCAGCGGTACTCCCTATGCCGCCTCAGGCAGCGCGACTTTCACTATTGGATCTGCCAACGTAACTTTGTTTGCCCAGTGGGCGGTTCCCCACTCGGTGACCTACGATAGCAATGCCAGCTCAAGCGGTTCCGTGCCTGTGGATAGCGCCACCTACGCGACCGGCACGTCAGTAATCGTGAAGGCCAACACGGGTGCTTTAACGAAGACTGGCTTCACCTTCACCGGTTGGAACACCGCGGCGGACGGCAGTGGAACCAGCTATGCCGCCTCTGGTAGCGCAATATTGACGATGGGCACGGCCAACGTGATTCTGTTTGCTAAATGGGAGGTTACTTACACCGTGACCTATAACAGTAATGGCAGTACAAGCGGTACCGTGCCGACGGACGCCGGTACCTATGCGGCCGGCACACTGGTGACGCTACGTGCTAACACCGGCTCTTTGACCAAGACTGGCTTTACTTTCACAGGTTGGAACACGGCCGCCAACGGCAGCGGGACAAGCTATGCCTCTTCAGGTAGCGCAACATTGACGATGGGTTCGGCCAGCGTGATATTATATGCCAAGTGGGATGTCACCTACTCCGTTACCTACGACAGCAATGGTAGCACTAGCGGCATCGTGCCTACGGACAATGGCACTGATGCGACCGGGGCGACGGTGAACGTGAGTGCCAACACGGGGGGCTTGACTAAGACTGGCTTTACATTCACCGGATGGAACACGGCGATGAACGGGAGCGGCACAAGCTACGCCACCTCAGGCAGTGCAACATTCACGATGGCATCGGCCAACGTGACCCTGTATGCGCAGTGGGGAGAGGCGAGTATTTACACATACACGATCAATAGCTCCCAGATCAGCATCACCGGTTACACGGGAGCCGGCGGCGCGGTGAGTATTCCGGGCACCATCAATGGCATGCCCGTGACCAGCATCGGTGACTACGCATTCTATAAAGCCGCAACCCTGACTAGCATCACAATCCCTAACGGAGTAACCAGCATCGGGAGCCGGGCGTTCTTTAACTGCGCCAATCTGACTGCCATTACCCTCCCCGCCAGCGTCACCAGCATTGGGAACTGGGCGTTCCAATCTTGCACCGGCCTGACCGGTATCAGCATTCCCAACGGCATCACCAGCATCGGGGAATCCACGTTCGAATCCTGCACTAAACTGGCCAGTGTGACGATGAGCAGCAGCTTGACCAGCATCGGGGACTGGGCATTTTATAATTGCAGTGGCCTGACAGTTGTAGCGATTCCTGGCAGCGTTACGAGCATCGGTAACTGGGCGTTCAAAGCGTGCACCAAACTTACCAGCATTAACATTCCGAGCGGTGTCACCCACATCGCTGACGGTGTGTTTGAAGCCTGCAGCGCACTGAGTGGCGTCACGATTCCCAGCAACGCCACCCGTATCGGTAACTCAGCGTTTTATTCGTGTACCAGTCTCTCAGGCATCAGCATTCCCAACGGCGTCTCGAGCATTGGCACTTGGGCATTCGCTTCCTGCACCAAACTAATCAGTGTCACTATCCCCGCCAGCGTCACTTCCATCGGGGACCGCGCATTTGATTCCTGCGCCCTCCTAACTACTGCCAGCATCCCCGGCAGCGTCACCAACATCGGGAGCGGGGCCTTTGATTCCTGCCCCGTCCTGACCGGTGTCTCGATTCCCGGCAGCGTATCTAACATAGGTGACTGGACCTTCTATTCCTGCGCCAAGCTGACGGGTGCCAGCATTCCAAACGGCGTTACCAGTATTGGGAGCGGGGCCTTTGAATCTTGCACCGGGCTAACCGGCGTAACAATCCCAGCCAGCGTGACCAGCATCGGGGACTGGGCGTTCAAATCTTGCAACAAACTAACAGGCGTTGCCATTCCCAACGGCGTGACCAGCATCGGGGATTGGACGTTCGCATCCTGCTCCGGCCTAACCAGCGTCATGATTCCCGCAAGCGTCACCAGCATCGGCAACGGGGCGTTTTCTTCTTGTAGCAACTTGACGGGTGTTACCATTCCCGACGGCGTGACGAGTATCGGTGACTGGGTGTTTTATTTTTGCAGCAAACTGACCGGAGTTGCTATTCCAGATGGCGTCACGAGTATCGGCGAAGGGGCGTTCCAATCTTGCGGCTTGTTGACGGGGCTGACAATTCCCGACGGCGTCACTTACATCGGTGACAGGGCTTTTGATTCCTGTACGGGACTGACGAGTCTATTTTTCAATGGCGACGCTCCCAGTCTTGGAGGATCTGCGGTGTTCTACGGTGATTCTGTGACTGTCTATTACCTGCCATCGACGACTGGTTGGGGCGCGACGATTGGCGGTCGGCAGTGCGTGTCCTGGAATCCGCAGGCACAGAATACCGGGGTGCTGGGCAATAAGTTCGGGTTCACCATCAGAGGCAGTGCCGGTCTGGTGATTGTGGTGGAGGCTTGCACAGATTTGGCCAATCCCGTCTGGGTGCCATTGGCTACCAAAACACTCACTGGTGGCTCGGCTGATTTCAGTGATCCCGCCTCGCCGGGATATCCCCGCCGGTTCTATCGCTTCCGCCCGCAGCAGTGAACGTGTTGTAATTCTAAAAGGGACTCTTTCTGACGATCTTGAAAACGAAAGCGCAGTCACACGGTTGGGTTTTGGGACTTTCGATGAGAAGCCCTTCCCGTTTAATTTCCCACTTCAAGGGTTTGTCATCGCCGAGCATGGTGATTGAAGCAATCTCGCCTGGATAAAGCAACATCCATGATCCGTGTTGGGCCAAAGTCTTGATCAGCACGGATTCGCCCGGCCATGCCAGCACTGTCGCATAGAGAATGTTTTCCTTTACTGTGAACCGGATGTCTTCACGCGTGAAGCATAACTTGCTATCTTCCTTGCCTACCAGGCCCTTCGCCTTCGTCTGCAGCTTGGTGGGGCCTTCGCCTGCCTCAAGCCATGGCGTGGTGCCGTAAATAGCCTCGCCGTTCACTGCCAGCCACTTGCCCATGCCTAGCAATAGCTCCTTGGCCTCGGCCGGAATGGTTCCGTCCGGCTTCGGCCCCACATTCAATAGCAGATAGCCATTCTTGCTCACGCGGTCCACCAGATTATCTACTAGATTATCCAGCGATTTGAATGGCACATCTTTGACGTATCCCCAGGCTTTTCCGGCATCCACGGTCGAATCCGTGATCCACTCGTGGTAGGTCATTTCATTTTCCTGCCCCTGTTCATGGTCGAGCAATCCAACTCCTGGCGGAAGGTGGTGGGCCTTATAAGTGACCACCACCTCTTTCTTCTGAGCGAGCGCTTTGTTGTAATAATAAGCCAACAGGTGTTTTTTGTAGTTTTCGTGAGCAATATCCAAGCCTACGTCGAACCAGAGGAAGTCCGGTTCGTATTTGTCGATGACTTCTATGATTTTGTTTTGCCAGCGATCGAGATACTCTTTGCTGAGCAGCGCACCTTTCTCATGGATGGGTCCGTAGAGGCCAGAGAAGCGCGCATCCCCGCAATCATAGCGCTTGTCCCATGTGGGAAAATAATCCCAATTCTCGGCATGGTGAAACGCCGTGACAAATTTCATTCCGCGTTTCTTGATGGCTTGAGCAAGTTCGCCGACGACATCACGCTTGGGGCCCATTTTGGCTGCGTTCCACTCTGAGAATTTTGTATCCCACATGGCAAACCCGTCGTGGTGCTCAGCCACAGGTCCGGCGAACTTAGCGCCAGATTTCTGGAATAAATCGGCCCATTCCTCGGCATTAAACTTTTCGCCGGTAAACATGGGAATGAAATCTTTGTAGCCGAATTTCTCCAGTGGCCCGTAGGTCGCCTCATGATATTTCCTCTCCGGCGAGTCTGGAATGGTATAAACATTGTGGGCATACCATGTGCCGTTCGATCCCATCGCGGGTACCGCGTATACCCCCCAGTGTGTGTAGATGCCAAACTTGCCGTCGCGCAGCCACTGCGGAATCGGATACGTTCGCAGCGATGACCAGTTTGGCTGGTACGGCCCCTTGCTACTGGCGTCCTCCTGGGCGGTGGCGCTTGAAACCAAGCCAGTCCCCGCTAGTAACACCAATAATGCAAACAAATAATACGGGGCTTGGGTCAAATTAGGTTTCTTTTTCATGAGGGGGTTCATTGCACTGCAACGAGCGCAGCATAGATCGCCAGCGTTTATCGGACAAGTGTGAAACATGGGAATTCAAGGCTTTTTATTGCTGCGAGTTTGACATCGGCACGGATCTCCACAAGAATTTCCCGAGAAATCCGACGATAATCATACAATGAAACCATTCATCTATCTATCCATGATGCTGGCCGCGCTGGGATCGGTGCGCGCCGAGTTCGGTGCCTACTACACCAAGGTTGATTCTGGTGAAGCGTTCGAGGAGTTCTCGCGCACGGGACCAGAGGCAGACATTGTGGTGCGCGACATCGGCCCGGAAAAAGGTCGTTTGGTGTTTTGGCGCGGATCAAGCTATCTGCCGTATTTTGAAGCCACAGGCGGTAAATGGTTTGTGCCGGAGCTAACCAAACGACACGGGGATGGCCCGCCTACTAGACCCGACAATGTGAACACATATTCGGTGGCCCGCATTATCGAAAGCTCGCCAGCCAAGGTGGTCATCCACTGGCGCTATCTGCCCGAGTTTGAGGGCACCAACCCGCACTATAACCCGACGAACCTCGCCAAGCATCTCAAGAATCTCGACGGTAAGGTGCCCGCGCACTTGGTGGAAACCAGTCATTTCGTCGATGAATACTATACCATCACGCCGGACGGCAATATGAAGCGCACCTTTAAACAAGGAACCACAAAATATAATGACTGGATCGCCCCTCAAAACCTCACTGTCCAGGAATTGCAACTATCTATCAAAGGAATTAGTATCAATCATACCACGGCACCCGTACCGCCCGCCCCACTAAAAAAAGTCACGGGCAGCAAGATTAATGCCAAGGTTATCCTTCAGCCCGTGAAGTGGTGGAAATTTGATGAGGGGGCAGGGGATGTGACCAAGGAGAGCATCGCCGGTGACGACTGCGTCATCGCCGGTCCCAAGAGTTACTGGAAAGAGGGGGTTTCCGGCAACGCTCTGGCATTCGATGATTACCACAGCGTCGTCCGCTTACCCGTAGAGAAAGCCCCGGCCATCGCTGCGGCGGTGACGCTTGAGGGCTGGGTGGCGCTCGGCGCTTACCCATGGAATTGGACTCCGTTGGTCCAACAGGGACACGAGGAAAGCTACTACCTTGGCATCGGCCCCCATGGCTCGGTGGCCATGAGCGTCAAGGTCGGTGATAAACTCACAAAAGTGGAATCCAAACCACAGCTGCTAACGAAACATTGGTATCACCTTGCAGGCACTTATGACCAGACCAGCGGAATCGTACGCGTGTTTATCGATGGCAAACTTTGCGGCGAACAAAACGCCGGAACCGAGGGCATCGCACACAGCAATAGCCCGATCCAAATTGGCAAGGGAGCTCCCATGGGCCAGTCCGACCCAGTGCGCTTCGCTGATCCTAACGACTTCTCGTTTGACGGTCTCATCGATGAGGTGCGCATTTACAACGTCGCGATGACGCCAGACCAGGTGGCCGCGTCGTGCGCATTGGCAGACATGCCCGAGGCCGCGCGCGGCAAGACGGATTTCGACCCTCGCGTCCTGCCTGCCGGTCTCAAGACGGGTAAGTTTGGTGCCTACTACACCCACCTGAAGTTTTACGATATATGGGAAGGGCTGTTTCGTTTCAGCGAGCACCCGGACGTGGTTGTTGAGTTCGACAAGCAGCCGACGAGTTTTGTGTTCTGGCGCGGCGTCGGATTCATCACCATGATGGTCAACGAAAAAGGCGGTTGGTATAGCAACGAGTTCAATGAAACGTGGGGTCGAACGGGCGGCAAGGGATGCCAGGAGCCGATGTCCGACAAGGAGACGTTCTCTAACCACGCCAAGATACTAGAAAACACACCCGCCCGCACGGTGGTGCAGTGGCGCTACCCGCTGGTGGATGTTTTTCACACGATTGCCAACTACGACAAGGCAACTGGTTGGGGCGATTGGAGTGATTGGACATATACCATTTACCCAGACGGGGTGGCCGCAAAGAGCATGCACCTGTGGTCCAGCGGCCCGTATAACCACGAATGGCAAGAAGGTATGGTCATCACCGGACCCGACCAGCACCCGGAGCAGGTCGTGGAAACCGATCCCGCGCTGGTCTTGGCCACGCTCACGGGTGAGGCTCGGGAATACGCTTGGAAAACGCGTCCGCCACGCGGCGTGAATTATCGTGATGTGAAGATCCACGTGGTCAACCTGAAGGGCGAATATGATCCATTCACAATCGGCGATTTTCAAAGTGGCAATGTCTATGCCAGCGAATTGACGCATTACTCGGTATTTCCCTCATGGAACCACTGGCCAGTGGCGCAGATGCCATCCGACGGCCGTTATGCCACGCATCCTGATCGAACTTCCCACTGCTCGCTGACGCATGTTGTGCCGCCAATTTACAAGACCCAAGACGGCAAGCGACCCTATCAGGAGCGACTCATGCTAGAGGGTATGAGTAATAAATCTGCCGCGCAACTTGTCCCTCTCGCCCGTTCTTGGCTGCAAGCACCGGAGATCAAGGTGCTCAACGGGTGTAATGCCATGAAGTATAACCCGGCCAAACGCGAATACCCGTTAGTGGCCACCGCACAGGCAATGTCGGTTGCCATTGATGCGTCACAGGAACGGCCGCTCGTGAATATTTGTTTCACCGTTAAAAACTGGGGGACTGGCGGGGCTGCCAGTGTTCTTATGAATGGCAAAACGCCAGCGGCGGTCCGCCAAGGCACTTTTGTCGATACCGATGGAACTAACACCCTGGTCATCTGGATCGAGGTGGCTGCATCCTCGCCCACCGAATTCAATATCACCGGCGCCAAACCATAATGGGATTGCCGCGTTATTCAAGGCGGGCACTGAGTCGATAGAACTTGCGCGACTGAGCGACGGGCAAGGTGACGACGACGCTTTGGTCGGCGCCAATGATACCAGAGTAGCCGCTCAGGTTCTGCCAGGAGGCGAGGTCGGCGCTCACTTGCACATCATACTTGCGCGTTAGTCCTTCGTAGCCAGTGCCGGTAGCGGCGCGGGCTAGGAAGGTGAGGGTGATGGAATTGGCGGCGGCTGGCGCGAGTGCCAGAAGCGTTAGGTTGGAGATGTGCGGATCGGTGCCCAAGGTGTATTCGTCGAGGTTACTCAAGCCATCGTGGTCGGCATCTCCGGCTTCGCCACCTGTTACGATGTTAGAAAAAGCCCAACTGCTGTAGGTGCCGAGGGGTGAGATGATGGTGCCGCTCACTGTTACATTGCTGAATTGCGAGGTGTTCAGCGTGGTATCGCTGCCGCTATTGACGGCCAATCCTATGTACACATTGGTTGGTAGCGTCATCGTGCTGGTGCCGGTCAAGGTCCAGGTGCTGCCGTCGGGACTCGTGTAGCCGGTGATGGTGCCGCCGACGCGGAGCAACCGTACCCAGATGTTAGGTGCAGTACCGGTGCCATAGTTGGTGCTGGTTTGCTTGGCGTCGGTGACAGTGCGGCGCGACCAGCGGTAGGCGTTGGAGCCGGTCAAACCCGACAAAACAAACTTAGAGCCGGTGGCCAGGGATTCGCGGAGCATCACGCCGACGCGCGAACTGCTGCCGCTATCCTGGAAGACAGGGATTTTTGTGATGATTCCACCGTCGCCGCTGAGTATCTGATAGGTAAAGCGCAAGGTGTCGGTGATGGGTGACACATTTATCAATATCGTTCCCGAGCCGGATTGAGTGAAAGTGCCTGTGGCCGAGTTATAGGAAACGGAACCCGCCAGCATGCCACTGCCGATATCAGTTGTCGCCCATGGCCAGGGTAGGGTTGTTGAAGGTGTGACCGTGATGGTCACAGTCGCAGGTGCAGAGTCGACGGTGCCGTCGTTGACTTTGAAGGTGAAATTATCAGGACCGAAGTAGTTGGTCGAAGGTGAGTAGGTCACATTGGGCGCTGTTCCGCTGAGGGTACCGTGCGCGGGTTGGGTCACAACCGTGTAGGATAGAGTGTTAAGATCCACATCCGTGCCGGCTAATGTGATTGTTCTGGCGGTATCCTCCGGGGTGCTCACGTTCTGGGCAGTGGCCACCGGAGCGGCATTGTGCTGAGCCATCGTGAAGTGCCACACGTCACCTGTGACCGTTCCGGTCGGGGTAAGGGTATCGACGCGCCAGTAGTAGGTTGTGTTATCAATAACCTGAGTCGGCGCGTGGATATTGTTGGATTGTCGTCCCATGTATTCCGGCGACGTGGTCGTGGCAGCGGCCACCGCAGCCTGGTTGGTGCCGAAGAACACGTCATAGGCGGTGCCTTTGTAACCACCGAGCCAGATCAGATCACGCTCGACGGGTTGGTAGGTGGCACCGTCCGGCGGGATAGGCTGGGAAGCTTTAGCGCATTGGTATCCGGGGATCCAGTATGAGGTGTCGCCATATTCGTAGGCTCCCTGATCCGGGGCGCTGCCGATATAGCCATCGGTGAGGCCCGGTTCCGTAACACCCGTATCGATGAGGACCGAGCCGGCCCGGGGCCGAAAATCCCTGTTGCTAAAATCACGCAATTGCGTGGCAACATCGCCCGTGAAATTATGATCATGGGTGCCGGGAAATGAACCGTCGAAAGGTCCGGACGACGAGTTTTCGATACTGCCAGCCACGTTGTTGCGTGTGACGGTGAGATCGTTGATGCCACCTGCGCCGGCCTTATCGTAAATGATGAGATCCGGCGGGCCATTGCCGAAGCAGGTGTTGTTGAAGACTTTGTGATCATCGCCTTTCACCATTTGGAAGATGGTGGCCCAAACCACGTTATGGTGCTGCATGCCCTGGATTCCGTAGATGTTGGTCTCGGTTGCGTCGAAGCGGATTCCTGCTTTGTCGTTATTGTGGGACCAGTTGTAACGAACGATGCAACCCTGCACGCCTGTGGAGCCGATGTCGATGGCCGAGCCGTCCGTCTGTGTGAGACTCATGTTATATATATCGTTGAATTCCACCAGATCCGGATACACGCCCGAGAGCGAATTGCCACTGCGGTACCCCTCGGCCACGCCTGCTGTATGCATGGTATTTCGCCGGAACGTGGTTGAAGTAGCCTGGATGGCGTGAATGGTGAAGCCACCACCACGGAAATCCACGGTGCTCCAATCGACGTGGTGGATCAGGCAGTTTTCGACCAGGTTGTTCATGCCGCGCAGGTGGATTGCGGGGCCATCGATATAGGCAAGGACGCAGTTGCGGATCGTGCAACTGGAGGGCTTGGTGCTGCCATTCGTATCAAAGGAGGTTGGATAGGCGTCCCCGGTTTCGCCAAGCATGCGTTTTGAGCAACTCGGATAGAGAAGCTCGCAATCTTCAACAGTCACCTGCGTGCACTGATATGTCTTGAAAGTAGAACCAAAGAAATGTAGCCCACGGATGGTGATGTAATTGCTGGAACTCAGGTCAAAGGCATAGGTGAGAACCTTGCCGCGAATGTTTCCGCTAGGAATGGCTCCGCCTGGTGCCCACAGATACAAGGCCTTGGTCGATGTGTCGAAAAACCATTCTTTCTCGGCGTCCAATAGCGCGAGTTTGCCTTCAATGAAGTAACGGTGGTTGTTATTACTGAATTTTTGATACCCGCTTGAGATCGGGGCGTAGGTGAAGGTATCTGTTCCAGCCGAGTGCGAGAGGACAGGGAGGGCCCAGGTTGCCCAATTGCCTAGGTTGAGGATGGCGATGGCACCTGTGATATCGAGACCCGAAGATACCAGACTGATTCCGTTGTGCGCATGGTCCACCATGGTGCCGTTGGTATCGTCGGTGCCGCCGCGGCCCCAATGTGTGAGGGAATCCCAGACGGTTTCATCGTCGAAACGAGCGTTAGGCCAGCGTGCGGGTATCATTTGCTCACCGTTGACAAACAATTGCCAGACGTTGCTGGTAAGCGTGCAGCGATAAATAGAACCACTGTGCTGAGTCCAGCCGCTGCTGCCAAGATCGGTGATTGGCTGCGTGCCATCCAGAATCACCTCCTCGCCGCCGTAATTCACGAAGGTGATCGGCTTGTCCGCCGTTCCGGTGAGATTGTATTTCACGACAGCTTCATGATACGTTCCACCCCGGATATAACAGGTATCGCCGGCAACCACGGTGTTGGTCGCCTTTTGGATCGTGGCGAAGGGCGCGGCCAGCGATCCAGGGTTGCTGTCATTGCCGAGCGGCGAGACATAATACTCGGCCCCGCTCGCGGTGCAGGTGGCGAGAGCTAGAATCGCGGCACAGCAGGCCCGGCCAGTTTGGTGAACGCCCGGCGTGGATCGTGCGATGGATGACGAATGGATCATAGGTGTTGGCAGGCTCACCGGGTGTTGATTCAACAAGTCGAAGTTTAAAAAATGATAGTCAAAGATTGCATTACGATCGGTTGTTCTAGTCACTCACAGGCATCTCCCGCTATTCCAGATGGACGTTGAGTCGATAGAACTTGCGCGACTGAGTGATGGGCAAGGTGACGACGACGCTTTGGCCATTGCCAATGATACTGGTGTAGCCGCTCACGTTTTGCCAAGAGCCAGGCGCGAGGTCGGAACTCACTTGCACGTCATACTTGCGTGTGAGTCCTTCATATCCAGTGCCGGAAGCCGCGCGGGCCTGGAATGTCAGGGTAAAGGAATTGGCGGCGGCAGGTGCGAGTGCCAGAAGCGATAGATTGGAAATGTGTGGATCGGTGCCCAAGGTATATTCGTCGAGGTTGGTCAATCCATCATGGTCGGCATCTCCAGTTTCACCACCCGTTACGATGTTAGAGGCTGCCCAACTGCTGTAGGTGCCCAGAGGCGTGATGATGGTGCCGCTCACCGTGACATTGCTGAACTGTGAGGTGTTGAGCGTGGTGTCGCTTCCGCTGTTCACGGCCAGACCGATGTACACATTGCTTGGCAGCACCATCGTGCTCGTGCCAGTCGCGGTCCAGGTGCTGCCGTCAGGGCTTGTGTAGCCGTACATCGAGTTGGCGCTACGAACCAGGCGAACCCAGATGTTAGGCGCAATGCCGTAGCCATAGTTGGTGCTCGTTTGTTTGGCGTCGGTGGTCGTGCGGCGCGTCCAGCGGTAGGCGTTGGATTCGGTCAAGCCCGACAAGACGAACCTTGAGCCGGGGGCCAGCGATTCGCGGAGCATGACACCGACGCGCGAACTGCCGCCGGTGTACTGGAAGACAGGTATTTTGGCGATGATCATGCCGTCGCCGCTGAGTATTTGATAGGTGAAGTGGAAGGTGTCGGCGATAGGTGATACATTCATTAACAACGTTCCCGATCCAGCCTGGGTGAAAGTGCCCGCGTTATAGGTAACGGAACCCGCAAGCATGCCGCTTCCGATGTCAGTTGTCTGCCATGGCGCGGGTAGGCCCGTCGGTGCAGTGATGCTGATGGTAACTACCGCCGCTGCCGAATCAGCCGTGCCATCATTGGCCTTGAATGTGAAACTATCACCTCCGGTATAACCAGTGGCAGGCGTGTAGGATAGATTAGGCGTGCTGCCGCTGAGCGTGCCGTGCGCGGGTTGGGTGACGACTGTGTAGGTCAGCGGGTTAGCGTCGGCATCGGTGGCCAGCAGGGTGATTGGCTTGGCGGTGTTTTGTTCGGTACTGACGCTCTGGGCGGTGGCCACCGGCGCGGCGTTGCTCCCCGCAGTGATAGTGATAGTGACCGTCGCGGGTAACGAGTCGAAGATACCGTCGTTGGCGATAAAGGTGAAACTATCAGGTCCGGTATAACTGGTGCTGGGCGTGTAGGTTTTATTCGGCGCGGTGGCGCTGAGCGTGCCGTGCGCGGGTTGGGTCACGACCGAGTATGTGAGTGGGTCATTTTCCGGGTCGGTGGCGTGCAGGATGATCCCCTTGGTGGTATTAGGCCCCATACTTATACTTTGGGGCATGGCCACCGGTGGTTCATTGATGTCATCGACGGTGATGATGATATCCGCAATGGCAGTGAGTTGGCCACTATCGGTGACCGTGACGGAAAGGTCGTAGATCGGGATAGACTCGTGGTCGAGGACTCCCGCCACGCTGATCTGGCCGGTGAGGCTGTTGATGGCGAAAGCTCCGCCGGTATTGCCCGCAGTGATGGCGTAAGTGCGGGTATCGCCGGCATCCGGGTCGCTCGCCGTGACAGTACCAACAAGTGTGCCTGAGTCGCTGTTTTCATTGATATTAAAGGCGGTGTTGTTAGCCACCGGCGGATCGTTGACACGAGTCACCGTGATGGTGACGGTCGCAGGCGCGGAGTCGATGGTGCCGTCATTGGCTTTGAAGGTGAAACTATCAGATCCGTTGTAGTTAGACTCGGGCGAGTAGATCAGGTTAGGCGCGGTGCCGCTGAGCGCACCGTGCGCGGGTTGGGTTATCGTCGCGTAGGTCAGCGCGTCGTTATCCACGTCGGTGGCTGCCAGGGAGATCGGCAGAGCGGTGTCTTCGGGCGTGATCACACTCTGGGAGGTGGCCACCGGTGGGTCGTTGACTGCCGTCACCGAGATGGTAACAGTAGTCGCTATCGCTGATTCGATGAGCCCATCGTTGGCTTTGAAGGTGAAACTATCAGGGCCGTTGTAGTTGGCCATGGGTGTATAGGTCAAGTTCGGCAAGGTGCCGCTCAGGATGCCATGCGCGGGTGAGGTGACGATCGCGTAGGTGAGGGCGTTGCCTTCTACGTCGGTGCCAGCCAGGGTGATCGCATGGGCGGTGTCTTCGGCGGTGCTGATACTTTGGGCGGTGGCCACCGGCGCGTCATTTACAGCAGTTATGGTGAGGGTGACGGTCGCAGGCGCGGAGTCGATGGTGCCGTCATTGGCCATGAAGGTGAAACTATCAGATCCGTAGTAATTGGCATCGGGTGTGTAGGTTAGAATGGGAGCGGTGCCGCTGAGGGTGCCGTGCGCGGGCGATGTTCCTATTGCGTAAGTCAGTGGGTCGGTGTTGGCGTCAGTGGCGGTTAGAATAATTGGAATGGCGGTGTCTTCCGCAGTGATTGCGCTCTGGGCGGTGGCCACCGGAGCGTAGTTGACGGGGGTACCGGAACCGGACAGATACACATGGTCGAACTGCGAGGTGTTGAGTGTGGTGTCGCTGCCGCTGTTCACAGCCAGACCGATATATACGATTGTTGCCAGCGACATGTTACTGGTGCGTAAAGGCGAGGCACCCCAGGAACTGCCGTCCGTACTCGTGTAAACGGAGAGGGTGCCGCCGCTGCGGACCAGTCGCACCCAGGAATTAGGCACGGTGACTGCGGTATAGGTTTTGCCTGACTGGGATTCGTCGGTGATGCTGCGGAGCGACGATCGGGAGCCGTTAGATCCGGTCATGCCTACGAAGAAATACTTTGAGCCGGGGGCCAGTGTTTCGCGGATCATGACGCCGACACGCGACGAAGTGCCGGTATCCTGCAGGACGGGGATTCTGGCGGAGATTTCGCCATCGCCGGAGAGTACTTGATAGGTGAAGCGGAGGGTGTCGCTTGCCGGTGAGGCCATCAACAACGTCCCTGAGCCCGCCTGGGTGAAGGTGCCCCCGTTGATGGATAGGGACCCCGGCAGTTGGCCGCTGCCGATATCGGTTGAAACCCAGGTGGAACCGCTCGTGACGGTGAGCGTGACGATTGCCGGCGCGGAGTCGAGGCTGCCGTCGTTGGCTTTGAAGGTAAAACTATCAGCTCCGGTGTAGTCGGTCGTGGGGGTATATGATAAGTTAGGCGCGGTGCCGCTCAGGGTGCCGTGAGTGGGTGAGGTGACAGTCGCATAGGTGAGCGGGTTGTTGTCAGGGTCGGTGGCCGTCAGGGTGATCGCCTTGGCGGTGTTTTTTGCGGTACTCACATTTTGGGCGGTGGCCACCGGCGCGTCGTTGATTGCGGTGACCATGATGGTGACGGTAGCGGGCAGCGAGTCCACAAGGCCGTCGTTAGCCTTGAAGGTGAAACTATCAGCACCGTTGTAGTTAGGCGAAGGCGTGTAGGTCACGTTGGGCACGATGCCGCTGAGGGTGCCGTGCGCGGGTTGGGCGACGGTGGCGTACGTCAGCGGGTTACTATCCGCGTCGGTAGCCAGCAGGGTGATTGCTTTTGCGGTGTCTTCCGGGGTGCTCACGCTTTGTGCGATGGCTACTGGCGCGTCATTGACCACAGTCACCGTGATGATGACCGTCGCGGGCGCCGAGTCGAGAGTGCCGTCGTTGGCCTTGAAAGTAAAACTATCAGGTCCGGTGTAACCCGTCACTGGCGTATATGTCAGGTTGGGTGCGATGCCGCCGAGGGAGCCGTAAGCGGGCTGGGTGATGGTCGTGTATGTTAGAGGGCTGCTTTCGACGTCTGTGGCCTGCAACGTAATCGTCTTGGCGGTATTTTTGGATGTGCTTACGCTCTGGGAGGTGGCTACCGGCGCGTCGTTGACTGCCGTCACGGTGATTGTGACGGTGGCTACATTCGAGTCAACGCTGCCGTCGTTGGCTCTGAAGGTGAAGCTGGCGATGCCGTTGTAGTTGGCAGCGGGGGTGTATGTTACGTTAGGCGCGATGCCGCTGAGTGAGCCGGATGCGGGCTGGGTGACGATCGAGTAGTTCAGCGCATCGCCGTTGGCATCGGTGGCCAGCAAGGTAATAGGTTTGGGGGTGTCTTCGGCGGTGCTGACACTTTGGGCGGCAGCCACAGGAGGTTGGTTGGTGCCGCCGGTGACAGTGATGGTGACGGTCGCCACATTTGAGTCGAGGCTGCCGTCGTTACATTTGAAGGTGAAACTATCAATTCCGCTGAAGCCGGCTGCGGGCGTGTATGTTGGCTTTGCCCCGGTTCCGAGGGTGCCGTGCGTGGGTTGGGTCACATTGGTATAGGTGAGTGTGCTGCCTTCCACGTCGTCGCCGACCAGCGTGATCTTAGTTGCCACATTTTGCGGCAAGCTCACACTCTGGTCATAAGCCACCGGTGCGTCGTTGACTGCCGTCACCGTGATCGTCACTGTTGCCGGCACTGAGTCGAGGGCACCGTCGTTGGCTTTGAAAGTGAAACTATCAGGTCCGTTGAAGTTGGCATCGGGTGTGTAGGTTAGATTGGGCGGCGTGCCGCTGAGCGCAGCGTGCGATGGGAACGTCACGATCGCATAGGTGAGTGGGCTGTTTTCGATGTCGGTGGCTTGCAGGGTGATCGTCTTGGCGGTGTCTTCCGCCGTACTCACACTCTGTGCGGCGGCCACCGGCGCATCGTTGACGTTATTGATTGTGATGGTGATAGCGGCGGTGTCGATAAGCAGGCCGTCGGTGACCGCTAGGGTGAGGACGTAAGACGGTTTGGTCTCGAAGTCGAGGCCGGCCGCCACGCTGATTTGGCCGGTGAGGCTGTTGATGGAGAAGGCGCCGCCGGTATTGCCCGCAGTGATGGCATAGGTCCGGATATCACCGGCATTCGGGTCGCTAGAAGTGACGGTGCCGACGCTGCTGCCGATGCTGGTATTTTCGTTGAGGGCAAAGGATTGGTCGTTAACCACCGGCGGGCTGTTAGATCCATGATTAACGGGATAGACGGAGATGGTGACTGCGGCGGTATCGGTGAGTAAGCCGCTATCGGTGACTGTGACGGTGAGGTTATAGGTTGGGAGAGTCGCGTAGTTAAGGGCTCCCGCCACGGTGATAGCGCCGGTGCTGCTGTTGATGGCGAAGGCCCCGCCGGTATTGCCTGCGCTGATTGAGTAGGTCAGGGTATCGCTGGGGACCACGTCGTTTGCCAAGACGGAGCCGACGCTTGAGCCGATGCCGGTGTTTTCATAGACCCAAAACGCGGAGTTATTGGCAACCGGGGGCTGATTGAGGAGATAGACCAGGGGTAAAGCGGCCGGATCGTTGGCCATCTTTTCCCTGATTTGTCTGGCAGTGATCACATGTTCGTCAGTCGGTCCAGCCTTATCGAGCCAAAAATCCTCAATTGTCTGGACGCGATTATAGATATCAAGGTTGGGGCCTGGCATGAAATTGAGTGATCCACCATACACCAAGAGAGCCTTGAGTTCTTCCTCTTGAAACCAGTCCTTGCCCCACTCGAACAGCTCCATCAAATTAGCGATGATAGGAATTCCCTCGACCACCCGATATTTCGCCAGGACTTTGGAGCCGGAAATGCGGATCGACTTGGAAGCCATGCCATTGGCCGGGGCTTTATATTGCACGGCATCAATGAGCACGGGTCCCAAGTTCTTGATTTCTTCAAACGTCAGTAAATCGAGCACATCATAGAGACAGCGCCGTGCCCATGAGTCAGGGGATTGCATGAGCACACGGATGGCGTTGACCACCAGTGCCCGATCATAGCCGGTGAAACTTTTGGAAAGGAGCCCGGTATTATCGTAGAACAGGCCATTGGCCAGTTCCGAGGTGGCTTGTTGGAGGGGATCGGACGACATCGGATCCAAGGGCATCTGGTTGGAGATAATTGCATTGAGCATATCCACAGCGGCAGGTCGCGCGCTCTCGTCCATGTTATCCAAGGTCCGGGATGCCATGATGCGCAATGAGCGGTTAGGCGACGATAACAGGCTGGTTAGTGTGGGTGTTGAGGCCGGGTCCTTGAGAAAGCCCAAGGTGGCACACGCCCCCTCAGCCAGTCTGGCATCGCTGCCCAGGGCCCAATTCGCGAGCTGGGCAACACTCGGATGATTCGGATCTGCGGCGAGATACCCCGCCGCCCAGTTATTGCGGATGGCCGGCGAAAAGCTGCCTAGGGCGGCTGTTAGTTGGGCCGTGGTTTTGGGTGAAGCGGCGTGTTCGAGGGTGAATTTTGAGGCAGCCATGGATTCGGCCCGCTCGTTGCTGGTTAAGGCGAGAGCGGGGGAGAGATTTTTGCCGGTAATGTAGAGTTTTTTGAGGGGCACGGCATAATGCAGCATGGCGGCAGGCGTCATGGTCCATCCCCGATAGGTCAAACCAGCGGGTGAACCGTCGCCCTCGACGTAGGCAAACGAACCATCCCAGCGCCGGTTTAGATCATACCACCAGGCCAGATCACTGAAATATGCCGCCATGGCATCCGGGCCGCCGATATTCACTCCCAGGGGCTCCCAGAAATATCCGAAATACGGACCGGTATGGCCATTTTCGCGCTGGTCGCCACTGGCCATGGCCATCCTACAGAAGTAATTGGTCTCATGGTTTTTTGCCGGATCAAAAGAAAACATCACGGCGGCCAGCGCCTGTCTGCCGTTGTCTTCGTTGGCAGTTAGGCTCGGCACATGCTCGCCGTATGGAATGAGTCCCTTGTCGCAATAAAATGTGTAAAAATTGTAGGCCACGGCGATGGCCGGATCGAGTTCCGGATGGGACACGCCGCATTTTTTCGCCAGAATCATGGAGAGGATGTTAGGAATCGTGACCTGGTTCATCGGGCCATAACCATTCACCGGGCCATGCAGCGAGCAATCGGGATTGAGGCCACTCATGCCACCGTGGCCGAAAGTGCCGAACTTGCCACGCCCCCTGGCAGAT
>JBAXOP010000046.1:0-24215 GCA_037133195.1 Verrucomicrobiota bacterium | reverse complement strand
GTGTTCTAACATATCACGGCGGCGGGCAACAACTCGACGAAGGTGAGTTACTCGACTCGCTGAGTTTTGTGCGCCCGGACAAGCGCTTGCTCGCCGGGCTGTGCGACCCACCGCGCGATTTCGATAGCCGGATGCAGGCACTCGCCTGGAATAGCCGCCTCCGCCAAGCTCCAGCCCGCGGGTTCGTCGGTGCCCGCATCGACCTGCTCCCTCACCAATTGGCCATCGTCGCTGAAACCGCCAGTCGGCTGCACCCGCGGGTATTGTTAGCCGACGAGGTGGGCCTCGGCAAAACCATCGAGGCATGCCTTATTTTACACCGCCTTCACCTAACTGGTCGGGCCGGGCGTATCCTTATATTAGTTCCCGAGCCGCTCATCCACCAGTGGTTTATCGAGTTACTGCGTCGTTTCAACCTGCGTTTCGCTATCTACGACGAAGCCCGCTGTGTTGCGCTGGAAGCCCACGCCGCCGACGCCAATCCCTTTCTCGACGCCCAACTCATTCTCGCCGCCACCGCCTTTCTAACCGACCTTCCCAACCGCGCCGCGCAAGCCCGAGAGGCTGGCTTCGAGTTGCTTATCGTCGATGAAGCCCACCACCTGGAATGGTCACCTAACGAGCCATCCGCCGCCTACGCGATGGTCGAGGCGCTCGCCCGCATCATTCCTTCGCTGTTGTTACTCACCGCCACGCCTCAACAGCTCGGGCCCGCCGGTCACTTCGCACGCCTTCGCCTGTTAGACCCGGATCGCCACGCTGATCTCGAGGCGTTTCTAGCGGAAACCCTCAGCTATGGTCCGCTCGCTGCTGCGGTGGACGCTCTCCACCGGGGTGAATTGCCCGCCGGCCTCGAGGTGTTCAGCGCCCGTTCACCCCGTGCCGCCGCCCATGTGGCGGCTCTGCGGGGCGGCGACACGAGTGCCCGCGCGCCGTTGATGGCCGAGTTGATCGACTTATTTGGCACTGGGCGGGTCTTATTCCGCAACACGCGCGACCAACTCAGCGGGTTTCCGCAGCGCCTACCCCAGCTCCACCCGTTGGCACGCGGCACCTCGCCTTACCGCTGGCTCGCCGGGCTGCTGCGTTCATTGCCTGAGGCAGAAAAAGTCTTGCTCATCACGGGTTCGCCCGAGGCCGCCATCGCGGTGCAGCAGAAACTCCTCGCTGAAATCCAGGTCGCCACCGCCCTTTTTCATGAGGATCTGAGCCTCCTCCAACGCGACCGCAACGCAGCTTGGTTCGCCGACCCCGAGGGCGCTCGCTTGCTTGTGTGCTCGGAAATCGGCAGTGAGGGGCGCAATTTCCAGTTCGCCCGGCAACTCGTGTTATTCGGTCTGCCGCGCGATCCTGAGTTATTGGAGCAGCGCATCGGGCGCCTCGACCGCATCGGCCAGCGTGGCAGCATCCACATCCACGTGCCCTACGGCGTCCACAGCCGCTCAGAACTCCAGGCCCGCTGGCTTCACGATGGTCTCGATGCTTTTAGCCGCCCACTCAAAGGTGCCACCGCCCTGGCCTCCGTCCTGCTGCCCGAACTCGATTCCCTCCTCAATATCACCGCTTCCTCCCAAAAATTCCAGGCATTCCTCCATCGCAGCCGCAATCTCAAGGCTCAGGTCGCTCGCAACCTCGCCACCGGCCACGACCGCTTGCTCGAACTCGGCGCTCCCGCTCCAGCTAAAGCCGCTGAATTGTTAGAATCATTGCGGGCCGCCGACCGTGACCCGCGTTTCGAGCGCTTTGCTGTCTGGCTCTTCGATCACCTTGGACTTGACGTCGCCGATCTATGCTCCCGCACCTATCACTTTGAGCGCGGCCAGCGCCACAGCGAGACCTTTGCCGATCTGCCCCCAGACGGTCTGGCCGCCACCTTCGAGCGCTCCATCGCTCTGGCACGCGAGGATCTAACATTTCTCACTGCTGATCACCCGATTTTCCTCGGCGCTCTTGATCACTTCCTCGATAGCGAGGCGGGTAATGCGTCCTTCGCCCATTGGCACTCCGGCCATGGCAAGGCGATTCTGTTGGAATGTGCTTTTGTGTTAGAAGTGCTCGCTCCCACCCGCCTGCACCTCGACCGATTTCTGCCGCCCACACCTATCCGCATCCTCGTCGATCATCACGGCAAGACGGTGGACTCAGCTCCGCCCAGCGCCGTACTGGTATCCGGAGACCCACGCCGCCTCGTGCACCAGCCCACCTTCCGCTGCGAAATTTTCCCTAAAATGCTTGCCGCGGCCCGCGATCTGGCCACCGCCGCTGCCCGTGCCCCCGCAGATGCCGCCCGTCAGCTCGCCGGTCACCTGCTTGGGGCGCAATGCGATCGTCTCGCAGACCTCGCCACCCGTAACCCCCAGGTATCTGCCGCTGAACTCGCCACCCTTCACGCTTGCCGCGATGAATCCCTAATATTTCTCGCCAGCCCCCGCCTCCGCCTCGACGCCCTGCGCCTCATCTGGCGTGGTGGCGGAATATAAACTGCCCGAGTCACTTGGCGCGGATATGTAGGGAGCGACGACTTTATTTTCGTCTTGTGTCTAGCGTCTAGTGTCTTGGAGCGAAGCGGTCTTCTGTCTTCTTAGCGAATCGATCCTCTGTTTCGTTAGTTCCCGCTAGCCGCCAAGCGCCCGAAGTGTTTGCCGCCCGCCGCCGCAGATTTCGGAATATCCGCCTTCACATGGTTGTGGGTCTCATCGGCTTCGGTGATGGTGAAGATGACGTTGCTGACCGTGGAACTGGAGCCCGGAACGGCCGCCGATTGCGTGAAGCCGAGGGTGTTGCCGTATTGCACGGCCAAGGTCGCGGTGCCCAGTTCGCCGGGCTTGAGGCAAGTGAACTCCAGTGTCAGCGTGCCGGAGTTGTTGCTGGCAAGTGGCAACGCCGCTCGGCTGTCTCCCATCGGTGATGTTCCTAGCAAAATCCACGCCAACCCGTTGGGCACGCCATCCTTGTTAGGATCATCACCGAATCCGGGTTGGCCGGATGGCACGCCGGAGATATTGCCCATCCAATTGGAGTAGGGCGACACGGGCGATAGCGAGAAATCACGAAATACCCCCATATTTACGTTTTTTTCATGGTGAGGTATTCTGAATCGAGGGGTTCGTATTGAATTTGACAGATTTCCCGCTCTGGCCCATCTTCCTCTGCCACTCATTTTTCCCATGGACACACCACAACATTTTTCAGCGCCCTGGAAGCGCCTCTTCGCCACTCTCATGTTCGCAACCCTGCCGCTCGCCAACTCGCCGGCGGCACCCGGGTCTAGCCAACCAGCGGATGGCGCTGCCGTGCCGTCGTCGCCCACTCGTGAGCAACGCATCGAGTGGTGGCGCGGGGCGCGTTTCGGCATGTTCGTTCACTGGGGTTTGTATGCCATTCCCGGTGGTGTCTGGAAGGACAAGGTTCACCCCACCGGTTATTCGGAATGGATCATGTTCGATGAAAAAATCCCGGCCAAGGAGTATGGCCAACTCGCCGCCCAATTCAACCCGACCAAATTCAATGCCGGTTCTTGGGCCTCCCTCGCCAATAAGGCTGGCATGAAATACCTCGTCCTAACCACCAAGCATCACGACGGGTTCAGCATGTTCAAATCCGCACTCACTCCCTACAACGTCGTCGATGCCACTCCCTTTAAGCGCGATGTCACCCGTGAGTTGGTGGACGCCTGCCACGCCATCGGTATGCGCTTTGGTTGCTATTACTCAGTTGACCGAGACTGGTACCGGGCGCAAGGTCCCGGCAACAATTACAAACAGACCAATGTCTGGGATTTTCCCGCTTCCACTCGTGAGGATTTCGACCGCTATGTCGCTACTTTTGCCCAGCCTCAGGTCGAGGAGTTGCTAACGAATTATCGGCCGGACATGCTGTGGTTCGATGAAATTGATATGAAGACCGACGCCCAGGTGGAAACCCTCTATCAATCGATCCGCAAGCTGCGTCCTGACTGTGTGATTAATAGCCGCATTCAAGGTTGCCGTTTCCCGGCAAAAATCCCTCCGCCCCATTGCGATTACATTTCCACTGGCGACAACGAGATTGCTGACAAAAACCTCGGCTTCGAATGGGAAAATCCCGGCAGCATGAACACCAGTTACGGCTTCAACCGCAATGATCACAATTGGCTCTCTGCCAAGGATGTGGTGTGGCACCTCGCCGAAATCGTCAGCAAAGGTGGCAATTACCTCCTCAATGTCGGTCCCACTCCTGAGGGCCTTATTCCCCAGCCGTGCATCGACCGCTTGCTGGAAGTCGGTTCCTGGATGGACATCAACGGCGAGGCTATCTACGGCAGCTCGCCGTGGCGGGTCTGGCGCGATGCCACGACCCCCGCCACGACCCCCGCCACGACTCCCGCCACGACCCCCGCCACGACTCCCGCCACGACTCCCGAGGTGCGTTTCACTGTCAAGGGCTCCACGCTCTATGCCATTTGCCTCGGCTGGCCCGACACCCAGCTTGTCCTCAAAGCGCTTGGCACCAATAACCTGACAGACCAATCAGTCACCGCCGTTAGCATGTTAGGCTCGGCCGAACCCGTGCGCTGGCAACAACGGGCCGACGGGCTCGCCCTGTCGGTGCCCCAGCGCCAGCCCTGCCGCCACGCCTTCGTCTTTCGCATTGTGCTTGCTCCCAATTGATACCAGCCTGGAAATATCCGCTGGAAATATCCGCTTGCACGTCGCTGAAAATTTTGCCATTTTTCGCGTCCAGCGCCGTTCCCCCGGGGCTGCATGATGATGTCGGGGCGTAGCGCAGTCTGGTAGCGCGCTTCGTTCGGGACGAAGAGGCCGTGGGTTCGAATCCCGCCGCCCCGACCATCATAAAATCAACGAAAAGCCCTAGTATCTAGGGCTTTTTTCATTTGGGGGCCAAAGAGTCCTCTCCGCCGAAATCCGCCGAAATCCGAATAAACGGTGCAAAATTGGCAACTGATTTGGCAACTGTTTAAGTCTTCTTAATCATCCGCTCTCACTGCTCCTCCAAGCTTGGTCAGGTGTGTGACGATGGCCTCGCCGCGCTGGTGGTGGAGAATTGCCAGAGTACCTAAAAATGTCCGTGCCAAGAGGCCGCCGGGAATCGAATATACCACCACGCATGAGCAAGCCTTCATCCAAAGCTCTGCCCACCGGGTACCCTGAGTTCGCCGTCCGACGCGATGGCTTCGACCGCTAATTCGACAAGCCTCTACCCCGTAGCACGTTCCACGACCTGGTCGGCAAGGGCATCGTTGTGCCGCTCAAGGGCCTCAAGGGCTTCTACAAGCTCAATGACTCCTTGCGCCGTCTCGGCCTGCGGGAAGTGCCCAGCTTGCCAGACGTCACCCGGCGCTCCGCCGAGGATCTCGTGCGACTGGCATTCACGCTGATCGACCCTGATCTCTTCCTAGCAGCAGAACCCGGCGGACCAGGTGTGGTACCTGGAGTAACTCGGGTTAAGGAGCCACCACAGTCAAGGAGCCACCACAGTCTTGTGGTGGTAGCGGAAGGGAGGCCCATGAGTCCATGCCGAAGACGCTATTTCATGGCCGGTCCACCGCACAACGACAATAAAGTCGTCGCTCCATAACGGGCCACTGCCGGGCCAAGTTGCTCGGGTGCTTACACCGCCGAGGGGCTGACAACGACGCGACTAACTGGGCGGGGACGTTAGTGGGGAGGGTCAACGCAACCCTCGGGGTTTGGTGTGTTTGGGCTTTTCGAAGAGCAGGTTGGTAATGGATAGGCGCCGGGCGGTGGCGGGGTCGTGAGAGGCCACCTGCATTTTTTCCAAGGTCCAGACTTTGTCGGACACTTGCATGACATCCTGCACCTGGAACTCTTTGACTAGGCCGCTGTTCTTATCGAAGCCCTGAATGCGCATGAAGGCCCCGTATTTTTTGTGGACCCAGATATAAACGGCGGCGTAGCGTCCGGCACTGTCTTTGGGCTTGTCGAGGCGCAGTTTGTAACAGGTCTCGCCGTTGATGTTTTCCTCTGCCTCAAACTTCGGGTTGGGCCAATAGAAAAAACGCAGCGCGAGGTCCTCATAGGTCACGTCGGTGCCGGCGATGGCTTGGACGAGTTTGGCATCGGGAAAGCGGACGGTTTTACCGTCGATAATTTCAAATAAATCAAACGAATTATCATTGAGCCGCAGGTGGAAGATGTTCGGCGCGCCCTTGTTCTCTTCAATTTGAAATTGGATATCCTTGCCTTTGAGGAAGAGCGTTACGGGCACTGACTTGCCGTCTTTTTTTAAATTACCGCTCAGGCCCTCGTCGAGCTGGGTTAGGCTGGCGGCCATCCGCGCGCCTTCAAGGATGGCCCGGGCATCGGGTGTCTGTGCCCGCACAGCGATGTTGGAAATCAAAGCGATGGCGAGCACGGCGAAGTTCAATTGCATAGGCGCGAGCATGGTGAGGCGCGCCGCTTGGGTCAAGACCCGAGCGGCGGATATTGAAAAACAAATGTGCGGGGTGGGTGGATATTTTTAAATCATGCATTTTGGAGCTTGATGAATCGAGGAATTCTACCTTGGATGCGGCGCAGCAGCAGCGACGTCGCTGCGTATCGCTATGAGTCTCCGCAAACAACTAACGGATATCTTACCAACCCTGCTTCCCAGCAATCCCGTAGATGCGATCAAGGGGACCGAGTTGATACGTGTGACACGCTTGCAATTGACCGGAAACTATTCGGATGCCTCGTTGCGATATCATTTTTCCATCATGTCGTGCGATCCGGGCTCGCCCATTGCCAAGGTGGAGAAAGGGCAAGGGTACTATCGGCGCAGTGCGCCGCTGCCGGCGCTATCGGGAGCGCATGAACTCCTGTCGTTGATTCAGGGGCGGCTCGACGATCTATCAAGCGGCCCGGCGCAGATCGATACGGTGATGATGCGCAACCGTAAGTTTAGGGCGGTAGTGACGCGATATTTTGAGATTAACGGGCGGTTTCCGTTTGTGTTTCGGCAAGCGTTTGCCAAGGATTCACCGTTAGGCAACCTATGGAAATACCCGGAGCTGGTGCTGGTGGACTGGGAGACGGGCGGTTCGCCGGACGAGGAGATGACGCTGGATGAAACGATGCTGGCACTCAAGCAGCGGTTAGGTATTCCGCCATTCCGCTTGCACGCGGCGCGTTTGCGCATTCAGCCGTCGTTGCAAACGTACCGCGAGGATTTTTTTCAGACGCTGGCGGTGTCGATGTGGGCGCAGGGCGGGGAGTTGGTGTATGCTGCGCCGATCCAGGATGAGGCATTGGCGGATAGTTTGCGTCGGCTCAGTGCCAGTTTTGGGGTGGGAGTGACGTCCTTCGGGCTTACTGCCGAGATGTTGGATGAATTGCCGCGCCCGGAAAATATTCTTAACGCCCATCCGGTCGAGAGTGATGCGATCATGGCCAAGCTGGATATCAACCGGCTTGCAGCACCCACATCACGCCCGCAACTGGATTGGGCCGCTCTAACCACGATGCGCAACGAGTCGGGTGAAGCGGAAAAACTCATTCAATGGCTCACCCGTTGCATTGATGGCCGGCGAGCAGAAGCGTTCAAGGACGAGTGAGCTGGGAATTTAACACAGTGGCCTTGGTCGGTGCCGGGGCGGTCGGCTTGTATTACGGGGGACGCTTGGTGCAGGCCGGAGAGGACGTGCGTTTCCTGTTACGGGCGGATTTAGAGACGATCACCCGCGACGGCTTGCGGGTGGATAGTGTGCACGGTGATTTCAGGTTGCCGCGGGTGGCCGGATTCCCCCGCACCGAGGATATCGGCCCGGTCGATCTTGTCATCGTGGCGTGGAAGGCGACCTCCAATGCGAATCTTGTTAGTGTGTTGCAACCGTTGCTGCATGCCGATACCCAGGTGCTCACCCTGCAAAATGGCCTTGGCAATTGTGAGGCACTGGCGGCTATCGTCGGAGCGCAGCGGGTGTTAGGTGGTTTGTGTTTTGTGTGTATCAATCGGCTGGCCCCCGGTTATGTTAGGCACAGTGCCGGCGGCCGGGTGGCGCTGGGTGAGTGGCAGGTCGATGGGCGGGGCCGTGCGGCGGAGGTGGCGCGGCATTTCAAGACAGCTGGCATTCCAGCCGTGGCTGTGGAAAACCTGGCGCAATCCCAGTGGGAAAAACTGGTGTGGAATGTGCCGTTCAACGGGTTGGCGGTGGCTGAGGGCGGGGTGCCCACGGATGTGCTGTTAGCCTCGCCAGAGGTGGAAGCTGAAATCCGCGCGTTGATGGCCGAGGTGATCAACGCGGCATGTGCGCTGGGACTCCCGCTTGGCGATGACTTGATAGATATAAATATCAACCGCACCCGGCCGATGGGCTCGTATAGGCCATCGAGTATGATTGATTTTCTCGACGGTCAGGAGGTGGAACTTGGGCCTATCTGGGAAGAGCCATTGCGGCGTGGGCAGCAGGCGGGAGTGGCCATGCCACGATTGGAACAATTGCTGGGACGCATCCGGGCACGTCTAGCAGCCAGATCCAGTGGTTGCATAAGGCGGTGAGACAGTTGCTTTCAAAGGTGCGGGGGGGTGAAATATCATCATCCGAACGATTTCCCACATGGGATGGCGGTGTGGTTTCTCAAGCACTCGCATAGGTCCTTGGTCCAATGTCTAATTGGCAATCCAGAGTTGACTTCATCCGCTGCGATGAAATGCTACGCGCATGGACATTACATATGATCGCTTGGTGGTATTGACTTGGCTTGGACTAGTCGGCATCGCTGCCGCCCAAGTAGTAAGCCCTGTTCAATCCCCGGCCCGCCCATATAGCCTGAGCATCGACGCCCCGGTGCAGTTAGCCGGATCGGACGCTGCGGCCGCAGCCTTTCAAGCCAACGTGTTGCCCGGGATGATCTCAGCGGAGCAGAAGTTATTGCCGGAATACAGGAATGAATCGGCGCAGTATCTGGCCTCTATCTCGTTTGATGTATCCAAACTGGTGCTCAGCACCGACACCGTCGCCCGGATGTATTTCCTCGGTGAAGGGGCTGGCTATCAGAACACACTCGGAATCTCCACCACGAATTCAGGCCCCCTGAGTCCTGGTGCCTCTTTGGTTTTTCCCAACGCCTCCAGCTCCGTGGGTTTTGGCGGCAGCGGCACGCCTGTGCGCTCTGTCGGAGAACCGTTGCTGCCCGGCGATTTCGTTAATCTCGGCACCCTCAAAGCCGGTACCGCCCTCGATTTCTTCCTCATCGCCAACGGTGCCTCCAACGGAACCCAGGTGCTTTCCACCAACAAAAGCCTCAACTCAGACGGTATCATCCACGCCGTAGCCTTGGCCACCCCGGGATCCCCCTATCTGGTTATTACCTTCGAAGATATGGTCGGCGGCGGTGACCATGACTACAACGATGTTTATTTCGCCGTGGATCTCGGCAGCGCAAATGTCGCTAAAATCATGGGACTCGGCGCTCCCGAGCCGTCCCTCGCACTCGGTGTCCTGTTGGCAGGGGGGGGGCTGTTCGGATTCAGCCGTCGCCGCCGAGGTTGAGCCAAGTGTCGGACATAGCGGTTGCAAAGCTAACAATGATCGGCGGTCTCACAAGTTGCGGCATCTCCCAGAGAATGATTCTGAGCTCATACATTCAGTCCGCTCCGCGAGTTTTACGTAGCCCCTTGGTCCAACTCCCACTCAGCGAATCACTTTGACAGCATACGCGGTAGCAATAGGATCGGTCAGCACATGATTGCAACATTCATGATTAGGAAAAATCACCTCTTTCTGTTATTAACATGGTGGGTCGTAGCCTCCCTCGCGCCTGCCCAGAGCGTGAGCGAGGTCAGCCCGGTTCAGTCTGCGGCCCGTCCCTACAATTTGACCATAGTCGCCCCCGTGCAGATTGCCGGATCGGATGCGGCTGCGGCAGCCTTTCAAGCCAACGTGCTGCCGGGAATGGTGACGGCAGAGAGCAAGGTGTTGCCCGCATTCTTAGCTCATTCGACGCCGAATTCGGCCATTGTTTCGCTAGATCCGTCCAAGCTGGTGCTCAGTGCCGATGCGATTGGGCGGGCGTATTTCCTCGGTGAGAGTGCAGGCTACGAGAACAGCCTAGGCATCTCGACCACAGATCAGGGCCCGGCCAGCCCGGGGGCCGCGTTGATCTTTCCCAACGCATCAAATCCCTTGGGGCTTGGGGGGAGCGGCAAAGCGATCCGCACGTCCTCAGATCCCTTGCTGCCCGGCGACTTCGTGGATCTGGGAACACTCAAGGCTGGCAATACCCTCGACTTCTTCCTCGTCGCATACGGTGCCACTGGCGGCACCAATTTCGTTTCCACCAATCAGAGCCTCAACAAGGACGGCCTCGTCCACGCGATCGCCATGGCCACCCCGGGTTCGCCCTATCTTGTCATCAGCTTTGAAGACCAGATTGGCGGCGGGGACCGCGACTACAACGATGTGTTTTTCGCCGTGGATATCGGCGCGGCCAACGTCGCTAATTTGCTGGGGCTCGGTGCACCGGAGCCGTCGCTGGCACTCGGTGCCCTGATGGCGTGTGGAGTCCTGTTCGGATGCAGTCGCCGGCGCATGGGTTGAACGGCTGATCATAAATCATGGCAAAATCTATTAAGAAAGTGTTCATCGCAGCGGGGCTTGTCCTTGCGGTGATGGCGCTGTGTCTGGGATTGTGGCGAAAAGCAGTGGTGGCCAAACGGGCGTCCCTCGCCTTGGCTGCTATCGAAAAGGGCGTGGCCACCGCCGATTTTGTCACTGCCAGAGCCGCGTTGCCGGGTCTCGCAGACCACGCAATGCACGAGACGAAGGAGCGGGAAATCCGCGTCGGTGAACTCAAAAGCGCCCTTTCCATCCGCGATACCGGCCTGATGCGCTTGGCTCTGGGCAGCGATGGGGCGTCATGGATGGACGCCGGCCTGCGCGAGGCGGCCGATCTGGAATTGGCTCGCGAGGCGATGCAAGCCCACGATGACAAGATCTATCAGGAGTTGGTTGGAAAATGGCAATCCAAGAGTAGCAATGGCGGGTTGTGGGTGTTGTTGGAGGCCGACCGTTTATTGGCACGCAAACTGCCAGACGAGGCACGAGAGTTATTGAAAAACGCGCAACTCAGCGGCGTGCAGGACGCGCAGCGCCATGCGCGGCTGGCCTTGCTGCAAGCCAAGGAGCCGTGGAAGGCGATGGAAGTGATAGACGAGGGGCTCAAGGCGGATCCCCGGAATGCGGATCTGTTGTCGTTTCGGGCACAAATTGAGGAAACGGGCGGGAGGCTTGAAGATGCGCGATTGGACTATGTAGCTGCAGTGCTCTGCGCGGGTAAAAACCCGCTTCACCGGGATCAGTTGGCCAATTTCTATCTGCGCAGAGGAGATCTCTCAGCCGCCGCGGAAACTTGGCGCGAGGCCGCGGCGGAGACCTATCTCGGTGTCTATGCACTCAAAAGTTGGTTTTGGTCGCGCGTCGGCGGCGTGCGCCTGCGTCAACCTCTGCCCGACTGCCGTCAGCAAGGATGGCGCGACTTCATCGCCGCCCTGGTCAATACCCCGGACGACGTGTTTTGGAGCGATGCCTTGGATGCCGAGATGGCGGCCATCCGTGGCGGCAACGAGCGCCCGGAAGTGCTGTGGTTGCGGATGCTTGAGGCGTTGCGCAAAGGCGATTATGGCAGCGCTCGCAAGCAATTGGAAAACGGATTTTCCCATGCGGCAGAAGCACTCTGGCCCGATCTATCGCTACGTCTGCTCGCCCATTTGACCGCCCGCGCCGGCCAAGACCCGCGCTTGCCCATGGCCAGCCACGATCTGCCCACACCGCCAGACGATGCCCACCCGTTCGTCGCCAATTTTTCCAGTTGGGCCAAGCGCAAGGGGGATGCCGCGAGCGACGCGCGCATGACCGAGTGGCTCGCCCGTCCCAGTGCGGCAGTAGGAATTTTGTTTGCCTCTGGTTGGGCCGGGGCTGCGGTCATGGTGGGTCACGGAGACAAGTTGGTGGCGGAGGTTGATGCGCCGGAGTGGTTTGACTACGGTTATGCCCGATCGCTGTTGCAACGGGATGGCAAAGGGCCAGCACGGCAATGGCTCGCCGCGCAAACCGCCCGCAGCAGCGCCGCGGAATTGTTGTTTGGCGAGTTGCTGCTCACCTCCGGGGCCTTGGAGCAAGGCCTCGCCCGCCTCCAATCCCTCGCCTCTGGCAACTCACCCCTCGCCAGCCGCGCCGCATGGACGCTGGCCCTCACCGAACTCGACCGCGGCAACTCCGCCAAAGCCCGCCAAATCACCTTGGCCTCATCTGCCCTCGCCGCCAGCGTGCAGGGCAAGGAATTGTTGGCCCGCGCCGCCTTGGCCGAGGGGTCGCGGCCCGAAACCCTCCGCATCTATCAGGAACTCGGAGACCAGTCGGCCGACGCGATGATTTTCATGTCCAAAGAGGCGTTTGCCGCCGGCGATTTCGAGCAGGCCAGGAAGTGGACACTCCTGTTAGCCAAGCGCTTTCCCGAACAGCCGAAATTCCGTGAAAACCTCATCGCCATCGATGCCGCGGCGGCTAAAAAAAAGCCATGATTCAGACCCGTCAAACATGGCTTACAGGAGGCGGCTTGGCGCTGGCAGCGGTTGCCATCTGGGCACGGGATGGGCGTTGGTTGGAGGCACCGGCGAACACCCTGCCGCTAGCGTTGGGGCTGCCACTGGCGTATTTTCTAGGGCGTCCGTGGCAACCCCGCGAGGGGGGGACTGCGGATAAGCAAGTGGGGTACATCGTCCTAGCCGTAGTGGGTTTTGCCTGCGGCTGGATCCTTGGCAGCCTTACTTTGTTGGCCTTGAGTTGGAGCTTTCTGGTGCTTCTGTGGGGGTATGGAAATTTTGCCAGAGTGGCCGGACGGGGACGTCTGGTATGGCTGCTATTGCTCTCCTTTCCGTGGTTGGTCATTGAATGGCAATCCGTTGGCTGGGCCATGCGGCTATCCTCGGCCTGCGTCGCGGAGCAACTCTTCGGCCTCTTGCAAATGCCCGTCCAACGCGATGGTACTCACATCGGTATTCTCGGCGTACCTATCGAAATTGAAGCATCCTGTGCCGGATGGAATTTGTTGCAGCTCACCTTGCTCACCGGCGTGGCCTGCGGTGCCTACGAAATCCGCTCATCCAGCCGCTTCGCTTTCCTGTTAGCCCTGTTACCCGCCCTCGCATGGCTCGCCAATCTGTTGCGCATCCTTATTCTCGCCGGCATCGCCCTGTCCTTCGATTCGCAAGTAGCCGCCGGGGTTCTCCACGGGCTCACCGGCTTGCTCATCCTCGCTGCCGTCCTTGCCATGACCAAGGCGCTTTGTTATTTTCTAGCTGCTCCCCCAACACCCACATGACGTCCCACCCGCCCATCCGCAACGCGATCCAAGACTTGGTCTTGCCGCTGGCCGTAGTTGTCCTCACTGCATTGCAGGCAGTCCCTTCCATTTTCGAGGCCTGGGGCAACGACGTGTACGCTCACGGTGCGCCCCTGGCTTGTGTTATTTGGCTCGCCCCGCAGGTGTGGTGGCGGATGATCAACCGCCATGCACCCGCCCAGCCTCGTCTCATTTGGTTGGGCCTAGCTCTGTTGCTGTGCGTCATCGGGACGATGACCGAACTGCGCGTCCTCCAACACTTGGCGCTGGCCTGCTCCATAACCGGTGCCTTTGGCTGGCGTTTCTTCGGGTTCGTCACCAACGCCACTGCCCTCGCCTGGTTGCCGGCTAGCGGTTGGTTTCTGAGCCACTGGAAAAGCTCCGGCCTCGTCGGCTGGGAGCGCCCGGTTTTCGCCTTCATCTTAGCAATTTTCCTGTTGGCACGCGTCAGTTATGCGAGTCGCGCCAGCCACGCCAACTCACCCAAGCCATGAAACGACCCGTCCTCTGGGGAGGCCTTATTATAGCCGCTCTCATTACTCTTGTTTGGCCGTGCCTGCCGATTCCATCTGCCGCCAGTCGCTTGGCGTCCATTCCCACTGCCAGCGCGGATTTCCACTCCACTCCGCTGGAACTCAGCTCCGCCGACCGAGCCTTTCTCGGGAAGGCCCAAGCCGTCGAATTCCTCATTGAAATGCGTGGCGGCGGCCGGGTAATCCTCACCGTGACAGATGGTACCAACAACCGCCACGCGGTGCATGATCCAAGCTATTGTTTTGCCGGGTCAGGGTGGCAAGTCCAGACTAAAACCTCCGTCAAGGTACCCTCCGGCGATGCCACTTGGATGTCGCTCACCAAAGAAACCAAGACCTCTCAAGCCCTCTGGTTCTTTGATGATGGCAAACATCAATTTGCCTCACCTTTTGAGTATTGGTTGGCGACCAGCGCGCGCCGTGCCACCCTCGGACGCAGTGGTGCCGAGCCTGTGTTGGTCACTTTCAGGAGTCTGCCCGGTGAGCCGCTCAACTGGGACCGCGTTCGCCAGATCTTATTGCCCGCCCTCGGTTTCCATTAACACGCCATACCCTACCTATCCGCATGGATTACCCGCTTTACCTGGCCTGCTTTTTCCTGCTAGCGGCTGCGATTAGTTTCATTTTTCTTCTTCGTGGGCAGCGCAGGCTTAGGCACTCGCTTATCGATACGGCTCGGTTGGCGCTGGTGGCCAAACTCACCGATAACGGCGTGGTCATCACCGATAAGACAGGCCGCATCGAGTGGGTCAACGAAGGCTTTACCAAAACGAGTGGCTACACCTTGGATGAGGTCGTCGGCAAAACCCCCGGCAGTATGCTCCAGAAACCTCAGGATAACTCCGCCGAGCGTGCTCGCATCCGGGAGTGCATCCGCCTCGGCACCGGCTTTGAGGCCGATCTAACCAACCACGCCAAGTGCGGCCGCTCCTATATCATTCACCTGGAATGCCAGCCTTTGGTCGATGAACATGGCGAGGTCACTGGCTTCATGTCTATCCAACACGACGTGACCCAGACCCGGCGTTCCAGCAACCTGATGGAAGCGGTGGCCGCCACGAGTACCATGTTGCTAGCCAAGCGGCCCGACGCCACTGTGTGGGGGAAAATCCTCGCGGCTCTCGGTAGCGCTGCCGCCGCCGATCGTTGCTATTTGTTCAGTATTCATCCGCATCCCTTGCTCGGGTCCCCCGCCTTGAGCCAAGTTGCCGAATGGAATTCCGGTGCCGCCACTCCGCAACTCGAAAACCCTCAACTCCAAAATTTCTCGTTTCACAAAAATGGTTACGATCGCTGGTTGCCAGAACTGCAAGCTGGACACGTCATCAGCGGGACCGTGGAAGAATTTCCGGCCAGCGAGCGACCGATGCTCGTGGCCCAGGAAATCCGCTCCCTAGTGGTGGTGCCGATTTTCGCCGGAGATCTTCTCACCGGCTTCTTGGGCTTCGATGCCTGCTGCGAACAACGCCTCTGGCAACCCTGGGAAATCGCCATCCTGCGCTCCGCCGCTGCCAATATCGGCCTCCGCCAAGTCGTCCAGGATGAGGCCGACGCCCTCGCCATCGCCCGTGATGCCGCCCATGCCTCCGCGCTGTCCGCAGAATCCGCCAACCGCGCCAAGAGTACCTTTTTGGCCACCATGAGCCATGAAATCCGTACGCCACTCAACGCCGTTATTGGCATGGCCTCGTTGCTGGAATCCACGCCGCTCGACGCCCATCAACTTGATTTGACTCAGACCCTGCGCAGTTCAGGGCATTTTCTCTTGGAAATCCTCACCGATATCCTTGAGTACTCGCGCATCGAGAGCGGGCATATCGACCTCACCGTGGCTCCGTTCTCTCTGAGCGAATTGTGCCACGAGGTCCTCGATGTGGTGCGCCTCAAAGCGAATGAAAAATCCCTCGATCTCAATTGCCACATCGCTCCACAAATCCCCGCCCTTCTTCAAGGGGATCGTGCCCGCATTAAACGGATTTTGGTTAATTTGCTGGATAATGCCGTTAAATTTACTGCCGATGGCTTCGTCAGTTTGGTAGTCGATGCTCACCCGGGGGCCGATGCTCACTGTTGCCTCACTTTCGCGGTCAAGGATTCTGGCATCGGCATGCTCCCGGAAGTCATCGGCAGTTTGTTCAAGCCTTTCGTGCAAGCCGACTCGGCCACCACCCGGCGCTTTGGCGGCTCAGGCATGGGCCTGGCCACCAGCAAACGCCTGGCCGAAGCCATGGGCGGGGACATCACCGTCCACAGCACGCACGGCGAGGGGTCAACTTTCACTTGCTCCATACTCCTCATGTGCGCCAAGCATAGCGCCGCGCCTCCGCCCGCCGACCCTCCCAATACTGACGATTTAGTATTGTCTAACCCGCCCAACCCGCTAGCCATGCCCGCCGTTGTCGCTTCCACTGAATTATCTATGCTGCGCGTGCTCGTCGCGGAAGATAACCTTAATAACCAAAAAGTCATCCGCTTGCACCTCAAGCGCCACGGCATCGTAGCCGATTTGGTGAGTGATGGCCAACAAGCACTGGATGCAGCCCGCACCACCACCTATGACCTGATCCTGTTGGATTTTCACATGCCGGTGATGGATGGGCTGGAGGCTAGCCGCCAGATCCGTAGCTTGAACCTAGCCCACCGGCCATGCATTGTCGCACTTACCGCCAATGCATTTCAAGGCGACCGCGCTGCGGCGAGAGCGGCAGGCATGGATTATTTTCTAACAAAACCAATTATCATGGAACACTTGCACGATTTGCTGGTCAATATTGCTGGATCGTTATCGGCCGGGACAACTGGCTTTCAGCCTGTGATGGAAAACAGTGCCGCCGACCTGGCTGCGCAAGAACCGCCAAGCCGCAATCCTGTCGGCCATGACTGTCTGGATGCTTGTCCTCCAGTCACTCCGCTCTCCTCACTTATCGACGTGCAGCAACTCGAAACATTCATTGATCTGGGCCGCGATGGCTACTTCGATATTTTGGGCGACCTAATTCAAGAGGTGCCGGTATCTATCAGTACTATTTGTGCCAATATCGCCGAGGGCGATACTCTTGCCTTCAAGCGCCACGCCCATTCGCTCAAGGGAATCCTTGGCTGCTTCGGCTGTGTCGCCATCAGCACCCGTATCGTCTCATTGGAGCACGAGGCCAGCGTGCCGCCCGCACAAGCCGAGTCGCTCCATGCGGAACTGCTCGAAATCTGGCAAACCAGCCTCGCCGCCATCAAGGAGTGGGAAAAATCCGGCCCGCCTTCACTGAAGCTCCCCACTCACTTGGCCCGGTTGCAGACCGTTATGCATAAGGCATAGGAGCAGCACAAGAACCCCTGCGATTTGCTCTGCTATCTGCGCGCCTCCGCGTTTCGATGGCTGATGTGTTATTCGGGGGGCCTTTGAGGCAGCGCAAGAAACCCAGCTGTTTCCTCTGCTTGCTCCTCCGTCCTGCCCTCCATTTCCCGCTTGCCAGGCCGCTGCGCCGCCAGTAGATTTCTGCTCCGCTAGCCCCCCCGCATGCCGCAGCCATCCCCGACACACCAAGCCATGGGATCCATAAATTCAAATCCGCCGCCACCACCCCCGCTCCTCGACTATCACCAACTCGAGACTTTCGCAGTCATCGGCGTGGACGATTACCTGAGGTTGCTCGCCGAGGTCATTGAGGATATTCCCCATCAAATGGAGCAAATTCGCAGCTCCATCCAGGAGGACAATGTGCCACAAGCCCGCGCCCGTGCCCACGGATTGCGCGGCTTGGTCGCCTATTTCGGCTGTGTCGCCATGACCGAGCGACTCGCCAACCTGGAAAAACAACAGGAGTTCTCTCCCGTGCAAGCTCCCGTCATTCACGCCGAACTCGAAGCTATCTGGCAACAAAGCCTCGCCGCTCTCAATGCCTGGCAGCAATCCATAGTCGAGTCCTCCCCCTGACCGCGCTGCGAGGGTCATCTACGCTCCGGCGCAGGCTGCTCCCCATCTGAGCAGCCTGCTTTGCTGAAAAATATACCAATCATGAAAATCCTGCTCCGCTTCATCGCCGCAATCTGTTTTGCCTCGCCTAGCGGCCTGCTTGCCGCCGATATCAAACCTAACATAGTCCTCATTTTCATCGACGACATGGGCTATGGCGACATCGGGCCGTTCGGCTCGACGAAGAACCGCACGCCAAATATCGACCAAATGGCGCGGGAAGGCATGAAACTCACGTCGTTTTACGGCGCTCCGGTGTGTACGCCGTCGCGGGCACAAGTGCTTAGCGGTTGCTATGCCAAGCGGGTGTCGCTGCCGGATGTGATCTTTCCGGCATGCCCAATCGGCATCAGCGCCAAGGAACACACGGTGGCTGAGTTGCTCAAGGGCGTGGGTTACGCGACCATGTGTATCGGCAAATGGCATGTGGGCGATCAGCCGGAGTTTCTGCCCACCCGCCATGGATTCGATCACTATTTCGGTTTGCCATACTCCAATGATATGGGTGGCAGCGAGACCCGGCCACCGCCAGCCGGTGCCAAACGCAAGGGTTCGCCGCCCCTGCCACTGGTGCGCGACGACCATGTGATCGAAACCTTGGCTCACGCAGCTCAAGATGGTCTAACCGAACGCTACACCGACGAGGCAGTCAAATTCATCACCGACAACAAGACCAAGCCGTTTTTCCTCTATCTGCCCCACACCGCCGTACACGTGCCCATTCATCCAGGCGATCAATTCAAAGGCCGCTCGGCCAACGGTTCATTCGGTGATTGGGTTGAGGAGGTCGATTGGAGTGTCGGCAAAATCCTCAATACCTTGCGTGAACTCAAACTCGCCGATCATACCCTCGTCATCTTCACCAGCGACAACGGCCCGTGGCTCACTCAGGGGAAAAATGGCGGCTCAGCCGGCCCCCTGCGCGGCGGTAAGGGCGGTACCTTCGAAGGCGGTATGCGCGAGCCCACCATCGCCTGGTGGCCAGGCAAAGTGCCTGCCGCCACCTCCTGCGATGCGGTGGCCGGCAATATCGACTTCTTGCCCACTTTCGCCGCGCTGGGTGGCGCTAGCTTGCCGCAAGGCGTGACTATCGACGGCAGGGACATGACGCCCGTATTGCTAGGAAAATCCCGGCAATCGCCCCGTGAGGCCCATTACTTTTTTAGCTCCAACCGCCTCGAAGCCGTCCGCTGCGGTCCGTGGAAGCTGGCCATCACCCCCCAATCCGAAAATATGGGCGGGCCCAAAAAATCTGGTGCGTCTGCAGCTGAGTTCACTCCGACTCTCTATAACCTGGACAGTGATATCGGTGAATCTCACGACGTTGCCGCCGAACATCCCGAGGTGATCGAGCGCCTTCAAAAACTCATAGCTACCATGGACGCCGACCTCGGACTGAAACAATTGGGCCCCGGCGTCCGGCCACCCGGCCGGGTCAAGGAGCCAACCGGGCTCTATCTGACTGAGGAAAAATCCCTCTAAGTTAGTAAGTTCCAAGCTTCACAATGATATCACGCCTCCTCATATTTCTCTCCTTGCTCGTTCTCGGCCTGCCGCTGGCTGTTGCGGCGGAGGCCAAACGCCCGCCTAACATTGTGTTCATTCTCGCCGACGACCTCGGATATATGGACGTCGGCACGAACAACCCGCATACGTTCTACGAAACCCCCAATATCGACCGTTTCGCTGCTGGCGCAATGCGCTTCACAGCCGGCTATGCGGCATGCCCGGTGTGCTCGCCAACCCGCGCCAGTATCATGACAGGTAAGTATCCGCCACGCACCGGTATCACCAATTTCATCGGCGGCGCGCGTACGGGCAAGTTGCTGCCTGCACCTAACCAAAACCATCTGGCGCTGGCAGAGACCACCCTGGCCGAGGCGTTGCGTGACGCGGGCTACAGCAACTTTTTCGCAGGGAAGTGGCATCTTGGCGATGGCGAGTATTCACCGGACGCCCACGGGTTCGGTCCTGGATTGTTAGGTAAGAACCAATTCTATTATCCCAATTCCGACCTGCCACCACCCAATCCACAGGACGATCCCAAAACCACCGAGCGCATCGCCAACGAGGCCGTGCGCTTCATCAATGCGCACAAAAACCAGCAGTTTTTCGCCTATCTGCCATTTCTCGCTGTCCATATCCCGATCGGGGCTAAACCTGAGTTGATAGAAAAGTACCAACGCAAGCAGGCCGCCGCACCGCCCGTCGCCTGGGGGCAAGAGCGCGATAGCAAGGTGCGCTTGGTACAAAACCACCCAGCCTATGCCGCCATGCTCGAGCAAATGGATAGTGCCATCGGACGGGTGCTCGACGCCCTGGAGCGCAACGGTCTGACCGATCATACCATCGTCGTTTTCACCTCGGACAACGGCGGTCTGGCGACCTCCGAGGGGCATCCCACGTCGAATCTGCCACTGCGCGGCGGCAAGGGCTGGTTGTATGAGGGAGGCATCCGCGAACCATGGATCATCCGCGCCCCTGGCGTAACCCGCCCCGGCAGTATCTGCGACACCCCGGTGGTGAGTACCGATTTTTATCCGACATTGTTAGAACTGGCCGGGCTCCCGCTCATGCCCCGGCAACATCTTGATGGCGTGAGCCTGCTGCCGTTGCTTAAAGGCGGCGCGTTGCAGCGCGGCCCGCTGTTCTGGCACTACCCGCATTACAGCAATCAGGGAGGTGCTCCCGCCGGCGCGGTGCGCGATGGCGACTGGAAACTCATCGAGTGGTATGAAGACAGCCGCTGCGAATTGTTCAATTTGCACGACGATTTTGGCGAGAAAACCAATCTGGCTGCGGGAAATCCCGCCATGGTTGAGCAACTTCGTGGCAAGCTGGCGGCTTGGCGCAAGTCCGTACAAGCCGTGATGCCCACACCAAACCCCGCTCCAGATGCGCCAAACGCGCAGGGTCAACTCCGCCAGCCACCGAATCCATCCGCGAAACAAGAATCCTGAGTATGCGTGTAGAGGGGGCATCCCTGCATAAGTAAGGAGTTTGCACTGCCGATGGGCTGACAACGACGGGACTAACTGGGCGGGGAAGTTCGTAAGAAGCCAGCACATTCTTGTGGTGAAAGCAGAAGGGGCCCCATGAATGAGTGCAGAAGGCACGGTTCGTGGAATGTCTTTCCGCACGACGACAGTAACCGAGTTCAGGAACTGCGAACCTGTGCTTTCCCATCCGTCTCAGATAGGCTATGGATCATGGCTATGCCGCTTGCAGCCCCCCAACACGTCCAACCGATCCGCCTGATTCTCATCGAAGACCATGCCGATTTCCGCGAGTCGGTGTCGATGGTGCTGGAGGAGCGCGGCGGCTACCACTGTGTCGGCGGCTTTTCCACCATGGAGGATGCGCTGGAGGCGATCCGCGGTGGCCTGGAGGCGGATCTTGTACTCTCTGATCTGGGCTTGCCAGGCATGAGCGGAGTGGCGGGCATCCGCAAGGTGCGTGAGTTGTTGCCCAGAGCGCGGGTGTTGGTGCTCACCGCGTTCACCGACAAGGCAAAAGTATTTGCAGCTTTGGAGGCCGGGGCGCATGGGTATTTGGTGAAAGCCGGCAGCGCGTCGCGGCTGATGGAAACCCTGGAGGAGGTGCTTGCAGGCGGTACTCCGCTGGATCCAAAAATCGCTGGTATGATTTTGCAGACATTCCGGAAACTTAGCCCGATCCCCGATACCGATTCGCTATCTGGCCGCGAGTGCGAGGTGTTGCAACTCGCCGCCAAAGGACTTACACGCCAGGAAATAGCCGACTCCCTGAGCCTAAGCCCGCACTCGGTCACCGAGTATATCCAGCGCAGCTTCGATAAACTCCATGTGCGTAACCTCCCCGCCGCCGTCAGTGAGGCGATCCGCCGCGGCTTGCTGGATTTGTCGCGCTGATTAGCCACCAAAGGAAAATGCAACGGTAGGGGGTGGGCGGGTTTTTCCACTCGTTTCAGAAGAAATGGATCATTCGATAATTATTGCCGCTTGCAATTTCCCTTGCGAAGCACCTGGCTGTGCACATGCGCATCGAGATCCTCAATACCGGCACCGAATTGCTGTTAGGTAATACTCACAACACGCACGGCACCTGGCTGGGCGCGGAAGTGTTTAAGCTAGGGTTGCGGGTGGCCCGCCAAACGTGTGTGCCAGATGGCGAGGAAATTCGCGAGGCACTGGCGGAAGCGCTCGGGCGGGCGGACGCGGTGATCGTCACCGGCGGCCTGGGTCCCACCAGTGACGATATGACACGTGAAATCACCGCAGAGTTGCTCGGGCTCGACTTGGTGCAGGACGATGCCGCGCGGGCTTCGCTGGAGGCGTTTTTCGCCATCCGCCAGCGGCCGATGGCGAGTGACAATTTGAAGCAAGTGCTTATTCCGTGTGGCGCGCTGGCCTTGCCCAATGCCAACGGGACAGCCCCCGGTGTGTATATCGAGGCGGATTTGGCGGGGCGGCGGCACGCTGCGATTTTCCTGTTGCCCGGCCCGCCGCGCGAACTATATCCGATGTTTCTGGCCGAGGTGGCCCCCCGCCTGCGCTCGCTCAGTGGAGTGGTCGCGCCGCCGGAGTTGCTCGAAATGAAATTCACTGGCATCGGCGAGAGTGATTTCCACCATGCCTTGGACGCCCGCCTCGCCGCCATCCCCGGCCTCGAATTCGGCTATTGCGCCCGCATCGGCGAAGTGGATCTGCGCCTCATCGGCAGCGCCGCCGCCCTCCAACAGGCACGGACTCTGGCCTTGGATCGCTTCGCTCCCCAGCTCGTTAGCGAGGATGGCAGCTCACTGGAGCAAACGGTGGTGCGCTTGCTCGGCGAACGCGGCTGGACGCTCGCCATAGCGGAAAGTTGCAGCGGCGGCCTGATTGCCAGCCGCATCACCGATGTGGCCGGGGCCAGCGCCGTGTTCACCCACGGCTTCGTCACGTATTCCAATGCGGCAAAACGCGGGTTGTTAGGTGTGACGCAGGAGTCCTTGGAAACCCACGGAGCGGTGAGCGAGCCGGTGGCACGCCAAATGGCCGAGGGTGCTTTGGCCGTCAGTGGCGCCGACCTGGCCGTGGCCGTCACCGGCATCGCCGGGCCCACTGGAGGCAGCCCGGACAAGCCCGTCGGCAGCGCCTGGATCGCGGTGGCCCAGCGGGCTGGAGCGACGTGTGCCTGGCGCGTGTTTCAGCCGCGTGAGCGTCTGGATTTCAAGCTGGGCGTCAGCCAGGCAGCACTGGACGCGCTGCGGCGGATACTCAGAACTCAGAGTTAGGCCTCGATCATGCCAGAACGTCGAGCAAGTTCTATTCCCTCAAGTTGCGGTAATGTGGAGCCTCGCCCGCATCTATATCCCTAATGGCTGCCATCCCACCGGGATGAATGGCTCCTTAGCCTTCGGCGCTCATTCATGGACCTCCCTTCCGCTACCACCCCAGAAATGGGGTGGCTCCTCTTCTTGAGGCGGCCCTGACAACCCGGTGCAAACCTTCAACACTAGACGCAAGACGCAAGACGCAAGAGAAGGTATATCTCTTTCCTGAGCTTATGCGCCGGCGGTATTGTATTCCTCGATTGCATCAAACATGGCGACGATATTTTGCGGCGGCACGTCAGGCAGAATATTGTGGATCGTGTTGAAAACATATCCCCCTCCCGGCGCAAAAATTTTCAATCGCCCGAGTACATCCTGGCGGACTTGTTCGGGTGAGCCGTGATTGAGGGTGGCGCGCGTGTCCGCCCCGCCTCCCCAGAAAGTGATGTCTTTGCCAAAGTCTTGCTTCAAGCGTTCGGCTTCCATGTCGCGGCAGGCGGTTTGCACCGGGTTGATCACGTCAAACCCGGCATCGATTAGATCCGGCAGTAAGGCATGAATGGACCCGCAGGAATGCAGGAACGTCTTCATGTTGGAATGCTTGTGGACGTAGGTGCAAAGCTCGGCATGGCGGGATTTGAAGAGTGATCGATAGGTGGCGGGGGCCATGAACGGGCCGGTATCCGTTCCAAGGTCATCGCCAAAGCGGCAAATATCCGCCACATCGCCCACTGCGTCGCAGACTTTTTCCAATGTTCGCAAATGTATTTCCATCAGACAATCCAACATGCGTTCGGCATTCTCCGGTTCCGCCAGGAGGTCCATAAGGAAGTTATCCATGCGCCTCAGAAACGTGCCCCACTCAAAAAGATTGCAACCCACCACCACCATGATGGCCCGCTCGCTCTGCTGACGTAACTCGATGGCATTGGCCCGCAGTCGCTGCCAAAAATCTATTTCGGAGGCATGGTCCCATGGTGAATGTGCCAGAGCCGCCCAATGGACTTTGGCCATAGCCGCGCCCAGGCCGGCCATGTTAGCCGGATAATCATACAGCCACGGGAAACATATCTGGT
>JBAXOP010000045.1:0-24409 GCA_037133195.1 Verrucomicrobiota bacterium | reverse complement strand
CCATCGGGGCGTCCAACGGCGGCCCGGCGGTCATTGCCACCATCCTGGCGGCCTTACCCAAAAACCTGCCTTGCCCGTTGCTCGTCGTGCAACATATATGCGATGGTTTCGTACGGGGTTTTGTCGAATGGCTCAGCCAAGTATCCGGGTTGCCGGTGCATCTTGCGACCCACGGCGCGGTGCCCATGCCAGGGCATGTTTACGTCGCCCCGGACGGGTTCCACATGGGCGTCAATGCGGCGCGTTCCATCGTGTTGGACGCCGCCCCTCCAGCCGACGGCTTGCGGCCGTCCGTGGCCTATTTATTTCGTTCGGTTGCCGCAGTATTTGGCAAGCAATCGCTGGGTATATTGCTTACCGGCATGGGCACCGATGGTGCCAATGAACTCAAACTTATCCGCGCCGCCGGCGGTATCACCGTGGCGCAAAATCATACCAGTTCGATCGTCCACGGCATGCCGGGCGAGGCGATTCGCCTGGGTGCTGCCAATCATGTGTTGGCGCCCGAGGCAATCGCGGGATTGCTGTGCGGTCTAGGCCGTAAATAAATCATTTATCATGCATACAGACATTAGCATTCTGATAGCCGAAGATAGCCCAACCCAGGCAGCGCAGCTTTGCGGAGTCTTGGAAATGCACGGCTACCGCGTCACCGTTGCTCGTAATGGCCGGGAGGCTCTCGAATCCTTGCGCCAGAACCCGCCCATGATGGTTATCACTGATATCATCATGCCCGAAATGGATGGTTATGAATTATGCCGCCAAATCAAAACTAACCCAGAGTGGAAACATCTGCCCGTAATGTTGCTCACCTCCTTGTCTGAACCCGTCGAGGTGATCCGTAGCTTGGAGTGCGGGGCAGATAGTTTTACGATCAAACCCTGGGAGGAAAATCAGATACTTTCTCGTATCCAACGGCTTTCGGCCAATAGTTCCTCGCCCACTGCCGACGCGGATCAGCCGGGCATCAAGATTCATTTCGCAGATAATAAATTTTTAATTACATCCGACCGTCGCCAAATCCTCAACCTATTACTCTCCACCTACGAGACCGCCACCGAGAAAAATCGTGCGTTAGTCAGCACCCAGGACGAGTTATGGGCACTCAACGAGCATCTGGAAGCTAAAGTCCAAGAGCGTACCTTGGCCTTGGAAGCCCTCATCTCCGAGCGTAAACGCGCTGAGGAAAATCTACTCGAAACTAACCGCCAACTCGTAGAAGCCAATACCCGCGCCAATTGCCTCACCGCCATGGCCGAGACCGCTAACCTCGCCAAAAGCGAATTTCTAGCGAACATGAGTCACGAAATCCGTACCCCGATGAACGGTGTTATCGGTATGATCGGTTTGTTGCTCGATACCCAATTGGACAAGGAGCAACGCCACTACGCCGAAACCGTGCATACCAGCGGCAGATTGATGCTCAATTTAATCAACGATATTCTGGATTTTTCGAAAGTGGAGGCTGGCAAGCTGGCCTTGGAGATTTTGGAATTTGATTTGCCCACCTTACTAGCAGATTCTGTTTTGATCCTGGCCGTGCGGGCTCGCGACAAAGGCTTGGTGTTGCGATGCATTGCTGACCCAGAGGTGCCCACCCGCTTGCGTGGCGACGCCGTGCGCCTGTGTCAGATCCTAACCAATCTCGTCAATAACGCCATAAAGTTCACTCATACCGGGGAGGTGGAAATCCGTGTTTCGCTGATGGAAAAATGTCCCAACGATGTGCTGTTGAGTTTTTCGGTACGTGATACTGGCATCGGCATACCAGCCGCCAAGCTCGGCCTGCTTTTTGATAAGTTCAGTCAGGTGGAGACTTCGACTACGCGGCGTTATGGTGGAACCGGCTTAGGTCTGGCAATTTCCAAGCAACTGGCCATGTTGATGGGCGGGGAGATTGGCGTGACCAGTGAAGAGGGGAAGGGCTCGCAATTTTGGTTTAGTGCCCGGCTCGGCATCCCGGCCGCGGCCCAACCTCAAGCCGTGGCCACCCATCCTGTCACGCACGGGATGCTCAATCTGATGGGCGGTTGTCAGGCGCGCGTCCTCGTCGTTGAAGATAATATAACCAATCAGCAAGTGGCAATGGGCATCTTATTGCGCATGGGTCTGGATGCCGACATGGTGGCCAACGGCGAGGAAGCCTTGTTAGCCCTGGCCTCCCAGAATTATGATTTGGTACTCATGGATGTGCAAATGCCGGTGATGGATGGCTTGGAGGCCACCCGGTTGATCCGCAGCACGGAGAGTGCTGTGCGCAATCATCAGATTCCCATTATTGCCATGACCGCCCATGCGATTGAGGGGGATCGTCAAAAGTGTTTGGACGCAGGCATGAATGATTATGTCTCTAAACCGGTATCTCCGCAATCTCTCGCCGAGGTCCTGAAAAAATGTTTGCCAAGCACCGCCGCTCAAAGTGCCAGCTCTGCCGCCGCCGGTGAGTCATCCCCAGCGCAGCCATCCCAAGACCTCACGGTGGTGTTCGATCGGGAGGGATTTTTGGCCCGCATGATGAATGATGAGGCTTTGGTTGAAGTGGTTTCGAAAGGGTTTTTGCAAGATATCCCTCACCAACTCAAAACTTTCGACTCGCTCTTGCTAGCCGACGACGCTCCAGCCCTCCAACGTCACGCCCACTCGGTCAAGGGGGCTTTTGCCAACGTCGGCGCGGAACGCCTGCGCGAGGTCGCTTTTAAAATAGAACAAGCTGCCCGCGCTGCCGACTTACCCGCTGCTGCTAGCTACATGCGCGGGTTGCAAAGTCAATTTGACGAACTCAAGCAAGCTATGACCCAAAACTCCATGAACCCAAGAGAAACCCTAACAGAAAGAATGATCCCATGAAAGTACTGATAGCCGAAGACGATTTTACCTCCCGCACCCTGTTGGCGGCTGTCTTGAAAAAAGGCGGTTACGAGGTGGTGGAAACCATCAATGGTACCGAGGCATGGCTCGCCCTGCAACGACCGGACGCGCCGCGTCTGGTGATTCTTGACTGGATGATGCCAGGAATGGACGGCCTGGAGGTTTTGCAATTGGTCCGCGCCATGCCCACCGCATGCCCACCATATATCATTATGCTAACGGCCAGAGGCGGCAACATTGATATTGTCGCCGGCCTCAAAGCCGGGGCTGATGACTACTTGACCAAGCCGGTTGAGGTCGGCGAAATCCTCGCACGCGTCGAGGTCGGCCAGCGCACTATCGAAATGGGTCTCCGCCACTTGCGATACCGCGAGAAAGCCCAGATCTTCCGTGTGGAGGCCAGCCAGCGTATCAATGAGTTGCAGGCAGCCTTGGCCGCTAGGGACGAGGCGCTGCGCCAAGCCACCGCCGCCCTCAATTCGATAGAATTTAACATCGAAGCAAAGTATTAGTGAACTTGAATGCCCGATCATGTGAGTAGTTAGATATTGTCGGAGTGGGTTTCTTAAGGAGTGGGGGCATCTTGCCCCCATTTGGCCATGAGGTGAGCAAGAGAAAGCCGCTAGGTGGCTCGGGTTTGCACTGTGGATGGGCCATGGCGGCCGGAGGCCCTTAGGAAGCGGATTGATTGACGTTTGATGAATGTTGATGGTTGATGGGACAACTGGCATTTTCATCCGATGTTATTGTGCTGCACACGAAAATAGTGGGGAGTATCAGAGATGCGCCAGGCACGATGGCTGCGGGTTGACGCTTGACAGCCGGGACACTTGGCACGCACGGTCGGCGGCTACCACCGATAGCCCACTGATATCGAGATATGCCCCGGATTTTCCAACTCCTGTTTGTGTTACTGGTGATCGCTTTAGGCGCGATCGGGGTCCATCGGCTAAATTTCAATGTGGACCTGATGAAATTGCTGCCGCCGGGGTTGCCCGGGGTGGCCGGGACCGTAGCGTTTCAGAAATTTCATGAGAGGCCGGATGAATTACTCGTCACACTGGAGGCGACGGATGGGGAGGATGTCGGGGACTTGGCGGCGGCACTGGCGGAGCGTCTGGCAGCAGAGCCCGGGCTGACCGGGCCGATTCAAGCCGAACCGGTGTGGCGCACGGCACCGCAAGGGTTGACGGAATTGATAGCCCACGGGTGGCTTAACGCGCCGCCGGAGCGGGTGTTGGAACTCGAGTCCGCGCTGGCACCGGAGCGGCTAGAGAGCCTGTTGCAGGCCCGGCTTGGGACGATTTCCGGGACCTTTGATCCGTTGACGGCGGTACTTAGCTCGCGGGATCCGCTGGGTCTGGGTACCGTGCTTGCGACAGCAGGTGGCATGGGCACCGAAACTAACGGCAGCGATGGTTTTGCCAACGGAGATGGTACGTTTCATGTGCTTAAAGTTGAGACGCCGCGGCGCTTGCAGGGGTATCGGGAAATCACCCGGTGGTTGGATCAGGTGCGAGTCGTGGCGGCGACGTGGCAGCACTCGCAACCCTCGGCGGCGGCGATCAAAATTGCCTACACTGGCAGTCCCGCCTTTGAAGCCGAAATTGGCAGCGGGATGGAGCAGGACATGGGCCAGTCGATCAGTGGCATTACGGTGCTGGTGGGTTTGCTCTTCTGGTTGCTGCACCGGCGGCTGCGGCCGTTATTGTACCTGATGGCGGCGATGCTCATCACTGGCTTGCTCACGCTCGGGGTGGCGGGGTTGACGTTTGGATCGCTGGATGTGATGTCGATGGGATTCGCCGCCATTCTGATGGGCATGATCGAGGATTTCGGGGTGATGGGATTGCATGAGGCGATGCGCCATCCAGACGCAAATTTCCGGCGGGTCCATGGGGTGGTGTTCCCATCCATCGCATGGTCGGCGGTTACTTCGGCGGCGGTGTTCGGGATGTTAGGTTTGAGCACATTGCCGGGCATCGCAAGAATGGGGTTGCTCACGGCCTTGGGGATTTTAATTGGAGCGGCGGTCATGTTGTACGGCTTTCTGCCGCTGGCGATGCGCTCTAGCGGGAAATACCCGGCACCTCGCAGCAGTGGCGGCGGCGGGCGCTTTGTCAACGGGCCGGGTTGGCTCGCATTGGCGCTCGGGATGGCGGGGAGCGGGGTTCTTTTGTTAGGTGGGTTGCCGGCGAGCATGAACACCACCGGGATTCTGCGGCCGCGGCATTGCCAGGCGTTTGAGGCGCTGACGCAGTTGCAAAAACAATTGCAACCGAGCCGCGACGGAGTGCAGTGGCTGCCGGTAATCGTCCACGGAGAAACACCGGCGGCCGTCGCCACGACCATGCACACTCTCGAGACGCACCTAGCCACCGCCGCCGCCGACGGTCGAACAGCCGGGTACTTGCTGCCAACGGCCTTGGTGCCGGATCCGGCCCGCCAGGCGGCCAATGTTCCGGTGCTGGCGCGGTTGGTGGCGGCGCGGCATCGCCTGCTCGGGGCGCTGGATGCGGCGGGGTTTACCGCCGAGGGGATGGGGTTTTCCCGTGATGTGTTAGATATCTGGGAGCACTGGGGTAATGAGCCAGCACCCGCAACGCGCTGGCCTGCGGATGGATTGCTAGATAAATACTTCGGACCGGTCTTGCGGCGGGAAGCGGCGGGAATCACCGTTTGCGGGTTCGTTCTGCTGCCCGCAAATGTCGATGCGGCGAAGGCCGACATTCTTGCGGAAATCCAACAAGATCCGTCGGTTCAAGTGGGCGGCTTGGAGTATTTGACGGGGCAACTCAAGGCGGTGCTGCGCGTCGAGGTCAAGCGCGTCGTGCTGCCAGCCGCGCTGGTGCTTGCCGCATTGTTTTTCCTGGTTTTCAGCAATGCGCGGGAACGCTTGGTGGCGGTGGGAGCACTGGGATTGAGCGGGTTATTGATGTTAGGCACTATGCGCGCTCTGGGCATGACCTGGAACTTCGTCAACATCGGGGCGGTGCCACTGACGCTGGGGCTGGGGCTCGATTTCAATATTCACATGCTCCATGCGCTGCGCCAACGCGGTGCGGATGGCCACGGGATCGGGCGGGCACTGGCCTATTGCGGGCTTTCAACCGCCTTGGGTTTCGGGGCCTTGGGATTATCTGACAGCGTGGGACTAGCCAGTTTCGGACAGACCTCGATGATCGGTGTGCTGGCCACCTTGCTAAGCGCCGCCTATTTCATTCCGTGGGTTTGGCGGCGAGTGGGGGGCGATGGCTGAGGGGATGTGCTTGCATGACCTGCCGGTTTATTAGTCTTGCCAAGGCGGGAGGCTGGGGGCAATTTGGCCGCCGGATTCATGAATCATCTACTATTGTGCTTGGCCCTGCTAGCGGGTGGATTGACTGGCGTGCAGGCGGAAGCGGCGCGGGAAGTGCTGCCTGGAGTGTTGCACAATTGGCTGGCGGCACAGAAGCATGCGGGGGACGTGCGGGTAGAATTTGGCATTACCAAGACCTTGCCGACACTCAAAGAGCCGGTGAAATCGTCGGGACGGTTCTGGAATTATGCCGATGGGCGGTTTCTGTGGGAGACGGGCAAGCCGCCAACGGCTGTGTTGCGATATGACGGGGAAACCTTGGATAGCTGGGATGCCGAGAGCAACAAATGGCATAAGCTCGACCCGAACCAACGCGGGATGCGCTTGTGGATGAATTTTCTGAGCGGCAAGAATCTAACCGAGGAGACCCTGCTCAAGGAGTTTCAGATCAGTGCGGCGGCACCGGGAAAATCCTTCGCCAGGGTGATTCTGGAGCCGAAATCCAAGCGGGAGCGCCGGGATTTGAATAAACTTGAACTCAAATTCGACACGGCAGCTTCTCAGTTGGTGCAAGTGATGGTGTGGCAGGGCGATGGCGGCACTCAGACGATGGATTTCAAAGAACCCAAACGGATGACAGCGGCGGATCGCGGGGTAGTGCCAGCGCCCGCCCGCAAATAGAGAGGCACTTGGCCCGGCTTGTTATGAGTGAATTAGTGGCAGCGCGTGCGGTGTTGATTACTGGTGCGAACGGCAGCATAGGGGCGGCCTGCGCCCGGGCGTTTCTGGAACGCTGGCCCGCGGCAAAAGTCTTCCTAGGCTGCCGCGCGTCGCGGACCCAAGCGGAGGCACTGGCAGCTGAGTTTGCGGGACGTTGCCAACTGCTAGCCCTGGAGGTAACCGAACCCGAATCTTGGACCGCGGCTGTCGCTCATATCCTCGAGACTGCGGGTCGCCTCGATGTGTTAGTCAATAACGCCGGTCACTACCGCGATGCCTTGTTGGCTACCATGTCGCTGGATGCCTGGCATGACGTGTTGGCTACCAATCTAACCGGCACGTTCCTGGGCTGCCGCGCGGTCGTGCGCCCGATGCTGGCACAACGCTACGGACGCATCATCAACATGGCCTCGCTGAGTGCCCTGATGGGGCCGGCCGGACAGGCCAACTATGCGGCGGCCAAGGCCGGGGTGGTGGCTCTAACGCAGTCGCTGGCCAAGGAAGTGGCACGCTCCGGCATCACGGTAAACGCGATTTGTCCGGGGTATGTGATGACCCGCGAGTTGGCCGAGGATGGCGCGCGGGTGGCTGAGTTAGCCAAACGGGTGCCTGCCAGGCGTATCGGGCAAGCCGCCGAGGTGGCGGGTGCCGTGCTGTATTTGGCTGGGGAGGAAGCCGCCTATACCACGGGAGCGCTGCTCAAAGTGGATGGGGGGATTCTGTGAGGTGATTAAGTGCTTGCCTTTAGTAGGGGGCATATCCAGCCTCGCCTCCACCCCGTTAGTAACACGAAACAAGCCATGGAAGACGATTTACACACCCGTATCAAGAAAGTGATGGTTGAGGAGTTGATGCTTCAGGTTGCGCCTGAGGAAATTAGCGACGACGCGGCGATTTTCGGGCCTGACGGCTTGGGACTCGACTCAGTGGACGTCCTGCAACTGGTGATTGCGTTGGAAAAGAATTTTGGATTAAAAATCGCCGAAGGTGACGCCGCGAAGGAGCTGCTAAAAAATGTCAGGAGTATTGGTGATGCGGTCCGGGCGCTTGGGTGAGTGGTGAGGATAGAGGCCAAGCCGGAAAGTAACCGCAAATGACCACGAAAACACGGCTGACATGGGCGTTGCGTTGGGCGGTGAGCACGGGCTTGCTGGTGTGGATTTTGACCCGACCCGAGCTGGGACAGTTAGGGGCAGAGCTGCGGCACTTGAATCCGCTCTGGTTGTTAGGCGGGTTTCTATGTGCGGGATTCTCTCTGGCACTTGGAGCATGGCGCTGGCAGGCGTGTCTGCGGGCACTGGGGATAGACATCGCTTTACGGCATCTATTCCAAGTTAGCTTGGCGGCGACGGCTGTCGGCTGTGTTTCGTTCGGCACGTTGGGCGCAGATCTAGCTAAAGTGGTGTTGGCCGGGCGGCATCTGCCCGGCCGCCACGCCGGCATTGTCTCGTCGCTGGCGCTGGATCATATCAGTGCGCTGCCGTGCGTGGTGGTGATGGTGGTGGCCGCCGCACTGGCGCATGGCACCCTGCCCGAAATTGAGACGGAGGGCGCTTGGCTGGCAGTGGGAGGGGTGGCAGTGCTGGGGGTGGCGGTTGGTGTGCTTGCTTGGAAATTCAATGCGCTGCGCCGTGAGGCGATGCGAATGGTTTCCAACAGGGCAACATGGCACGGGTTACTGCGTGCGGTGTGGCGCTCGGTGCCGATGTGGATGGCCTATTGTGGGATTTTTTATTGTGCTGCACGGGCCATTGGGGTGGTGGTGCCGGTGGTGGGATTTGCCGGCGTGATTGCCATTGCCGATGGGGTAGCGGCGTTGCCGATAACTATTGCCGGGCTCGGAGTACGGGAGCAAGCGTTCAGGATTCTCCTCGGTAATTGGTATAACGTGCCTCCAGCTCTTGCTGTGGCCTTGTCTCTAACAGGATTTTGCTTGTCATTGGTGTGGGCGGCGGTGGGCGCGCTCGGCATCAATCATCGCTCAGTGAAGTCATCAAAACTAGCCATCTCGTGAAACCGGACCTTTCATTGATATCGCGTGTCTTGTTAGTGAACTTCAACACTTACGATCAGCCGTACCCGGTTTATCCGATAGGTCTCGCATATATAGAAGGGGCCTTGCGGGAGGATGGGCATGAGACTGAGATTTGGGATATGGTGCCGCCCGGCGAATCCCTGGAGGCCGCGGTGCGCAGGTTCCAGCCAGATTTTATCGGCATTTCCATGCGCAACATCGATAATGCCCAATCGCACAATCCGCGGTCGTTCACGCTGGATTTGCTAGCCTGCGTGACCCAACTTCGGGCCGTGTCCGCCGCGCCGCTGATCTTGGGTGGTAGTGGATTTTCTATTTTTCCCGAGCGGATTTTCGAACTTTCCGGCGTGGAGTTTGGGATTGTGGGTGAAGGCGAATTGGCCATTCGCCGCTTGTTGCGCGCACTGCGGGGCGACGGCGGGGAGCTGAGTGGGATTGCGGGTTTGATGTTTCGCAACGCGCAAGGCGAGACGGTAGCGGTGCCGCGAGTGGCAGTTGCGGATGGCTTTGCCGAGGCCCCCCATCACGATCCGCTGCGTCTCGCAGCATATACGCGGGAAGGCTCACCGCTGGGATTGCAAACCCAGCGGGGCTGCCCGTTGAAGTGCTGTTATTGCACCTATCCGATGATTGAGGGCCGGCGCAGTCGGTTTCGCACAGGTGAGGAGGTGGCGGAGGAACTCGTGCGAATGGCGGCGAGCGGTGTGCGCCAGGTGTTTTTCGTGGATTCGGTGTTCAACACAAGTAACGACCATGTCAGCGACGTGTGCGAGGCGGTCTTGCGCTCTGGCGTGAAGCTCAACTGGGAGTGTTTTTTGCGGCCGCGCAAAGGCATTACCCGCGAGTTGCTAGAGTTGATGCAACGTGCGGGGCTTAATCATATTGAGTTTGGCTCGGATAGTTTTTCCGATCCGGTGTTGCGGCGTTATGGCAAGAGTTTTAATTTTGAGGACATTCTGGTATCTAGCGAATTGGCGAACCAACTCAATATCCGCTACACCCATTTCATCATCTTCGGGGGGCCGGGTGAAACCGCAGAAACCATGGAAGAGACACTGGCGCGTGCCGCCGCGCTGCCTAACGCCTTGTATTTTGCTACCATCGGGATGCGCGTCTATCCGGGCACGCCGCTTTGGCAGGTGGCCACCCAGCATGAGCCGGCCGGAGAGGGAGCGGATCATTTGTTTGAGCCGCTGTTCTATTTAGAGCCACCGCTCACCGTGGCGGGTATTCACACCCGCCTCAAACAGGTGCAGCAATCCGCCAGCAATTGGGCGGTCGGGGATCCGCCGCCGGCCTTTATCGAAACCATGGCCAAGCTGCGCCGTCGTGGCAAGGGTGCCAACATGTGGGAATACGTAGAACTCATGCAACGCCTAGGCAGTGGCTTGCAAGGCACCAGCCCCGCAGCGCCCACCCACCCCCAAGCTACGCCATGAAGCAAGGGCGACTGGGAGTTACGCGCTTGGCATTGGTGACCGTGACCAGCCTCATTTGTTGGACGATTGGCGCGCTGTGGTTCTTGGTCATGGGCTTGTTGCTATTGCCCATGCGCAGGCAGCGCGGCATGCTTATGTTAGGCCAGCGCTGGCTGCGGTGGTGGTTTTCACTTTACGTCTGGGTGCTTAAAACTTTTGGCATCGTGACGTGTGAGTACACCGGTTTTGAAAAGCTGGCACAGCAAACGGGTGGTTATATTGTAGCACCCAACCATCCGGCCATGTGGGATGTGGTTTTTTTGCTGAGCCGCCTAGACCCGATGACCTGTATTTTTAAAGCCAGCCTAATGCGCAATCCGCTGTTTGTGGGAGGCGCAATGTTGGCAGGCTTGATTCCCAATGCGCCAGCTATCCGCATGGTCAAGCGTGCCGTGGACGTGCTCGGCGGCGGCGGACGCATGTTGTTTTTTCCAGAAGGCACCCGCACTCGCAAGCTGCAGGGCCCGCTCAATCCATTGCAAGGCAGCATGGCGCTGGTGGCCAAGCGTTCGCAAGTACCGGTGTGGCCGGTGTTCGTCACTACCGATAGCGACTATCTCGCAAAGGGCTGGCCGGTCTGGCATTTGCCGCGCTGGCAGACGCATATCCGCATGCGCGTCGGCGAGCCGGTGTGCTGCGGGGTGGACGAGTCCGTCGAGGCTTTCAATGACCGGTTGCGTATCATCTATCTCAATTCCATTGCATGAAATTGTTGGTTTTGATTCCATCTTATAACACCGGAGCGCGTTTGCTAGTGGACACGGTGCAAGGAGCCTTGGCGCAATGGCCGGACGTGTGGGTGGTCATTGATGGCAGTTCCGATGATAGCGCGGCGGCGCTGGCAGTGCTGGCGACCGCCAACCCGCAGTTACGGGTGCTGGAATTGGCCACCAACCAAGGCAAGGGGGCGGCGGTCAGGCACGGCGCGATGCTAGCCAAGGATGCCGGCTTCACTCATGTCCTAACCATGGACGCGGATGGCCAGCATCCGGCGGAGTTCATTCCGCAGTTTGCCGAATTGGCGCGGGCGCATCGCGCAACGGCGGTATTCGGTTGCCCGGTCTTCGGTGCCGACGCTCCGTTGTTACGGGTCCGCGGTCGTAAAATTTCTAACGGTTTTGCCGCCCTGGAAACCTTGGGCTGGGGACTCGGCGATTCATTGTTCGGAATGCGGGTCTATCCGATAGATAAGTTATTGGCCGGATTTGCCGCGACGTTCTGGGCGCGGCGCTTTGATTTTGATCCGGAGATGGCGGTGCGTTTGGCATGGGCCGGGGTGCCCATAGCGGTGCTGCCGACGCCGGTGCGATACCTAACTCATTCCGAGGGCGGGGTTTCGCAATTCCGCTATGTTCGTGACAACGCGTTACTCACATGGTTACACACCCGCCTGTGCTGCGGCTTGCTGCTGCGCCTGCCGGTGTTGTTGTGGCGCCTAGCCAAGGGCGGCAATCCGGCTAGAGACGCAGCGCCTCAGACACAAGACACAAGACTTGAAGACACAAGAGAAGAAAACATAACCTAACGACAATAATTTTGGCTTTTCAAGGACTTTAGGTAACGAATTGCGGCCGCCAGCGCAACGCCGCCAGCGCGAAGATAGTGCCGAGCGCAGCCCCGGCTAGAGCGTCGAGCAGGACGTGTTGTTTGGTAGCGAGGGTCGAATAGGCGATGGCCGCGAACGAGGCGGCGTTGGCTAGGCGAAGGCCCCAAGGCATTTGCAATTGGCGCAGCATGTGTTCGACCCAGATTGCGGTGAACAAGGCTGTGGCCACATGCAGCGACGGACAGGCGTTGCCAGTGGCGTCCACCCCTTGCAACATGGCGAAACCCGGATGGCCCGTGACATCAAATCCGAGTGGCGGCACGGCGCTGGGCCAAGTGTAAAAACACGCCATACCGACGCCGCACAGGGCGGCGATCCATAGCCCGTAGGCGATGAGTTCACGATAGGTTAGCAACAACCCTGGAGCGATGCCGAGGTAAAACCACAGCGACAGATAAGGGACCAACGCTTGCGGTTGAAACGGAATCATCCGGTCCAGCGCAGTGAGCGGCATAATGGTGACCGGATGCACGGGATGGCGCAATACTTGGAAATACCCGATGAAGAATACCCAGATGAACGCGCTGATACCGCATGTCTTGAACACGATGTGACAGCGGATACGCCTCACCAATTCCGCGATCCAGTCACAAGACGGGGTCGGCGGCAGCAATGTTGGCCGGTGTTTCACGCCGCAAGTTTTGCCAGATTCTCGGGTACCCGTCAATCATCCTCCTTGTTATTCATGAGCCGCCTTCCCGCTACCACCACAAGAATGTGCAAGTTCCTTCGTCTCAGGTGATTGCTCTATCCTAATGTTGAGGCGGCCCTGACGGAGAAACCACGAATTTCATTGGGGGCGGTCCACCGTCACTGGCACGAGGTCCAGCGCGGGCGTGTCGAGGTCCAGCGCAATGAGCGTGTCGATGGCGGCATGACTGGCCGCCGGGACGCTCAGGGTGATGCCGGTGGCGTTTTGCTGAAACTCCACCGTGCCGCCGCTCAGCACACTCGCGGCGGTGATTTTAGCCGGAATCGGCGGTAGTTTGAGCGCGTCACCATCAAATTGATAGACATGGACATAGATACGCTTGTCTTTGCGGGTGCTGGCACCCCACTTGCCGGGCTTGAACGGTCCACCGCGCGTGGCGTAAATGCTCTCGCCATATTTCGCCAGCCAGTCGCCCACTTCCTTGATGCGGCCGCTTTGCTCGGGATCAATCATACCGTCTGGCCGCGGGCCGACGTTCAGCAGGACATTGCCGTCGCCGCCCGCGCCGCTAACGAGCATTTTCAAACAAGCCGCCAACGATTTGACGCCATCCTTGGGGCCGCCCCAAGCCCAGGCGTTGTGAGCCGATACGGTCATGCAACTTTCCCATGGCCGCTGCATGTTGAAGCCACCAATCTGTTGTTCCGGCGTATCGTAATCACCACCGTCGCCGCTGCGATTGTTGATGGTGATATCGGGTTGGAGCGAGCGTACCATTTCGATGGTCTTCACGCCCCGCCCCTCGAACTTCTGCGGCACGTCGTTCCAAATGGTGATCAGCGGGCCGTAGTGAGTGATGAGTTCACAGATTTGGCCTAACAGATACTTGTTATAGGAATCCAGATCGGATTTCTCGCGCTTGACGCTGCCGCCGGGACTGGTGAGCGGGAAATCCGGGTGATGCCAATCGCACACCGAGTAATAGGTACCGAACGCGATGCCGCCTTTCTTACACGCCGCCGCGAGTTCCTTGACGACGTCGCGCTTGAACGGACTGTTCATTATGTTATAGTCGGTTAGCTTGGTATCCCACAGGCAGAAACCGTCATGATGCTTGGTCGTTAGGACGATATATTTCATGCCGGCGTCCTTGGCGATTTTGACCCATTCGTCGGCATTGAAAAGCGTTGGGTTGAATTGTTTGTAGAGGTTGTCGTACACCTCGATGGGCGTTTGGGTGCCGCGCGACCAACCGATCTCGTGGGAAGTCTGGCTCACTGGCCCCCAATGAATGAACATGCCGAAGCGCTTGTCCTGCCACGCCTTGATAGCGGCGGGCTGGACCGGCGGAAATTTCGGGGCATCTGCGGCGGTAGCGGGCAGGTGAGTTATAGCTAGCAGCGAGACGGCGGCGAGCAACAATTGTGTGATAGGTGCGATTTTCATATACAGTTGGGCGAAGCTTTCCCATCGCAAAAATCGGCGGCGCTGGCAACCCAATTCGCGGATTTCTTGCGGATTGTGGCGGGTTAGCCTCCTCACTAACGTCCCCGCCAAGTTCGTCCCGTCGTTGCCAGCTCATCGGCGGTGCAAGCTCCTGAGTGACTTGACACGTGCCGCCCGTTAGGGAGCGACATCCTTACTTCCGGTTAGCGTGCTCTGTTCGATCACAGGCATCCAGCCTGTGATCGAAGATAGGCATCCAGCCGCTTACTTCTTGCTGCCGAAGCGGTAGATGGTGGTGCTTTTAAGAGTCTTGCCGGGCTTGAGGATGGTGCTGGGGAATTTCGCTTGGTTAGGGGAATCCGGATAATGTTGGGTTTCCAAGCAGAAGCCGTTGCGAAACTCGTATTTCTTGCCGGACTTGCCGGTTTGTTTGCCATCGAGGAAATTGCCGCAATAAAATTGGATGCCCGGCTCGGTGGTGAGCACTTCCATGGTGCGGCCGGTGGTTGGTTCATACACTTTAGCGGCCAGTGCGAGATCGCCGCCTTGGTTGTCGAGCACCCAGTTGTGATCATAGCCGCCGCCAAATTTCATTTGTTCGTCGTCTGCGGTGACGCGGGCACCGATGGCGGTGGGCTTGGTGAAATCAAACGGGGTGCCGGCCACCGCGGCGAACTTGCCGGTGGGGATGAGACCGGCGGTCACCGGCGTGGTCTTTGAGGCGGCGAGCATCAACTCGTGGCCGAGGATATCGCCGTTGCCTTCACCCTTGAGATTGAAATAACTATGCTGGGTGACGTTGACCGGCGTGGCCTTGTCGGTGGTGGCTGCATATTGGATCTTCCACTCGTTTTTGCTAGTAAGGGTGTAGGTGACGCTCAAGCTGAGGTTGCCGGGGTACCCTTCTTCGCCGTCCTTACTCAGATAGGTGAACTTCACTCCCTGCGAGCCATCCTTATTGAGTAAACCCTCGCCTTTCCACACAACCTTGTCGAAGCCCGTCAGGCCGCCGTGCAGCGAGCACTTGATGCCGCCGGGCTCGTTGTTGGTCGCGAGCGTGTACTCCTTGTCGTTGAGGCTGAACTTGCCGTTGGCAATCCGGTTACCATAGCGACCGACTATTGCGCCAAAGTAGGGCGTGTCCTTGATATATTCGTCCACCGTGTTATAGCCGAGCACGATGTCGGCGGGTTTGCCGTCGCGGTCTGGGGTTTCGAGGCTCAGCACGATGGCGCCGTAGGTCATGGCGCGGAGTTTGATGCCATGACTGTTGGTGAGAGTGAACACATCGACTGCGGTGCCGTCGGCGGTCTTGCCGAAAGGCTCGGCCTTAGGTGCTGCCGCTTTGGGAGATTCGGCTGCCATGGCACAGGTGCCTAGGGCGGCGATGAAAAACAGGGTGGTTGATTTCATGGTAACTATCGGGTTGGTTGGTTGGTTGTGGGATTGGTGCGAAACGAACACTTGCCGCCTCAGAGTCTTGTTTTCAGCCTCCGGTTTCAAGCCCGATGTTGGCTTTTTTTCTTCAGTCTTAACTCGATGCTCCTGTGCCCGGGCATCTGGCTCGGATATTCTTACCTGTCAATAGGACCAAATCCGGCAACCTGAGAAATTTCCTGATGGCTGGGTAGGCGGAAAAATGGCAGCGACTCAGCCTCAATCGCCAAATACTGAGCATATTTTACCATTTCGAGTTTTAAGATGGATTTTAACAGTCATAATGACGGAATATCAGGTTTTATCCCCATGATTATGCAAAACTATCGGACTTGGCTATGTTGTGGTATCAGTGCTTTATATGCCATCACTGCAGTCGCTGCGGTGGAGGTTCCAACCTACAAAGTAGATGGGGCCTTTGGTGCGGGTGGACTCAAAGCCACCCCGGTTAGCATTGCGGTGGACCCCCAGGACCATATTTATGTGCTGTTGAACAACGGTACCGTGGTAACTTATGACCCTAGCGGGAAAAGCGCCGCTGAATTTGCCTCCAAGATGGAGCCGCCGCCCACCGCCATGACAGTGGCCAGTGGCAAGATCTATTTGCTAGCGACCAAATCTAAAGACGAGGAAGTCGAGTTTCAGGGGAAAAAGGTTAAAAGGAAAACTGCCTGTGGTGCCAATTGCGGGGTGTTCTCGCCGGCCGGTACGAAAGAATCTGAATTTGTCTTGCCCGATGTATCATCCGCCACGGCGGCGCATTTCATCGGCAATCAGTTGGCGGTTGGCGACTATAAGAAGAGCCAGATCGCATTTTTCAACATCACCAGTGACAAGGCCGCGCCAGCCAAGAAAATAGAAGGGGAATTCCGGCTTTGCTGCGGCATCTTCGACTTCTGTCCCACGGCTGACGGAGAATCCATGTTTGTCGCCAATCTGGGAGCCTTCAAGGTGCAGACATATACCAATCGCAAGAAGCACGCCGAGTTTGGCGTGCGAGGTGAGAAGCTCGAAGACTTCCACGGTTGCTGCAATCCGGTCAATGTGGCCGCACTGGGCACCGGTTTCATTGTGACCGTGGAGAAGGCACCCACGCGGGTGAAAATCTGCGACCGCAAGGGCAAGGATGCCAAGCTCATTGATGGTCTCGGCGAATTGGTCAACGGTTGCTCCACCATCCCCGTGGCGGTCGATAGCAAGGGTGCCATTTACCTCGCATCCGCCAGTAAACGCTGCCTCATTAAATGCGTGTCAGACGCCCCACCGGCAGGCCTCCCGGCCGCCACCACCAGCAACGCCACCACCAGTAACGCTGCCGCTAGCAATGTGGCTTCTACTAAACCCGTCGCCGCCGGGCTGTCTGCGGAGCGTGCTTGGCAGGACGCCCAGAGCGGCAATCAAGTGACGGGCAAGCTGATAGCTTTTGAGGGGACGGGAGCCACCTCCACCGTGGTGCGTGATGGCAAGATACGGTTACAGGTTGGCCAGAAATCCTTTGATCTGCTACTCTCGCGGCTATCTCAGAGCGACCAGGATTTCGTGGCAAACATCCGCGGGAAACTGACCGCCCAAAATAATCCGTGAGCGTCCTGCTGGCTTCCATCATCCCCATTTCATGAATCTCCGCTGCCTTTTGTGCTTAGTGGTCGTAGGCGTGGCTGCCACTCAGGCCGTCACTCAGGCCGGCCCGAAGCCTGAGGAAACCGCATTAGCAGTGGTGCCCGTACCCGCTGATCATTTACAGCCACTCACCCTCAGTATCGGGGTGAATGATATCTATTGTTCCAAGACCGCCTGCGATTGCATCAGTGAAATCGCTACCCGTAGCTATGACGGCGTTTTGGCCGCACTTAAGCAACATCACATCACTCTGCAGTTCACATATTTCATGGAGGTGATGGACCTGGAGAAAGCGATCAAGGCCAAGGACTTCGACGGCATCATCTGCAAACCCTGGACAGGACTGCGCTACCCCCCACAGATCGGCCGTAACTTCAAACGCGTGGCCGATATCCTTGACCCCGATAACCACGCCACCATGACCGGATTGGTGATCACCCCGAAAGACTCGCCTATCAAAACGCTGGCGGATCTCCAAGGCCAACGCATCGCCTTCGGCCAAGAGGATTCTTATGAGAAATACCACGCCCCCATGTTGATGCTCGCGGCCGCTGGCATCAAACCGCGCGTTTCCAAGTTCTTCTCCAGTTGTAGCGAAAATCTGGATGCTTTGATGGGCGGTAGCGTCGATGTCGCAGTGGTCTCTAGTTATGCTTTTACCGCCAGTTGCGCCGCGGATTTTGCCAAGCCTGAGAATTTCAAAACGATTGCAGTGACAGACAAAATGCCGCTCACTTCGCTGCTGCTCGATCTCAACAAAGTGTCTGCCCTCACCGCCACGCGCGTGCAGCAGGCCTTGCTCGCCATCTCTGGAGAGCACATCCCCAAGGATCTTATGGGCAAGGGGTTTGTGGCCCCAGTCTCATGGCAACCGGTCCCGGTGCCCGCTCCTTGATGGGTGAAAACACGCAATCGCTTGCTCGCCCCATCGAGTTCAGAAATCGTGGAGGTATGCAATCCCGAGCCCTTGCCACCAATTCGTAAAAAATTGTTCTTGGTGCGGCGGGTGGGGGACGATATGATTGAACAGGCACAGTCCTAGCAACTAACATGAAAAATGAATCCCAGGTTCGTGAAGTGAAGGTAGAAGATCAGACAAGTCGTCGCCGGTTTTTAGGTGGCGTGATAGCGGCGGCGGTGGCTCCGCAGTTCATTCCCAGCCGCGTACTCGGGGGGCCTACGGCACCGAGCAAAAAAATCCAGCTTGGTCACATTGGCACTGGCGGCCAAGGCACCGGGTTGCTGCACAATTTCCTCTCGGTGGATGGTGCGGTAAGCGTGGCCATAGCGGATCCTTACCAAGAGCGGCGCGAGCGCTCGGGCGGCATAGTCAAGCAAGTGCAAAAGCATGAGCCGAAGCTCTACAATGATTTCCGTGAGTTATTAGCAGACAAGACGATTGACGCAGTCATCATCGCGACGCCAGATCACTGGCATGTGCCGGCTGGCCTGGCGGCGGTGCGTGCGGGCAAGGATGTCTATATCGAAAAACCCCTCGGCCACACACTCGCACAAAACCAAGCGCTGTTCTCAGCCTGCAATATGCACCAGCGCATTTTCCAATACGGCACCCAGCAACGCAGCCAGGAATTGCTCAAGCGTGGCATCGAGTTGGTGCTCAACGGCTATATCGGCAAGTTGGAACGCATCGAGGTGTGGGCACCGGCAGGTGTCGGCGGCGGCTCGCTCGATGAAATCCCGGTGCCCGCCGGCCTCGACTATGATATGTACCTCGGGCCTGCGCCGCTGAAACCTTGCAGCAAGGACCGCATCACGAGTGCCGGCTCATGGTATTGCTCAGATTATGCGCTTGGCTTCATCGCCGGGTGGGGTGCGCACCCGTTGGACATCGCTATTTGGGGCATGGACTACGACCTAAAAGGACCGGCCAAATTCCGCGGCACGGGGGATTTTCCGACACCCAAGGCGCTGTTTGATACTTGCGCCACCTGGGATGTGAACATCGAATTCACCGGCGGCCTGCTGATGCATTTTATGAGCCACAACCACGCCGAACCAATCGTCAAAAAGTACCGCAAGAATTTTGAAGGCGATGGTACGACATTTTTCGGTTCCAAGGGCTGGGTCAGCCTGAGCCGCGGCGGCGTCGATGCCAGCAACCCGGAGTGGTTCAAATTGCGCGAGTGCGAAGGCACCAAGCGCGTGCCCTATCATAACCAATACTACAAGTCTTTCGTCGATTCGGTGCGCGGGCGCACGCCGTCCATCGCCCCTATCTCGGATGCGGTGCGCTCCGATGCATTGAGCCACATCTCGCTGATGGCCATCAAGTCCGGCGGCGATGTGGTGTGGGACGCCCATTCCTATAGCATTCAATCGCCCGAGGCACTCAAAGCCAAAATGAATAGCGAAGTACGCGGCATGTGGGAGCAGAGTTGAAGCCGGATTTTTCCAGCCCTGCATGAGCGGCCCCGACGAGAAACACCCGAAGCGCTGGCGCTGGCGCTTCGAATGGTTGTGCCAATTCGCGTCGGAAAATATCGTCGGTTGGTTGCCGGGACCATGGGTTTTCCGCTTGGGTGAATTGCTAGGTTGGCTGGCTTGGAAGTGCTTGTCTCAACGCCGCAACACGGTGCTGCGCAATTTGCGCATCGCCTTTAGTGGGGAGCATGATCTGCCTACTTTGCGGCGGATGGGCCGGGATACTTTCCGACGGACCGGGGCCAATCTGTTTTCTGCGGCACGCACCGCCCGCCTGGCCCCCGCAAAACTCGGCAGCGTGATCCAAATCGAAAACCTCGAACTGTTGGAACAGGCGCTCGCCGACGGCAAGGGCGTGGTCCTGCTGCTCTCTCACATGGGTAACTGGGAATTGCTCAGCCGCCTCGTCCACCTATTCCCGCCAGGTACACGCACCGGCGCGTTCTATCGGCCACTCAATAATCCATTGCTAGATGAGGATGTGCTCAAGCGTCGGCAGGCCGACGGCACCCGCATGTTTTCCAAACGCGACAGTCCGCATTGGGTCACCGGGTTTTTGCGTGAGGGTGGCATTGTCGGCATTTTGGCGGACCAGCGAGTGGGGGTCCCCGGCGAGGTTGTCGAGTTTTTCGGGCGCCTGACGCGGGCCAGTCCGCTGCCGAGCCTGCTGGCGCGGCGTGCGAAATGCTCGGTGCTGGCGCTGTCGCTAACCACAGTGGCGGCAGGCCGGTGGAGTGCACGGTTTGTGGCGATGGGGGCCTCGAAGGACACCGCCGGTTGCATGCTTACGCTCGAACAAGCAATGCGGCGCGGTCCCCTGGATGTATTCTGGCTACAAGAACGCTGGAAAACATATATCGAACCGGGTTTCACGATCCGCGATTGGCTCGGTGACCAAGCACTTCGTAGTACCAAGCCACACCGCGCCTTGGTCTGGTTGGTTGATGCGCCGCAGGAATGGTGCCTGCCTGAGACGTGGGTGCATCCAGAGGTGGTTTATGAGGTGGTGTTAGAGCCGGGGCAAGCTCTGCCTACGTGGCTGCCGGAGTCCACCACCATCCACACTGCCCCGTGCGGAGCGGCACGCGGCAAGCTGCGCAGGCTTATCGCCGCGATAGACTTGGCGGCGGCTTTGCCAATCGATTACCTCATTACCCGTGCTGCCCCCAAGGCGCTGGCGCTTGCTTGCCGGAGTGAGCGCATCCCGATGGTGTCACTTACAAGCTAACGTAAATCCGTACAATCCGTGGTTCATTCAACCGACATACCAGAACCGACGTTGAAGTGCGGGGAGATGCCGCCGACCCCGTCCGCTGCCCGCCGCATCCTCGTTATCAAGTTGGGTGCCCTCGGCGATATCATCCTGGCGATGGAAGCGTTCCAGGCAATCCGCAAGCACCATCCCAACGATGCAATCACCTTGTTGACCCGCAGGCAGTTTGTTTCACTAACGGAAAGAATGCCGTGGTTTGACACGATTTGGCCCGATCCCGCGCCCAAGCTCCTGCAAGTACCTAAATGGTTGGCTTTCCGCAGGCAACTGCGCGGCGCGAAGTTCCACCGCGTCTATGACCTCCAGTGCAACGACCGCGCCGGTTTTTATTTCAGGTTATTAGGTCCGGGTCGGCCAGAATGGTGCGGCGTGGCGCGTGGATGTTCCCATCCGCGGCCGGACTTCGGCGGGGCAAATCTGCCGGTTACCGAGCGCTTGTTGCGGCTCATCGCGGCGGCGGGAGTGCCGCATGCGGGAGCAGCCGATCTCACCTGGCTGGATGGAGATATATCTAACTACAATTTACCGGCTCGCTATGTGTTGCTAGTCCCCGGCTGCGCCCCGCAACATCCCTACAAGCGATGGCCGGCCAAACATTTCGCCGGGCTGGTGGCACAACTCGCCACCCGGGGACTCGCCGCTGTAGCTATCGGCACCGCCGTGGACAACGATGCCATCAGTGATATCCAAGCCCTGGCACCTGGCCTGATCAATCTGGCGGGCCGTACTCAACTCGGCCAAGTGGCGGCGCTGGCACGCCGCGCCGTGGCGGTGGTCGGCAACGATACCGGTCCGGTGCATGTCACTGCCATGGTGGGCGCTCCCACATTGGTATTGATGTCGCGCGTTACTGATCCGGTGCGCATGCTGCCGCGCGGACCAGCCGTCAGTTGGTTGAAACGCGAGGCTCTCGTCGATCTATCATCCGAGGAGGTTTTCGCCGCCATCCAAACACATATCTAGCAATCGATCCGGATGTATCCAGCCGCTTTAATTTTTGACCGTGACGGCACGCTCATTGAGCATGTGCCCTATCTGAGTGATCCGGCGCAAGTGCGATTATTGCCGGGCGTGGTTGCGGCGTTGCGAGTTGCGATGGCGGCCGGGGCGCGCCTATTTTTGCACAGCAATCAATCGGGAGTAGGCCGCGGGCTGTTTGATATAGAGGCGGTGGATGCCTGTAACCAACGGCTCATTGAGTTGCTGGAATTGGGACCGCAGCCGTTCGAGCGCATCTGCATTGCTCCGGAAGCTCCTGACGAGCCCTCGGTTTATCGCAAGCCTTCGCCGTTGTTTGCGTTTGAGGTCATGCGCGAGTTCGGGTGGCAACCCGGGCAGCTTTGTTACCTCGGCGATCGCGGAAGTGATCTAGCCACCGCGCTGGCTGCGGGGACCCGCGCCGTGGGCATCACCAGCGGGCTCGACGACCTGCGTGCCGAACTCCATGCCCTCAAACTCACCGCTGCCTTCCCGGTTTTTGATTCCATTGGCGCTGCTATCGATTACCTTTTCCCCGAGCCATGATCCTCCCAGACCCACTCACCCACATTTATTCGTTAGGAAAACTGCTCGACCTGCGTGCCCGGGCGGCGGCGGACGGCCGCCGGGTGGTTCTCACCAACGGTTGTTTTGACCTGCTCCACCGCGGTCATCTAACATATTTGCAGCAATCAGCCGCGCTTGGCGACCTGCTCATCGTTGCAGTCAACAGTGACGCCTCGGTGCGTGCTCTCAAAGGTGAGGGCCGCCCGCTCAATAACGAGCTGGACCGCGCCTTTGCTCTAGCCTGCCTGCGCAGCGTGGATGCCACCTGGATTTTTCCAGGCCCTCGTCTCGCCGGGGAAATCGCCGCGCTCAAGCCCGACATTTATACCAAGGCAGGCGACTACTCGTTGGACACCATTGACTCTTCGGAACGCGCCGCGCTGCTAGCTGCCGGGGTGGAGATTCGTTTTCTGCCGTTTGTGGACGGCCATTCCACCACCTCCCACCTCCAGCGCCTGCGCCAGCTGTAGGGTCGGTCGGCCGGGCAACCAAAGAACTGAGTAAGCGACCCCGTGGGTCTGATTTCATGCTGAATACCGAGTTTTTCCTGAATCAAGAGTAAACTGCCGAACTGCCTTGTCAGCTACCACCTACTGACTCATTCTCGGCCGTTCCTTTTGTCTGTTGGTTTATGAAAACACTGATCGAAAACACCAGAATTGTCTCTCCGGATCTCGAAATTGACGGCGGCTCGCTCATACTCGAAAATGGCAGGATCACCGCCGTGCTGCAACCCGGCGAACCGCCGCCCGCCGTGCAGCGCGTCATTGCCGCCGCCGGCCGCATCTCGATGCCCGGTTTCATCGACATTCACGCCCATGGTGCCGATCATCACGACGTCTGCGATGGCACACTGGCGGCGATCCGTCACATTGCCGGGCGCAAGTTGCAGGAGGGAGTGACCACCTGGCTGCCCACTACTCTAACGCAACCGCAGGAGCAACTCGAACGGGTGGCCGCCGTTTGTGCAGAGTATTTTGCCAACCCGGAGTTTTGCAAAACGCCGGGCTTGCATATCGAGGGGCCGTTTATCAATGCGAAAAATGCCGGTGCCCAAAACCCGCAGTTTGTACGTCCGCCCAATCTTGATGAATTGCGGGACATTCACGATATCGCCAAGGTGCTCATTGTGTCGTTGGCCCCGGAGCTTGACGGGGCGCTCGAACTGGTCCGCGCTGCCAAGCAATTAGGCATCACCAGTTCCGCCGCTCACACCTCGGCCACCGCAGCGCAACTCCGCGCCGCTTCGGACGCCGGACTCACTCATCTAACGCATTTCGGCAACGCCATGACCCCGCTGCACCACCGCGAGATCGGGGTGGTTGGAGCCGGTCTCATCGACGACGGACTGATGCTCGAACTTATTTGCGATACGATCCACCTGTGCCCCGACATGCTCAAACTGGTGTTTCAAGTGGTGTCCGTCGAGCGGTTGATGATGATCACTGATTCGATGGCGGCCTCGTGGATAGGCGACGGCGAAACCTCCCTCGGCGGCCTCGCCGTGGTGGTCAAAGACGGTGCCGCCCGCCTCAAGAACGGCGGCGCTCTGGCCGGCTCGGCTTTGCTATTCAACGAGGGCTTGCGCCACCTCGCCTCCCTCATTCCTTTGCCGCTGCACCAACTCGTCAAGACCACCTCTTGGAACCAGGCCCGCTCCCTGGGTCTCCCCGGTCTTGGCAAACTCGAACCCGGATTTTTCGCCGATATCGTCATCCTCAACCCGGATTTTTCGGTCTGGAAAACCTTGGTCAACGGCACGCTGCACTGAGGTTTTAGCTTCGCGTGAGTGAGTCGCTGCGCGGTGGGATCATGAGCGAGCCGGCAGGCAAGACACACCCACAAGGAGAGGTGGCGTCCCGCTGAATGCTGTCAGTTTTGTCAATGCAGTGGCAGGAAGAAAGAAGAGGCGGCGGGCAGGATGCCCGCTCCACGTGGCCCGGGCATCCTGCCCGGAGCTTTCTGTAACGAAATCATGCGCTAACCTGA
>JBAXOP010000044.1:0-24714 GCA_037133195.1 Verrucomicrobiota bacterium | reverse complement strand
GCACCCTGATGAGCGGCAAATTCGCCGAGGGGCGCACCGAGGGCATCGCCGAGGGCATCGCCGAAGGTCTCACCAAGGGTGAAACTCTGGGTTTGCTCAAGGCGGCCGCAGGCATGAAGGCGCTCGGAATCGAGCCCCCCGCCATCTCGCAGGCCACCGGTCTGACGCTGGCGCACATTGCAGAGCTCTAGGTCAGCGACACCGCGGTCCTCACGGATGTGGCAATCACCAACCGGGTATGACCAAAAATCGGAATATCTTGTTCTGAAAAACCTTGCACCTTTGCGCCTTTGCGCGAGAAAACTCTTAACCCTCTTGACTGACCCTCAGGGTTAGTTCCAGTGAAAATCAGTGGTTTTCAGTGGCTTTTTTGCCCCGAATTTCACCACCCAGGCACTGGGTTCAGTCGCTTCTTCGCCTCCCATCCCCCCACTCCGAAAAAAAATTGCGATTTTTGAAAATTTTTCTTGCGGGGGGGGGGGTAATTCGCTTTCTTGTTCACGGAACGTCTGAGTGTGCGTTTCACTCGTGTCCCATATTCGTGGGACCCAGAGCCTACCTAGCACCCATCAAATACAAATTAGAAACACAATCCCACCAACCAATCCTGCTTAATTATTATGAAACTACCAACATTTGCATTCATCGCTGCCACACTCGCCTGTGGTTTCGCGTCCGCCACCACCACCGCTTATACCACCCCGGTCGGTTATGAAACTCAAACACTCCAACCGGGTACGTTTAATCTAGCCGGTGTGCGTCTGTTCAATTCGCCGGTTGCTGCCGGGACGTTCCAATCAAACACGAGCACAACGCTGGTTGATACTAACGCGACATTCAGCTTGGATGCAGCAACGAACTACATCGTTGAGTTTCCGAACGGTGCCACCATTACAGCACTCGGCTCAAACTTTTCTGGTACGACTCTGTCAGGTCTCACTGGAATCAATGGTACCTATGTAGGCGCATATTTAGTTCGCAAGGCTTTGACTATTTCTTCAGTCTTTGGTGCAAATGACGAGTCTGGTCTTGGTTCCTCTCCAAACGCGGCTGTTAGTGAAGCCGATGTAATTTATCTCCCCGATGGGGCTGGTGGATTTATTCGTGTTTTCTATTCTACCTACACCGACGACATGGCTTATAATGGATGGCTTAATGCGGATACATATGAGAAAGCGGCTGGCCAGGTGATTAATCCAACGGAGGCGTTGTTTGTTCAGACAACTAAATCAGTTGCTCCAATCTCACTGGTTACCACAGGTGAAATTAAGAAAACTTCCACTGCTTTTGTAGCTAACGACTCGTTCAGCCTTGTTGGAGCAGTCTATCCGGCTGGTTCGACGCTTGCTAGCTCAGGTCTTAAAAATTACCTCACGGCGTCTCCTAATGCGGCAGCTTCTGAAGCGGATGTCATCTTCATGCCCGACGGCGCTGGCAATTTTGTCCGGGCCTTTTATTCCACCTACACCGACGACATGGCCTATAATGGATGGCTCAATGCCGATACTTACGCGCAAATTCCAGACCAAGCTTTAACTCCAGGGTTTTTCATTAATAAGATTGGTTCAAATATTTCAGGGTTGATGACGGCCCCGGCGAGTTATAGTGGTCTCTAAGCAAAACTGAATAAGCACAACAAAAACAAAAAACATATAAATTAGCACGACAATGAAATTACACACGTTAGCAATCCTAACTCTTAGCACGATGGCGTCTTTTGGCACATCGGTCATCGTAACCAATGCAAATGGTCCGGCCTTAACGAGAGAAGTGACGAATTTGACTCCGGCTCTAGTTACTGGATTCGGGGCGATCGGTATCATCAGTGAAGCTGGCATTACAGGTACTGCTGGTATAGACACGACATGGAGCTCGCTGAATTTCAGTCAGTGGGGGACTGCAGGCGGAGCTGTTTCTACATCAACCTCTGGTCAGTTCACCTTCTCGGCCAACGTGGATCCGACAGGCGGTGCATTCTCAGGTAAAAATATCTATTTATTGGTAGGTTTTGGCGGCACTAACTTGGCAACTTCCAACCAAATGTTTGTCTACAAGTTTGACACTACTTTTGGAACTGCCGACTCGGGAACACCAATTTCTCTAATCCTTGGGAATGGGAATATTGGAACGACTCTTTTGGGTGCGGAAAACGGTTCTCCCGAAACGGTCTCTAGCGGCCGATTTGCTGCAGCTCCCATTACGTCTGTGCCGGAAACCTCGACAGCTCTTCTTGGAGCGCTTGGAGCCCTCGGTCTTCTTCGCCGCCGCCGCTAAGGTAGGATAGTTGAGAAGATATTGTTTCTAACCAGGGAGGCGGGCGCGAGCCCGCCTCTCTTATTTTCACCCCGTTTTACATTCTGTGATGAGCCCCCTGCGTGTCCGACTTCTTTGCTGTCTTTCATTAGCCGCGTTGTTTGTTTCCTGCGACAAGCAGCGAGGCGCTGGCGATTCGGCATCTGCGGATGCATCCAAGACCAGGGGCACCCGCGCCGATCAAGCACCGCGCAAGACCACCCCGAGTCCGCAGCAAGAACTCCGCGACGCCCTCAAACTCGCCTTGGCCATCGAAGCCTCTGATGCCCGCGACCAAGCGCTGGCCGCATTCGTACGGCGTGCGTTGCAACTCGCTCCCGAGTTGGCCCTCGAGGCGATCAAGCAATTATCCGCCGACAGTAAAGAAAAGCCGGCATTATTCCATGACTGTGCCAAAATTCTGGTCGCGCGTAATCTGGATACCGCCATTGCGTGGGCCGCTTCACTTGGGTCTGCTAATGACACTGCGGCGGCCAAGGATGCTATTGCGCTAATTCTCGCGGCTTCTGATATCGAGGCTGCAGTGAAACTCATCTCGCTGGCCGATCTCGCAAATAGCAAGCCGAATGCTGACGCTGTGCAAGTCCTTCAGCAATGGTCCGCCAAAGAACCGGAGGATGCCGCAGCCTGGGCACTCGCCCTTCCGCCGGGAGAGCCCAGCAATGCCGCTTTGAAGGTTGTGGCATCGCGTTGGCTTGTCTCCGATTCGCAAGCCGCTCTATCATGGATGGCCAACCAACAAAACCCAACCATGCGCAAGGCCGCCACTCGCGCCATGGCGGATGCTCTCGCCAGCCAACTCCCTCCGTTCCGCGAATTGTTGCTGGGTCCCGTGGACCCGGAAATCCGCAGCAAAATCGAGCATGAGGTCGAGCAAGTCACGCGCAAGCAAAACAGGCCAGCATCCTTGCCTCCGCCAGCCGCCCAGCCGCAGCCTGATCCCGCCGCTACCCCGCCGTCGCCCGCTGCCCAACCTGAGCCCTCAGCCGCCCAGCCCGCTCCCGCCGCTCCGCCGGCACCTGAACCTGCCCAACCCGAGCCAGAGCCCGAGCCTGAGCCAGAGCCCGACTCGCCGGAGTAGGTTGGCTTGGCAAGGGTGGTACGGTCGGCCCGCTTAAATATGGGCATGGAATACCAGCTATCTCCACCTCTATACCCGCGCCCAGGCAGTCGCCAAATTTCCAGAATCGCTACTATGAAAACTACCCCGTTTACACGCCGTCATTTCCTCGGCGGCATCACGGCCGCTTCCGTGTTAGGCTCGTTAAGGAGCCGTGCACAGGACGCCAAGATGCCCGCCAGCACCCGCAAGATCAAGCTCGGGCTCGTCGGGTGCGGCGGCCGCGGCAGTTGGATCGCCGGGCTATTCAAAAAGCACGGCGGTTATGAGTTCCATTCCGTGGCCGACTATTTTCAAGCTGTCGCGGACCGCGCGGGCGACGCGCTCGGCGTGGACAAAGGGCGGCGGTTCTCCGGGTTGTCCGGTTATAAGAAATTGATAGAAAGCGGGGTGGAGGCCGTGGTGCTGGAGGTGCCGCCGTATTTCTTTGCTGAACAAGCCACGGCGGCGGTGGCGGCGGGCCTGCACGTTTACATGGCCAAGCCGGTTGCGGCGGACGTGCCCGGCTGTCTCGCGATTGAAGCGGCCGGCACGCTGGCGACGCGGAAGCAGCGGGTGTTTTTGGTGGACTATCAGATGTCCACCGATCCGGCCAATATTGAGGTTGTCCGCCGCATCCGCGAGGGTGGCCTCGGCAAGCTGGCGCAAGTGCAGACGTTCGGGGTGAGTGGAGGTTTCCCCGATCCGCCGAAGACGGCAAACATCGAAAGCCGGTTGCAGAGCCTTATCTGGGTCAACGACATTGCGCTCGGTTGTGATAACATCGGCAACTTCGATATCCATGCCATCGACGCTGCTTTGTGGGTTATCGGGGAACGCCCGGTAGCGGCCTCGGGCACCTCGGGGATTGCCCGGAAGGATCCGCATGGTGATGGCCACGACGTGTGCTCGGTGGTCTATCAATATGCCAATGGGCTCGTTCACAACCATTTCGGCCAGGCACTCAACAATACCAGTGAAACGGCCCTGATGGCCGTCTTCCATGGTCCCATTGCCCAGGCGCAGGTCAATTATTTCGGCAAGGCATTCCTGCGGGGTGGCCCGAAACAATACAACGGTGGCGCGGTCGAAAACCTTTATGAGGCAGGTGCGCAACGCAACATCGCGAGCTTCCATCAGCAAATCAGCGGCGGCAATTTCGCCAACGACACTGTGCGGCGTGCGGTGGACGGGTGTCTCACCTGCATCCTCGGGCGTGAAGCCGCGGATCGCGGTGTGGTTCTAACCATGGAACAACTGCTGAAGGAAAACCGCCGTTTGACAGTTAACCTGGAGGGGCTCAAGGCATGACCAAACGGCACCTTTTGTTAGGCATGGTCTGGTTGGGCGCCACCGTCTTAGGCGGCGCGGCGGAGATGGCATTTTTCGCGATGGATACCGGCACCCGAGACGCGCAGCACCAAACGGCTGAGTCCCAGGTGGCGATGGTCAAGGAACTCGGCTTTGACGGCATAGGCCCCAGCTACACCACGCCGGAGGCATTGCGCGATATGATTGCCGCTCTCGATCGGCAGCACTCGAAGATGTTTGCGCTCTATCTGCAGCTCAATCTCGATTCCGCCGCGCCTATTAGTCCGGAGATTCGCGATTCTATCAGCCAGTTGAAGGGCCGCGACACCCTTCTCTGGTTATGGGTCACAGCCGCCGCCAGCAAGCCGTCTGATCCGGCGGGTGACGTGCAGGCCGTGCCGGTCATGCGTGAGGTGGCGGACTTAGCGCAAGCGGCCGGGCTGCGGGTGGCCCTCTATCCACACACAGGTATCTGGGTAGAGCGTGTCGAGGATGCCCTGCGCCTGGCCCGCCAGGTGGAGCGCAAAAACTTTGGCGTCACCTTCAACCTCTGCCACTGGTTGATGGTCGATGGCAAGGAACTGGACGCCCGCCTGGAGTTGGCTCGTCCGAACCTGTTAGCCGTGACGATCAATGGTGCCGACGTGGGTGGCAAGGATTGGGGAAAATTGATAAAACCGTTAGATGGTGGCACTTTTGACGTGGGCCGGGTGATGGCGAAACTCAAGCAGATAGGTTATAGCGGGCCTGTGGGATTGCAGCACTTTGGCATACAAGGCGACGCTCGCGCGAACCTGCTGCGATCGATGAACGGCTGGCGGCACCTGCAGGGCGTGGCCACGAAGTAGGCAGGTCAGGCCTGGAGATCGTGGTTAGAAACGCCGCTGCAACCGTTTCCATTACCGGGCATATACATGACTTGGCGCGGATGACTGTAGGGAGCGACGACTTTACTGTCGTCGTGCGGAAGTTCCGGCCATGAAATAGAGCCTTCGGCACGTACCCATGGGCCACCCTTCCGCTACCACCACAAGAATGGGGTGGCTCCCCACTCACATCCTCGCCCAGTGAGTCCCGTGGTTGTCAGCCCATCGGCGGTGAGGTATTGGCAGTTTGAAGCGAGGCGGGGGGATGCTGCCGCTTCCGGGAACGCCAAGCCCCAGCTTGGCTCTTTGGCGAAAAATGCCGAGCTGGGGCTCGGCGCTCCCGGCATCTTGCTCCCCCGGGCCGTGTCATTATTTTTATGACATGACAGTTCGATAAATTTCTTAGAGCATATCGTTCAGCAAGGTCTCATCCGTTTCTCGCCCGGCAACAGGCAGTGGCCACGAGAGGCTCAACAGGCCACATCCATGATCCTCCACCTCATGAACAAACCAACATTTTATCCAATGATTCTGGCAGCGGCCATGGCCGGTCTCAAAAAAAACGATGTGATCATTGCCTGCAATGATGAACCGGTGCGCACCGTAAACGACCTGGAAAAGCTCCGTAGCTCAGCCGCCGGCAAGAAGTTATCGATCACCCTCATCCGCAAGCAAAAGCAGCTGAACGTTACCCTTTAATGGTGAATGATTGATAGAATCATGAGAGAATCCTTTATGAAAAGACACCGGGCAGCATGCCTGGACCACGTGGCGCGGGCATCCTGCCCGCAGCCTCGGATACCGGGCAAGATGCCCGGTCTACATACCGGGCAAGATGCCCGGTCCACATACCGGGCAAGATGCCCGGTCCACATACCGGGCAAGATGCCCGGTCCACATACCGTGGCGCGGGCATCCTGCCCGCCGCCTTGATTTTCAAAACAATCACCAAATCAAATCAAGAAATATCTAATGAAAATACATCCATCATTCCGTCACCTGCCCGCTCAGGCAGTCCGTCCTCATGCACGACCGGTCCCGGCGATCCTGAAAATGACCGGTCTAGTGCTGGCGTTGTCGGCCCCGATCCTGACCGCCGACATCACCAGTGAGTTTGCCAAGCCGCCGTCGAAGTACCGGCCTACGCCGCTGTATTGGCTCAATGGCAAGATTGACAATTCGGTGATCGATTCTCAATTGACCCGTTTCCGTGACAAGGACGGCTATGGCAGTGTGGCCATTCTGCCATTCACCGAATGGCATGAGCCTGAGTTCATGGAGAAATACGGTCATATACTTGCGAAACTCGACGAGTTGGGCATGTGGGCGATTTTCTGCGACGACCAAAACTTTCCGTCTGGAACTGCAGGTGGAGAAATCGGCAAGAGCTATCCGGAGTTTTGTTCCCGCCAGATCAATAAAATCGAACAGGATGTGACCGGCCCCAAGGATTATCAGGCGGATGTGCCAGCTGGCGCTTTGATGGGTTGCGTGGCGATGAATAACACTAACCACGCCGAGCGCATCGACATCACAACGGGTGTTAGCAACGGCAAGCTCTCGTGGAAGGTCCCCGCGGGCAATTGGAAAATCATGATGTTTGTCTCACGCCGGGATTTAGCCATGAATCGGAAGGATCCCAATGGCAACCTCGATTACCTCAATCCGGCGGCCGTCGATAAATGGATCAACCTCACCTACCAGCGGTTCTACGACAAGTTCCCCAAGCATTTCGGAACGACGATCAAGAGTTCGTTTTACGATGATATCTCGCTCTATCAGGCCAGCCCGGACGTTTGGGGCGGAAACGACCGCCGCTGCTGGACGGATGGATACAATCCGCTGTTCAAAAAGAAATTCGGCATGAGCCCGGTCGAGTTCTATCCGGCGATGTGGTATGACATCGGCCCCTCAACGGCGGCGGCCCGCAGCATGCTCTTCGGCCTGCGTGCGGAATTGCTCTCCGTGAGTTTTGTTAAACGGGTGGCCGACTGGTGTGCGGCGCACAAAATCGATGCCTCCGGTCATCCGGCCGGCGACTATGAGGTGTCGCCGATGGGGTTTTCCGGCGATGCGCTCAAGTTCTATAAGCACGCACAACGCCCGCTGCTCGACGTGATCGGCGCATATGGCGACAAGCGAGACGGCTACAAGCTATCGGGCTCAGCGGCGTTTATTTATGACAAGCCGATTCTGCAGTGCGAGACATACGGTGCTTTCGAGGGCTGGAAAGAGGCGAATTTCACCCCGGACCTGCTTTATCGGACCGCCATGGAATTGTATGCCCGCGGCATCAATCTGATCATCCCGCACGGCGTTTGGTATGCCCATCCCAATGTGCCAACGCCGCCGGAAATTTCCTCGCGCAATCCGATTGTCGCAGCCAGCCTACCTGCATACAACACGTGGGCCGCGCGCTGCCAACTCATCCTGCAGGGCGGACGCCACGTCGCGGATATCGCGGTGCTCTATCCGATCACGGCGATCTATGCCGATTGTTTTTTTGGCCATGAAGGGACGGACCCGGAATACCTCAACGTGGGCGAGCGGCTGACTCATACCATTCGGCGCGATTTCACCTTCATGCATCCCGAAGTGCTGGATGAAAAATGCACGGTGGACGCGGCCAACCATACGCTCAATCTCAGCAACAAGGTGAACTATGAGAAGTATAAGGTGCTGATTCTTCCGGGCAAGCGCGATGCGGGGGCCATCAATCTATCGACTTTGCAGAAGGCCAAGGAGTTTTACGAGCATGGCGGCACGGTCATCAGCACCGCCAGGCTGCCGGTGAAGTCCGCCGAACTCGGCAAGGACGCACAAGTCGCAATACTCGTTCAAGATATGTTCGGCCTCGATCCTAATAAGTCAGGCCATCCTTATACCAAGGTCACCAACGCGGCCGGAGGTAAGGCCTATTTCTTGCCTAACATCGACGAGGGGGTTGAAGGCACCACCCGGTTGGCCGCCGTCCTCAATGAAGCGGTGGGTATATGGGACGTGCGATTCGAGGAAAACATCGCCATCAAGAGTGCCAAGGGCAAGCTGGCCTATATCCACAAGGTCAAGGACAACGCGGATTATTATTTCTTCGCCAACTCGAGCGATGACAGCATCAATACCTGGGTGCGCCTCAAGGGGAAACTGAAACCGGAAATTTTAAACCCACATACCGGTGAAATCGGTGCCGTAACTTTTCAGAACATCAAGCAGGACGGACAGGATATAACCCGTATCCAACTCAAACTTGACGCTAACACGTCGGTCTTCGTCAGAAATTCTGGTTCGAAGGAAAAGTAACAAACACACAAGGCGAATCATGGATATTTCAGTAGTCGGAACGGCGTTGATGAGTGCGGTGTTTGCGAGTGTGATCATTGTGCACGCAGAACCGGCAAAGGTAGCTGATCCCAACGGCATCGCCGCGCTCATGTTCTGCGAGGTGTCTATCAACAGCAAGGAGTGACGGTCATTAAATTTAAAATCTAACAATTTAGAAAATATTTTATGATAACACTCACTGCGGATATTGGTGGCACGTGGATCAAGCTTGCCCGCTTCGATCATACGGAGATATCCCCGGCAGCGACCTTGCGCGTCGGCAACCCCTGCCGCGATGGACGCCCGCAACACTTCGCTGCCGACCTCATGCGGGAACTCAACAAACTGCTCCATGGGGACTCCCCCGCTGGCTTGGGCATCAGCACCGCAGGCATTGTCAACTATGCCGGCAACCGCGTGACCGCCGGACATGCCTATCTGGATCCGCTCAAGGCAACCACCTTTCTATCAACCCTGCAGGAGGCGTTCTACTGCCCGGTGGTGTTGATTAACGACGCGGATGCCGCTCTTATCGGCGCGGCGCAGGCAGGTTACTTCGCTGGTTCCGCCTGCCACGGACTGCTGGCGCTTGGCACCGGTTGTGGCTTTGCCTTGTGGAAGAATGGTCAGCGCTGGCGGCCAGATCGGCAACTACCCTTGCTCGGTTCCATTCGCACCCCGGCAGGAACCTATGACGCATTGTGCAGTGCTACAACCCTTGCCGGGCGCAGCATCGAGCAGCGTTTGGAAGCGGTCTTCACGCAACCGCAATACCAATGCCTGCTTGCAGAATACCTCGATCATCTCGCCCGGTTAATCGACAACGCCGCGCTGATTTACCACTGCGAATCCCTGTTGCTCGCTGGCGGCCTTGTCGCGGCGGCCCTGGAAGCCGGGTTCGATCTCGCCGCCGCCCTGATGCCGCGACTCATGCCGACGACCGATTACCATTGCCAACCGCTCGTCCGTGTCGCCACCGAAGGCAACGCGCTGCCAATGCTTGGCGTGCGCGCCCTCATCGCCGCCGAAGCCGCCATCGCCACGGTTCGGCTGCGTCCCACCAGCGTCCCACTCCCAACCGAGGCCGTGGCCGACCCGGAGTTGCATTTGGAACGGTGCGGTGCCGCCGAGTTGATCGCACACTGCCTCCACAACGAAAATGCCGTGGCAGAACACTGGAACCAACAGGCGGATAATCTAACGCAATGTGCCACTCGCCTGAGCGAAGCGTTTCAGGCAGGCGGGCGCTTGATCTATCTCGGCTGCGGCACCAGCGGCCGGTTGGCGGCGCTTGACGCCTTGGAATTGAACTGCACGTTCGGTCTTCCCAAACACCAAGCGGTGGCCCTCATCAGCGGCGGTGCTGCGGAAGCTGCGCTCAGTGTTGAGGAGGATGGTGAAGAAGACGCCAGCAGCTTGCCGGAACTGCTTATGTTGCTTCCCGGTCCCCGCGATGTCGTCATCGGCATTTCCGCCAGCGGCAGCGCCTGGTTTGTCCGCTCCGGCCTCGCCCATGCCCGCCTTTGCGGCGCCTTTAGCGTGCTGGTCAGCGCCTCTGTACCCGAGCCCGGATTCTGCGACCTTCACCTCGGACTGGATACCGGCGCTGAACTGGTCACCGGCTCCACCCGCATGAAGGCGGGCACCGCCACCAAGAAAATCCTCAACGCCATCAGCACCAGCGCCATGATCCTCTGCGGCAAGGTGGCCGGTACCCACATGATCGATATGGCCTGCCTCAACGCCAAATTGATAGATCGAGCCTGTGGCATTCTCCACCACCTCCACGGGCTGTCGCGCGATGAGGCTATCGGGTTGCTGCGCCGCCATGACATGCGCCTGGCCGCCGTCTTGGAATCCCTCACGCCAATTCGACCGGCAACCAGTCACTCACAAGAACTAGCCAGCACAGACCATGACACAAACCAACCAAGGGCCGTTTGAAAGGCCCTCGCAACAGGGAATGGGAACCTATCGCCGCGCATGGATCCCCGCCGCAATGGTTATAATGCTGGTGGCGGGCGCGGGCATCCTTGCGGCGCAATCCGCCATCCAGATCATCCCGCTGCCCCGGATAGTCCGCCCGGCTGCGGGCACGTTCGCCCTGACGCCACAAACCCTCATCCTCGTCAACTCACCTGACTTGGCGCCTCTGGGCCGCTATCTATCAGAAATGCTGGCGCCGGCCATCGGCCTGAAGCTGGCGGTTACACCACCTCCGGACCCGGCATCGCGCGGCATCGTGCTGGCGCTGGACAAGGGCCGAGCCGACCTCGGACAGGAAGGTTACGCGCTCAACTGCACGCCGGTGGCGCTGACCATCACGGCCGCCACCCCCGCCGGCGTGTTCTATGGCGTGCAGACCCTGAGACAATTGCTCCCCATCCAGATCGAAAGCAGGCAACCGGTGCAAGGAATCGCGTGGCAGGTGCCTTGCGTCGCAATCGATGATCAACCCCGCTTCAAGTGGCGCGGATATCTGATAGATCCGGCCCGTAACTTCCGCACCAAGGAGGAACTCAAACGGTATATTGACCTGCTTGCACTGCACAAACTCAACATCCTCCAGTTGCATCTGACCGATGACCAGGGCTGGAGGATTGAAATCAAGCGATATCCGAAGCTGGTGGAAACGGGCGCGCGCCTGCCGGATTATGTCGGCAAGTCAGGCGATGGCTGGTTCTACTCGCAGGCGGATATCAGGGAATTGGTCAGGTATGCCGCGGACAGGTATGTGACGCTCGTGCCGGAAATCGAAATGCCCGGGCATAGCGGCGCCGCCATCGCATCCTATCCTGAACTGGCATGTGGCGGCAATCCTCCGGGCGGTTGGAGCGCACCCTTGTGTGTCTCTCAGGAAACCACATTCGAATTCGCCGCGAATGTGCTCGATGAGGTGATCGGGTTGTTTCCCTCCCCGTTTATTCATATCGGCGCGGACGAAGTGCCGCCCGGCTCGTGGCGGGCTTGCGCGAAGTGCAAGCCGCTGATGGACAAACTGGTCGGCACCCCGCTGCCTGCGGATGTGACCTCGTGCCGTGTGCGGGTTGCTTCAGGCCAGGGTTTGCCATTCCATGAGGATATCGGCCGCTTGCAGGGCGAATTTGTCCGCAGGATCGACCAGTATCTAACAACCAAGGGCCGCCGGATGGTCGGCTGGGATGAAATCCTCGAAGGCGGATTGAAAATCGGCAGTCACGCGGTGGTCATGGCCTGGCGCGGCGCGTCGGCCGTCGCCGCAACCACCGGCAGGAACCAGGATGTGGTGGTTTCGCTGCACCCGGATTATTACCTCGATAACGATACGCCGCTGCCACGTACCTATAACTACGAACCGGTGCCCAATGACCTGCCTGCCGCCCAAGCCAAGCGGGTGCTGGGGGTTCAGGGCAACATGTGGGGCGAAACGACATCATCGTTGCAGAGGGTTGATGCAAGGACATTCCCGCGCCTGTGCGCCCTGGCCGAAACCGGCTGGACGGGCAGGGATGAGCGCGACTTCGCGGATTTCTCCGCCCGCCTGGCGGATTTGCGCCAACGCCTGAAAATCATGGGCGTGGATGGCGGGAAGTTCTGACCCATGAAACACCGGTTCGTTCCGTAACCCTAAAACCCAGCAAACACAATGAAGCCATCGAAGCGACCTTCCAAAGGCGATCCACGGCGCTCCCCACAACGAGGCCCATTGCTCCCAAAGCGGCAGCGCCGCCGATTCCGCAACCGCAGTGCTTGGCGCGACCGAGGACGAGGAACCCGAAAACTATCAGGACAAGATCCTGCAAGCGATGGAGCGGCGGAAGATGGGCAACACTCCCCGGAACAACGGATCGCCCTGCTCCAAGTCTATCAACCTAAAAAGGAAGATGAAGCCGCAAAATTAGTGGCTTGCCTTATTCAATATTTTTGGGCTGAATTTCACCAGAATGAACACTTACCAAACAGGAACTTGGATCAAGCGCGATGGCTATCGCAGCTTCGAGTCGTCCCTGATCAACCGCCCGTGGCGGATCGACGAACAAGAATTCTGGCGGTTTCTTAAATCCATCCACCCAGTCACCCACCATTCATGAACGCCCCAGAAGACTTCACAACTATCGAATCCATCTTCGTTCGCCACCGCAACGCCTTGCTGCTGCGCGGACAGTTCACGCCGCTGTACACCGACTACTACCTGCACCTCATGCAGCATGCCATCCGCCCGCCCCGCGAGCTGGACCAAATGCTCAAGGACGCACTCGCTATTCTTAGTTTGCAACTCGTCGCCCGCCCGTGGGCCGAAACCCTCGCCTGGACAGTGAACCTGCGAGCCCCGCGCATCAACCTGTTTGTCACCGGCGGCTCCCTAACTGAAGCGGTGACCGGCCGCATCTTCACCGAGGGAGTGCGCGAACCCGACCGCAATTTTTTCTACTCCCAGACGACGAGCATCGAAGGGGTGGCCCCACGCCTCACTACCCTGGAAGTGGATGGCAACGACCCCGTGGACTGGCTGGCGCAATTTTACGCGCTTTCCGAGCAACGGCCGGCCCGCGCCTTCCGGTTGGAAGATGAATCCTTCGCACTGGTGGCCGCCCAGCCGGATTGTGATCTGGCATGGCTCGCCGCGCTGGATGAAGGCGCCGTTTCTAACATTGAAGGACGGGAGCAGACGAAATTACTGGAAACCCGCCGTTTCCGCTTTCATTGCGGATGCAGTATCGAGCGCATTCTGCCCATTTTGGGTGGCTGGAAAAACCGCCTCGACGAGCTTTTCCACGGTACCGACTCGATAACCGTTCAATGCCCCCGCTGTGCTGCCAATTATACCGTCACCCGCGAAATGCTCGGATAAGACGTCTTTCCGCTGGTTTTTCCGCTTGTCCCCAACAGCGTATCGGGCACACTTCCCGATGTTGCCGGTCCGCAAGGGACTAAAACCCGATCTCGCGAATGGCAACAAAATCCGCATTGAAGTAAGCGGCACACATATTCAAGTATGGTTCGATGGCGAGCGAATCGCCGATGTGCGGGATGAGAAAATGACCGAGCCCATCGGCGGCCAATCCCTCGACCACGGAGGCATCAGCGTCACGTGGGGCTTCGAGTCGATGGGCTGCCTCCGCAATTTTTCCGCCAAACGCTTGTGAGACACTGCCACCCATGACCCAACAATTCACCGGCATTTTTCTTATTCTCGGTGCCTGCGCACTGGCGCGGGCTGGCGAGGCGGTACACAGGGATTTTGCCCTCAGCCCGGCGGCTCTGGAGGTCGTGAGCGCCCCGCTGGCCGCACACGACACATCGCAGCTACCCAGGCTGGATGTCGCGACGATTGACCGTGAACGCATATTAAAATTGGCCACGGCGGCACTCGCGTTGCCGCTCATATCCATCACGCAATTTCCCGCCATGCTCAGTGCAGGAGGGCGCAACGACTACTATTCCAACGGCGACTATTGGTGGCCGGATCCGACGAAAACCCATGGATTGCCATTCATTCAGCGCGACGGTCAGACGAACCCGCAAAACTTCAATCGGCACCGGTTGGCACTGCGCCAGTTGCGCGACGCCGTGGCCGCGCTGGGAGCGGCTTACAAAATCACCGGCGATGACCGTTACCCCGGCAAGGCGGCGGAATTGCTGCACGGATTTTTCCTCGATGCGGCGACGCGGATGAATCCGCATTTGAAATATGCTCAGGCCATCCCCGGTGTGTCGCCCGGCCGCGGGGTCGGCATCATTGATACGCTGCATCTCATCGAAGTGCCCACGGCTATTGACGCCATGCGGAAATCACCCGCATTCCCAGCGGTTACCTTAGCCGGTTTGCAGGGATGGTTTCGCGATTACAGCAGATGGATGACGACGAGCAACAACGGGCGCGACGAAGCAGCGGCCAAAAATAATCATGCGGTCGCCTTCTGGCTGCAGGTGGCCGTGTTTGCAAAATTCACGGGCGACGCTGCGCAACTGACCGAGTGCAGACGGCAATTCAAGGAAGTTTTTTTGCCTAACCAGATGGCGGCAGATGGTAGCTTTCCGGCGGAATTGAGCCGTACCAAGCCGTATGCCTATTCTATTTTCCAATTGGATAACATGGCGACGCTGTGTCAGGTTTTGTCTGTCCCTGATGAGAATTTGTGGCTATTTGAATTGCGCGATGGGCGCGGCATCCGCAAGGCCGTGGCCTATCTGCACCCCTTCATCGCCGATAAATCAAAGTGGCCGCTCAAGCCGGACGTGATGGCGTGGGACGGGTGGCCAGCGCGACAATGCTCATTACTATTTGCGGGTCTCGCGTTTGGCGTGCCATCATATCTTGACCTGTGGACAAAGCTCCCGCCAGACCCGCCGGATGAAGAAGTACAGCGAAATATCGCCATCACGCAGCCGGTATTGTGGCTCGACTAACCACGGATCCCACTTCTTCTTATCTGTCACCCTCTAATTGTGGCTCCTTAGCCCAAGTGACTCGGGAGAGGTGAGGCGTTCCGCAGCCCGTGCGAAACGTAGGCTTGCCGGAGGCCGGTGCTCGCCTCTATGCTGCGGCGTGGCCGCTAAAAATATTGTCTATTTCGATCTGGAAACCCAACGCAGTTTTGGCGACGTCGGCGGCCATGCCCACAAATCCAAGCTGGGCGTCTCGGTCGGGGTATCATTCAGCACGGTTCGCGGAAGCTACGAGATTTATCCGGAAAACGAAATGGAGCGACTCGGCGAGGAATTGGTGCGTGCCGATTTGGTCGTCGGGTGGAACCACCTCCAATTCGACTATCCAGTCCTCCAGCCGTACATTTTTCACACCCTCGCCGAGCAAACACTCAACCTCGACATGATGGTCGAGTTGGAAAAAATACTCGGACACCGCCTAAAGCTCGATTCGGTGGCCTCCGCGACCCTGGGCACCGGCAAAACCGCCGATGGCCTCGATGCCTTGCGTTGGTGGCAGCAACACAAGAAAAGCGGTGATTTTGGGCCGTTGCGAAAAATCGCCGAATACTGCGCCTTTGACGTAAAGGTCACCAAGTGCGTCCACGAGTATGCGCTGCAACACGGGTTGCTCAAGTATGATGACCGCAGCGGGCGGGTGGCGGAGGTGGCAGTGGACTGGAAGTAGCATCCGAGGTTTGTGAGAGCCCCGGTGCCGCCGCGATCGCTAGATCCAGCCGATTTCGCGGATGAGTCCGATCAAGGCCCAGGCGAAAACCGCGATCAGGCATACCAAGAAAAACTTCACCGCCGATTCTATGCTGTTACGTGTCATGTCAGGAGGCGACTAAAGCATGCTCTGCCGATTGTGCCACCGGAAAATTACCGGAAATTTTTCCTACGGCATGAGGTCTTGACGTCGCGGGATGCTCGGGACACGTTTCCGGGATGCCACGTCTGCCTGTTTGGTTGGAACGATACCGCGCCTTGCCGCGGGACGTGCACGTGTTTGCGACGGGCCAATTTTTGATCAACCTGACGCTCGCAGCGCAGTTTTTATTACTCAATTTATTTCTCAAGGACCGTGGGCTGGACGATCCGAGCATCGCCGCGCTCACATCGCAACGGTTTGTGGCGACCTTTTTTCTAGCCATTCCGGCTGGCTTGTGGCTGCGTGGGCGGCCACTGCGCTGGCCGCTGATTCTTGGGGCTGCGTTGTTTCCGCTGATGGCCATCGCGTCGTTGGAAACTGTCCGCTGTGGGGCCATGACCGCCGCCTCGGCCTGTTTTTTGGCGATGGGCTTTGCCAGTCTGATTCTCAACGTCGCCAATTTGCCCATGGCGATGCGCTTGGCCCCGGCGCATCAGTCGAGTGAGGCGATCAGTTTGCTGTTTGCCACATGGGCGGCTGCGAGCATTTGCGGCGGTTTTGTGGCCAGTGTGTTGCAAAGTATTGGGCAGTTCCGGATTGGCGGGTTGCACGGGGTGTTCGATGAGTACTTGACGTTGCTGTTGCTGACGCTGCCGGGGTTTGGGGCGCCATTTTTATTTGGGCGTTTGGCGGATCCCGCGGCACCGGTCCAGACGACCCGGCATTGGTTGCACGTTCATCGCAGTGATGTTCCGGTATTGTTGCGCACCCTGTTGCCGACTCTCTGCATCGCCACCGGCGCGGGCCTGAGTATCCAATTCCTCAATCTTTTCTTTAAAAGTGTGTTCAATGTGGATGCCTTTCACTATTCCGCCTTCGGCTCGGTGAGCAACGTGCTCGTGCTCATCGCCGGGCTCATCGTCCCGGAAGTGCGCCGCCGCTTCGGTTGGCGCGGCGCTATCCTCGGCGTCCAATGCGTCGCCGTTCTCTTGCTCGCTACCATGGGCTTCACCGAATTATGGAAAGCCGCCTCCTGGGCGCTGCCGCTGGCGCTCGGCTGCTTCATCATCCGCCAGCCGCTCATGAGCATGGCCGGCCCGTCTATCAGCGAACTGACCATGACCTACGTCGGCGAGCGCAACCGCGAACTGATGAGCGCCTGCAACGGCGCCATCTGGAGTGGCTCATGGTGGCTCGCCGCTCGCGTGTTCCAATTGCTCCGCTCACACAACTTGCCGTATTGGAAAATTTTTCTAATCACTTCGTTGCTCTATCTGGTTGGCACTTACTTCTATCTGAACCTCATTCGCAGCGTGGACCGCCGCGAAGGCCAAGGCGAGGCCCAGGGCTCACTGTGAAGCTAGCGGCGGCGCCGCAGTAATCCCAGCATGCCCATCGCGGCCAGCAGAGCAGTGGAGGGCTCGGGCACCTCGCTGATGGAGAGCGTCCAGCTGTCCAGGGTCATCGTGTCGCCGCTGGATACGTCCGCCGCATACAATGTCCAGTCGCCATTGGCATCGAGTCCATTGAATGAAGAAAGGAAGGCGCTGCGCTGTGAACTATCTAGCGAATTTTCCGGATCGATCGTGCGGGCGTCCGGTTGAAACGTGCCACCGACGCTGCCCACAGCGGGGATGTCGGTATGGATGTCTGCCGCGGCACGGTCGGCGAAGATAAGTGAAAGATCGCTGGCACCCGATCCCTGCGCATCAACCAAGGAGCGGCCGGGGCGGTTGAGCAACACGGCAAAGCCACTGCCATGTGTTAGATAGATATACAAATCGCCGCTCCAGCCGCCGCTCATGGTGAGCTGGACTGTTACTTCGCCGATGGCAGTGAATGGCACGGCAACGTGCTGGGTGCTGGACAATCCGATGGCGTTGTTATCAGGAATGGGCATGCCTACGATGAGCGAGGCTGCGTGCGCCGTTAGCGGCAAACCAGCGATGAGGGTCAGTATGATGAGCGGTTGCATACGGGTATGTTGGGAATGTTTGAAAGGTGCCATGGATGGTTCGTTTACTCAGGGCAGGGCTAAGCGATAGTAGGCATTCGGCTGTGGCGGCGTGGTGTCGGTGAAGGACATGGCCCCTATCGAATCCGCGCTCGCCGTGGCAATAGTGGCCCAGGTGGCTAGGTCCGTCGAACGCTGAATTTGATAACTACGGCCGGCAATTCCATGGAATTTAAGCCGGATTTGCCCGCCATCCAGCACCGTGATCTGCGGCGGATTGGTCGTCGCGCCGCCCGCAGCTGCAGCCGGGCCCACCGTCGCTGTCACCGTGCCGCTGGTGGCAGCCCCGTTCGCATCGGTAATGGTCACGAGGAATGTGTCGGAGCCGGAGAATCCTGCGGGTGGTGTATAAAGGATACCGGAGGTTTGCAATACCGCCGTGCCGCCATTCGCCGATGCCGGCCCCGCGAGCGTCACCGAGCAGGCCGTCCCCTCGGGATCGCTCGCCTTGGCCAGCAATTTTTTGAGGGCCACGTTAGCGGCGGTCTGGAAGGGCGTGCTGATGGAATAACCGGCGAACACGGGCGGGTTGCTCGGGATGAATGTCATGTCGGAGCCGCGAACCACGGCGCCATTGCAGGTGGCGAGCACCCGGAAATGATAGGTGGTATTAGCAATCAGCCCGCCAAGGTTCATGGACACTTGGGTATCGCTGCTGCCGGAAACCGCGGCGGGGATGGCGGTGGTGCTGTTGCCATAGGTAGCATCCAAGCCATACTCGAAGGATACCGTGGTGGCATTGCCGTTGGCATTGACACTGCCATTGAGGGTGGCATCCGTATGGGTGAGGATCAGCGCCGGTTGGGTCACCGCGGTTGGCAAAGGTGAGGCGACGAGTGCCAGCGTGTGATCCCCGGAGGTCGATCCGCTGATACCCAGCATGAAGCGTTCGCCATTTCTCAATGCGCTCGTGTTCACCCGCACCGGAATATTGCTATCGGTCTTACTGTTATTGCCTAACTGGCCATAGCTATTCTGGCCCCAAGTGGCCAAGGTGCCATCGGAGCACGTGGCCAGACTGCCGATCCGGGCGGCGGAAATGGCGACGATCGTCTTGCCTGCGAGCACGCCTGTTTGGTCCACCCATACCGGGACCGGACTGCTTCCCCCGCTGTTATCACCCAGCGCCCCCCACCCGTTGTTGCCCCATGCGGTCAGCGTGCCGTCGGAACAGAGTGCGAGATTATGCCAATTGCCGGACGCGATTTTCACAACCGTTTTGCCGGCGAGCACGCCGCTTCGGTCCACCAATACCGGCATCAGGCTGTTGGTCATGCTGTTATTGCCTAACTGGCCGGATCCATTGGATCCCCAAGCGGCCAGCGTGCCGTCGGAGCACAGGACCAGGTTGGATGCTTCGCCGGCGGAAATGGCCACAACCTTCTTGCCGGCGAGCACTCCGGTTTGGTCCACCAATACCGGAACGGAACTATTTACCTTGCTGTTATTGCCTAGCTGGCCACTGGCATTGTATCCCCATGCGGCCAATGTTCCATCGGCGCACAGCGCGAGCCCATGACTGTTGCCGGTTGCCAGCGCCACGACTGCCTTGCCGGCCAACACCCCGGACATCAGGACCGCCACCGGCACCTGGGTGCTGGTGCTGCTGTTATTGCCTAACTGGCCATAGCTGTTGTAGCCCCATCCGGCCAGCGTGCCGTCTGAACACAGGGCCAGGCTGAAACCAGAGCCGATGGAAACGGCTGCCACTGTTTTGCCCGAAAGCACGCCCGTACGGTCCACCCACACCGGCACCGGACTATCCGTTGTGCTGTTATTGCCCAAAGTGCTGCCGGTTCCCCAAGCCGCCACGGTCCCATCCGCACAGAGCGCCAGACTGTGTCCGTATTCGGAAAACCCGGTCATGCCCGCTGCCAAGCCGATAACGGATTCTCCGGCGAGGATTCCAGACGCATCGATGGCCACCGGCACGGTGCTGGAGGAGGTGGTGCCATTGCCTAACTGACCTTTGGCATTGCTGCCCCATGCGAGCACCCGGGTGTTTGCCCATTGCAGCACGAGGTCGTTTCCACTACCACCATAGTAATTGGCCAAGAAGGAATAAGTGATCCCGTTGTAGGTCAATGGCAGCAGTTGCCCATGAGCCAGATTACTGAACGGATTGCGGATCAGTCCGCCGGTGCTGTTGACTACGGTTAGAATGGTTCCGGGTGTCGGCGCGAAATTAAGTGCAATACTCGCGGTGTTGCCGACACCCGTGAAATCACCCACAGAAACCGGCACATCGCTCGGCGAGTTGAAGACGAAGGATGCGGGTAACCGGGTCACTGTCACTGTGTAGGTTCGACTCATCTTGCCGTCCTCCGCGGTGACTCCGACGCTGATGACGTTTTCGCCCGGCGAGAGCGGCAGCGGATTGCTTGGAGTGCCGACTTGAACACTCACACCATTGACCGTCACGGTGGGTGTGCCGTCGGCGGCAATCGGCGTGACCACCAGGTTGTCCGCTGCGAACGGCACCGTGGCCAGATAGCCAGCCCTCGATCTGACAAACACAGGATCGAGCGTGCCATTGCTCAGCACCAAGTCCGCCAAGGCGCTGAAGCTGCTGGTGGTGAAGGTCATGTCCTCACCCTTGCTGGTGCCGTAGGCGCTGCTGGCAACCGCCCGGTAATGATACACGGTTCCCGGTAGCAGACCGCCGATGGTCGCGCTCGCCGCCGCACTTGCGCTACCTGTAAGGGACCACGGGGTGGCGGTAACAGTGCTGCCGTAGGATGTTGTTAGGCCAAATTCGAATGACACATTGGTGGTGGAGCCGTTGGGACTCACGCCGACGTTCAAGGTGGCACCGGCGTCGTCAATCGCGGTGGCAGCCACGGTGGAGGCCACCGGAGGAGGCGGTTGGGCGAGAATGGCGAGGCTGTGGCCATAGCCGGCACCGATGGTCACGAAGCGTTCGCCCGTTCCCGGTCCCCCCGTGCCGACCCGAACCGGCACACTGCTGTTGGTGAGGCTGTTATTGCCTAACTGGCCGCTGGCATTGTAGCCCCAGGCGGCCAGGGTGCCATCCGCGCACAGCGCGAGGTTGTGGGAACGGCCGGCGGTGATGGCCGTCACGGTCTTGCCGGCGAGCACCCCGGTTTGAGTCACGGCCACCGGCACATTGCTGCTTGTCGTGTTGTTATTTCCCAATTGGCCATAGCTGTTGTAGCCCCAGGTGACCAGGGAACCATCCGAACACATAACCATGCTGTGGGTGTCGCCCGCGGCAATCGCCGTCGCCGTTTTGCCGGCCAGCACGCCGCTGCGGTCGACGAGTACCGGCGCACTGCTGGTGGTTGTGCTGTTGTTGCCTAACTGGCCGCTGGAATTGTAGCCCCAGGCGGCGATGGATCCATCCGAGGACAGCGCGAGGTTGTGTGAGGATCCGCTAGAAATGGCAATTACCGACTTACCGGCGAGCACCCCGGATTGGATCACCGCCGCTGGAACCTTGCTATCCGCCGTGGTGCCGGTGCCCAATTGGCTGTTGGCATTGTATCCCCAGGTGGCCAGCGTGCCGTCCGAGCACAACACGAGGCAGTGCCAGTATCCCGCCGCGATGGCGATGACCGTCTTGCCGGCCAACGTGCCCGTGCGGTCCACCAGCACCGGCACACTGCTGTTTGAGGTGGTGTTGTTGCCCAACTGGCCATATCTGTTATCGCCCCATGCGGCAAGGGTTCCGTCGGTGCATAATGCGAGATTGTGACTCATGCCCACGGCCACGGCCGCGACCGTCTTGCCGGCGAGTCCCCCGGTCTGGGGCCCCAGGCCCGGCACGTTGCTGTATCCATCCCCCCAACCGGCCAGCGTGCCGTCCGCGCACCGGGCGAAACTGTGGTTGGAAGCATCTCCCGTGGCCATGGCTATCACCATCTTGCCGGCAAGGACTCCGGTTGTCGTCAGGGGCACGGCGACACTGCTGCTCACGGTGCTGCCGATACCCAACTGGCCGTAGGCATTATCACCCCAGAGCACCGGCTTGGTGTTGCCCCAGCGCAACACCAGGTCATTGCCGGTGCCGCCCGCATAGTCCGCTACAAACGGATAGATCACCCCGCCGTATGTCAGGTTCACCACTTGCCCGCGCGTCAGATTCTCAAAGGTGCCTTGGATCACGCCGCTTCCGGTGTTTTGCACCACCAGCAGGCTGGTGCCTGGAACAGGTGCATAGTTCAGGGTGAATGTTGGCGCGTTGCCCGTGGCCGCGAAACCGCTAACAGTAAGCGGGACGTCCGTGGCGGCATTGAAGGCGAAGAATTCCGGCATGCGCGTCACTGTCACCGAATACGTTTGGCTGATGGATCCACCGGGCGCGGTGACCCCGATGTCGATGCGGGTCTCGCCGATTGTTAGATCGAGCGGGCCGCTGGCGGTACCTGGGTCCACTGGCAATCCATCGATAGTGACCGTGGCCCCCGGGGTAGCTACCAGCGGGGTGAGGGTAAGGGTTTCGACGGCAAACGGCACCGTGGCCAGATAGTTCGTGGTGCTGGTGGCAAACGCCGGGGACAATATCCCGTCGCTCAAGTTCAAGCCGGACAATGCCGCAAACGTGGTTGTCGTGAAAGTCATGTCATCGCCCCTGGCAGTGCTGCCGCCGGTTGCCACGATCCGGTAATGATAGGTGGTGCCGGAGGATAAACCGGTGATCGCCGCGCTGGCCGGAGTGGTGATGATGCTTCCGAGCGAAGTCGGCGAGGCAGCGACGGTGGAACCATAGGTGGTTGTCAGGCCGTATTCGAAGCTCACCGCAGTGGCTGTGCCTTGGGCATTCACGGTACTGTTGAGCGTGGCGCTGGTATCGAGGATGCCGCTGGCGCTCAGTGTGGCCACCACCGGTGGCGGTGGTGACGCGAACAATGCCACGCATTGTCCCGCCCCAGCGCTAAGCGCCATAGCCCGTTCTCCGACCCCCAGGTTGCTTGGGTTGACTGTGACCGGCACGCTGCTGTTAGATATGCTATTGTTGCCTAACTGGCCATAGGCATTGTATCCCCATGCGGCCAGGGATCCGTCCGAGCACAGCGCGATGCTGTGGGAATCTCCGGCGGTAGCGCCAACCACGGTCTTGCCGGCGAGCACGCCGGTTTGGGTCACCAGTACCGGCACGCTGCTGTTGGTGCTGCTGTTGTTGCCCAACTGGCCGTAGTTGTTATACCCCCAGGCGGCCAGTGTTCCGTCAGCGCACAGTGCCAGGCTGTGCGAGTCGCCGGCGGCAATCGCAAGCACGGTCTTGCTGGCGAGCACGCCGGTTTGGGTCACGGCCACGGGCACGCTGCTATTGGTCGTGCTGTTATTGCCTAACTGTCCGTAGTTGTTATACCCCCAGGCGGCGACGGTTCCGTCCGAGCACAGTGCGAGGTTATGGGTATTCTCCGATGCGATGACAGTCACCGTCTTGCCGGCAAGTACTCCGGTTCGGTCCACCAGCACCGGCACACTGCTGCTGATGATATTGTTGTTGCCTAACTGGCCGTAATCATTCCAACCCCAAGTCGCGATGTTGCCATCGGCGCACAATGCGAGATAGGTGTGGTTTCCTGCGGCAATGGCGCTGACTGACTTACCGGCAAGCACGCCGCTCATATCCACCAGCACCGGCACGCTGCTGCTAGTGGTGCTGTTGTTGCCCAGCGCCCCGCTCCAATTGTCGCCCCAGGCGGCCAAGGTTCCGTCCGAGCACAGAACCAGGCAGTTGTTGTTACCTGTGGCGATGCGCACGACCGTCTTGCCGGCGAGCACGCCTGTTCTATCCACCAGCACTGGCACACTGCTGTTATTCGTGCTCTTGTTGCCTAACTGGCCGTAATAATTATAGCCCCATGTGGCAAGTGTCCCGTCCGCGCACAGCGCCAGGCTGTGGGACGACCCGCTGGCGATGGCCATGACCGTCTTGCCGGCCAGCACGCCGCTCATATCCACCGGCACCGGCAGCGGGCTGCTGGCCGAACTGCCGTTGCCCAACTGGCCGTAGTAGGTGTAGCCGCCGCCCCACGCCAGCAGCCGGGTGTTTTTCCATTGCAGAACCAAATCATTGCCCGTACCGCCGCTATAGTTGGCAACGAACGAGTATGCCACTCCATTGTATGTTAGAGTCACGCTTTGGCCCTGCGCCAGATTGTCAAACGTCCCTTGAATCGGGTTTGTCCCGGTGTTTTTCACCACCATCAGATGAGTTCCTGGAATGGGCGCGACGTTGAGGGCGAAGGCGGCGATGTTGCCCGCAGGCAGGCAGTCGTTCGCAGTGACCGGCACATCCGTGGCCGAGTTGAATGCGAAGGTCGCGGGCAACCGGCATATCGTGACCACATAACTTGTAACGTTGGCAGCGCCGGCGGAGGTGACCACGGTGGTGATGACATTGTTGCCGACAGCCAGGCTGATGGATCCGCTGGTGGCACCCGATGCCACGGTGATGCCGTTGACCTTGATTCCAGATGATAGATTTGCGCACACCGGCGTGACGGCAATCGCGCTGGTCGCATTGGATACCGTCGCGGAG
>JBAXOP010000043.1:0-24788 GCA_037133195.1 Verrucomicrobiota bacterium | reverse complement strand
GATGCCCGCACCACGTGGCCCGGGCATCCTGCCCGGAGCCTTCTGTAACGAAAGCAAGCGCTAACCTGACAGTATTGGGCGTCCCGCCGGCAGTTTGCGGCATCCTTGCCGCAATCCAAAGCGCAGGTATCGCTCCAGCGAAAGCCGATCACCCTAGCAAGGGTCCATATTTTGTGACACGAGACTTGATCTATCCATGCACTTCCCTTAAGCACGTTCGCAAGGATGCCGAACGCTGCCGCCAGGATGCCGGCGCTCCCCGCTCATGCTGAAGAAAAATATCATCTCACAATGAATGGCCCAAGACCTGCGCAAGGCTCTCTGCCATCCAAAATCCAAAATCCAAAATCCAAAATCCAAAATTCAAAATTCAAAATTCAAAATCTCTCTCTCTGATCTCATGCAACCGACCTCCGTACTCTTTCCATTCCTCCGCTCCACCACCCTGACGCTGGGCGTCCTTGCCGCGATGCTCGCGGGCTTGGCCCCCCGCGTTTCGGCGAAACTCATCGTCGGCGAGGAGCAATATAATGCCGGGCTCGGGCAGACGGGCCCGCCCTCGCCCATCAATTGCGTCAGCGGCGACTTGTTGGAGATGCCCGGGGTCAGCGTGGCCGGGAGTGAAATCGCGGGGCTGCGCAACGGTCCCTATGCGGCCACGATTGGCTACAACGAAAGTCCATTTACCCTCACATATACCTTGGCGCCGAACGCCACAGGTTATGATATCAAGGAGATCCGCGTGTTCAGCGGCTGGGATTTTTTGCGTTCGCTCCAGTCCTACGACATCCTGTATTCGCTCATTGATGCACCCGATACGTTTCTTTCCCTGGGGACGGTACTCACTCCTGCTGGCCAGGATGGCGTGGTCATGACGCGCACCTACGACAGCTCGGCCGGTGCCTCACCCGACGCTGGATCCGGGATTCTCACTCTCTCGCGCGTAGCCAAAATCCGCTTTAACATCAGGCCTAACGGGTTCGGGGCGGTCTTGCATGAGATTGACGTGACCGGATCCGCCACCTCGTCAAGCCCGCAGAAAAACCTCACTAGCTTCACGTTTCCGACCTACGGTGCCGCCTCAAGCGTCGGCACTGCTATCAGCATGAGCGTGCCGTATGGGACCGCGCTGAGCGCCTTGGTCCCCACCTATTCCTTGTCTTACGGTGCCACCTGTGTCCCCGCATCCGGCTCCACTCAGAATTTTTCCAGTCCGGTTCAGTACACCGTTACCGCTTCGGATCACACCACTCAAACCTATACCGTGACGGTTGCCCCCCGGTCGATCCCGGATCCGGTGTTCACCTTGGTCGCCTCGGCCAACCCGTGGGATGGCCGGCAGACGATGACCGTCACACCGAATATCTCTAATTGGAGCGCCTTGCAGGCCGCCGGCGGCACCAATCTGACCTACAACTGGAGCGTGGCCGGGCTTGCCGTGTCCAAGCAGATCACGCCACCCACATCCTCGCTGCCCGGCTCGCTGACGTTGCTGCGCTCACAGGGCAGCGGTCCGTTGACCGTCACGCTTACCCTGGACAACGGCGGTTGGCCGATCACCCGCACGGTGACCATCAACGTCCAGCAACCCACCACCGATGCCTGGGTACAACGCACGCCGGCCGCCGATGAAAAACCGGTGACAGGCCAGTTTTTCGCCCGTGACGACACGGGATTCGGCACGATTTACTACAACGGCACCCAAGCTGCCGCCGCCGTCTATCTAAAAGTTTACACCACCGAGACCGGGACGGATGTCCCATACGGTGAGATTCATCGGCAAGTGCTCACCAACGGCACCTATGCCTTCAGCGTGCCGATCGCCGCCGGCCTGTTCAAATACAAGGTGGAGTTCGGCACGACCAGCGGCAGCACCGATATACCGCTCGCCTCCGTGACCAATCTAATCTGCGGCGATGCCTATATCGTCGACGGCCAGTCCAATTCCGTGGCCGACGTAGCCGACAATCCCTACAGCAGCGACTGGATCCGCAGTTTTGGCGACATGACGGGCGGCACCAGCAGCGGTTGGGGCAACGCCGTGCGCGGCAGCAACATGGGCAATGCCTACCGGATCGGCTATTGGGCCATGGACATTGCCATCGATCTGGTGGCCACCTACCATGTACCGATTTGCATCATCAACGGTGCCGTCGGCGGTACCCGCATCGACCAGCACCAGGCCAACCCGGCCGACCACTACGCAGCCGGCAGTTTATATTCAATCTACGCCAGCCTGCTCACGCGGGTGGCGGCGGCCAAGTTGACCCACGGTATCCGGGGCATCCTGTGGCACCAGGGCGAGAATGACAGCGGCTTGGGCGCGCCCACCAGCGACTGGGATTACCAATCCTACCAACAATACTTCATTGATATGGCTGCCGCCTGGATACAGGACTATCCCAATGTGAAACACTATTATGTCTATCAGGTTTGGCCGAAGCCCTGCAGCATGGGACCCAAAGACGACCAAGTGCGCGAGGTGCAGCGCACCCTGCCGCGCCTGTTCTCCAACATGAGTGTCATGTCCACCATTGGCGTGACCGAGGCGTGGTCTTACGGCACTGTTGGGCTGTGCCATTTCGATTGGCAGGGTTACACGCAACTCGCGGCACTCATGGCCCCGTTGGTCGAGCAATACAGTTATGGCACGCAGCCAATCACGGTCATCACACCGCCCAATCTGCGGCGAGCCAGTTTCACCAACAGCGCCAAAACCGCCATCGCCCTCGAGTTCGACCAGGACGTCCAATGGAACGCCACCAGCACCAGCAATATCTATCTGGACGGGCTGGCCGGCTTGGTCGCCTCGGGATCTGTTAGCGGCCATGTCGTCACGCTCCAACTCAGCGCCGCCTCCACCGCCACCACCATCACCTATTTGAAGGGCTCAACCTGGGACGGTTCCTCAAGCACCCTGCTGCGCGGCACCAACAACATCGCCGCCCTCACCTTCGCCGATGTCGCTATCGGGCTGGCGTCTCCCACCGGCCTGAGCGCCACTCCTAACAATATTCAAGTGGCTTTGGCGTGGACCGCGTCCGCCGGGGCGACGGGTTACAAGGTGAAGCGATCACTGACCACCGGCGGCCCGTATGCGGTGATCGCAACTCCATCAGCAACCACCTACACCGACACGGAGGTGACTAACAATAACACCTATTTTTATGTGGTGTCCAGCAATGACGGCATCACCGATAGTGCTGACTCGCTTGAGGCCAGCGCGACCATCAAATTTATTGGCAGCGGCGTGAGCAGCACCACGCTGGTCCGCCACGCCAACACCGGAAGTTCCTCTACTTACGGAGATACGTTGAGCTTTGATGTGACGGTGAGCGGCTCGACCACCCCGACGGGCAACGTCACCCTGAAGGACGGCGGCGTTGGTGGGACAACTCTTGGCAGCGCCACCCTCGCAGCGGGTGCCTGCACCATCAGCAGCACCGCTCTAACAGTCGGATCCCACACGAACATCGTGGCCGTCTATTCCGGCGACGGCAACTTTGCCGCCAGCACGTCCAGCGCCTTGAGCACCCAAACCGTGTCTGCGGTTTTGAGTTCGGCCAAGGACTTCCTGACATTCGGTGCCAACGTGGCGGGCAGCAGTGCTGTCATCAACACGAGCGCCGCTACCATTGCATGGACCGTGCCATTTGGTACCGCCGTGACCACCCTCGCGCCCACTTACACGCTTTCCGCCCTGGCCAACGGCAGTCCTGCGTCGGGCAGTTCCCACGATTTTACCACCTCGCAGAACTATACCAATACCGCCGAGAATGGGACCACCAAGGTCTATACTGTTACGGTCACCGTGGCGGCAGCCAGTTCGGCCAAGGACTTCCTGACATTCGGCACCAACGTGGCGGGCAGCAGCGCTATCATCAACACCAGCGCCGCAACCATTGCATGGACCGTGCCCTCCGGCACATCCTTGGCCTCCCTCGCGCCTACCTACACGCTCTCCGCCCTAGCCAACGGCAGCCCGGCGTCGGGTACCACCCGTAGCTTCAGCACAGCTCAGACCTATACCAATACTGCCCAAGATGGGACCACCAAGGTGTACTCGGTTACGACTACCGTGGCGGCACCGACCAACAACGGCCCGGCGTATTACTTCGACGTAAACGGCACCACCGCGGGCTTTGGCGCGCCGTCGGGCAGCTACAACCTGAGTGGAAGCTATTGGAGCACCGACAGCACGGGCCAGACGGCTCCGGCGACGGTGCCTAGCAGCAGTCAGTTGACGTTCGGCAACGCCGGTTCGGACTTAGCTGGTAACACATTCACTATCAGCCTGGACAACGGCAACGGCATCTACGGCATCCTTGTCAATAGCACCAGCGCCAACATCACGCTGACCGGTACGCAGAACAATAATCCAACCAACAACTCGACCTGGACGGTGGCGGCGGGTTCGACGCTCAATCAGAGCAACACTTACGTCAGTAGCAACCCCGGCATGAATTGGAACAGCGCGGCTGTCACTCTGGCCGGCGGCGGCACGATCAACTTTAACAAGATGCTTGGTTTTAATTCGGGATCCACCACGGCCGGGGCCGGGATGATCACGGAGAACGACGCCGGTTTGGGGTTGGTGGTGAATCTCAATAAGGGAAGCACACCTGACGGCGGCGCCCCATACACGACAGGCTTCACTCTGACGAGCGGCACGCTCAATTTTGCCACCACTGCCTCCGCGGACGCCTTTAAGGGTTTCAGCCAAGCCACCAAGCCATTTTCTATCAACGGCGGCACCGTGGATAATACCAGCGCCAGCGCCATGACCCTGACCGTTGGCTCGGCGGGTTATAGCATCGGCGGCAACTTCACGTTCACCGGCAGCAGCGACCTGAACTTCGGCAGCACCAAGGTGGTGCTGACCGGTTCCCGCCAAATCACCGTCGCTTCACACACCCTCACCATCGGCGGCGTCATCAGCGGGAGCGGCTACGGCCTGACCAAGGCGGGCAGCGGCACGCTGGCACTAACCGGAGTGAATACCTACAGCGGCGCGACCACGGTGAATGCCGGTACCCTCAGTCTCGGCAATGGCACCACCAACTCGGCATTGGTAGATGCCGCCGGCGTGGTCATCGGCGCATCCGGCACGCTGAGCCTCAACTTCTCAATCGCCAACTCCGACACCGTCAATACCCTCACCATCGCGGGCGTGCAAAAATCTCCGGGCGTTTGGGGGGCGATCGGCTCGGGTGCCGCACACACCGACTCCCATCTGACCGGCGCCGGCACGCTCACCGTAGCCACCGGCCCCAATGTGAGTACCTACGACACCTGGGCCGCCGCCCAAACTCCACCGCTCATCGGTGGGCCGGGCACTGTGGGCCGCGACGGACTTTCCAACTTGCTCGTCTATGCCCTCGCTCTCAAGACCCATGGCGGCAATGGCTCACCCGGTACCCTAGCAGGCAAGGCGCTCACCTTCACCAAGCGTGCTGAGGCGGTCACCAACAATGATGTCACCTACTCCATCCAAACCTCCGCTGATCTCGGGGCATCTTCCCCCTGGACCACCGTCAGCACCGGTGTTACCGACACCCCCACCTCCATCACCTACTCCTTGCCTGCCAGCCAAGGCATGATCTTCGCCCGCCTCGTCGTGAGCCAGAAATGAGAAAGCACTAAATCATAAATTCTAAACGAAGAAGAAGATGAAGATGAAGACACAAACAGAACGGGGCGACGAAGTGAGCAGCAAGCCATGGGAGCGCCCGAACGGTGGGGAGCGCCGGCGTCCCGCCGGCATAGGGGCCGCGCAAGAATATCTGCCGCATTGTAGCGGCGTGTCTATGACCGCCGATGCCCTTGAAGCGCCAATGAACCCGCCGCTACAACGCATCTCATTCACATCGGCGGTCACAGACCGCCGCTACAACGCATCTCATTCACATCGGCGGTCACAGACCGCCGCTACAATCCATCTCAGATGCTTTCTATAACCACATGAAAATAACCTCCGTACTCTTTCCCCTCCTCCGCGCCACAACCCTGGCGCTGGGCATCCTGCCGCAATGCAAAGCGCAGGCATCGCCCCAGCGAAAGCCGCTCGCACTTGGCTTGCCCATTTTGTGACACGAGACTTGATCTATCCATGTACTTCCCTTAAGCACGTTCGCCAGGATGCCGAACGCTGCCGCCAGAATGCCGGCGCTTCCCGCTAATTTTTAACAACCGACTTGCCTAACAGAAATATGAATCACCTCATTAAACGTATCACGCACACGATCCTATGCCTGGTACCGCTGGCATGGGTTCAAGCCGCCGACAAGCCAGTGCCAGCCCCGGCCAAGTATGAGCCGACCGTTGAATCGCTCAAACAGGCGCAGGTCCCGGAATGGTTCATCGATGGCAAGCTCGGCATCTTCATGCATTGGGGGCCGGAAAGTATCCCCGGCGTGGCTTCCACGTGGTATGCGCGCTGGATGTATGAGGAAGGCAGCGAGGGCTATAAGTATCACTGCGCCACCTACGGTCATCCCTCGAAGTTCGGCTACAAGGACCTTTGCAAACTCTTCAAGGCCCCCAAATTCGACCAGGCTCAGGCCGAGCGCCTAGTCAAACTCTATAAGGACGCCGGTGCCCGCTACGTGGTTCCCGTCGCCGCCCACCACGACAACTTCGATATGTGGGATTCCAAATTCCAGCCGCGCTTTAATTCCATGGCCACCGCCGGCAAGGATATTTGTGGGATGTGGCAAAAGGCCACCGTGGCTAACGGATTGCATTTCGGCGTCGCCTCACACGTGGCTCGTTCTTTCCGCTGGTTGCAGACGTCGCACGGCTCAGACAAGACCGGTCCGCTAGCCGGCGTGCCGTATGACGGCCAGGACCCGAAATTCCAGGACCTCTACGGCGTGCCATGGAAAAGCACCGATCCGGGCTACGAAGGACCGCAGGATGTCGGCCCGCCCGCCTTCGAGCAGAATTTTGAGGACCGCATGAAAGACCTGATAGATAGGTATCATCCCGACCTCTACTACACCGATGGGGGCCCGCCCTTCAAAGACAAAGGATATAAGATTGTCTCCCACCTCTATAACCAGAGCCTCAAGGAGCATGACGGCAAATTGCAGGCGGTGGCCAATTTCAAGGGTGGCTGCCCGATCGGTGCCGAGAACTTCGAGTTTGAATTCCCCGGAACCCTCCAGAAGAACTTCTGGCAGACGGACAAGACCATGGGTGCCGAATGGTATTGGTTGCGCAACAAGGAATACCGGAAGGGCTTTGAAATCGTCCACACCCTCATCGACGTGGTCAGCAAGAATGGCAACCTGTTACTCAATGTTCCTCTAACTGGCGATGGCGAGTTGGAGGAAGGCGTGATCACCATGCTCAAGGTCATGGCGCATGACTTTAATTTGATCGGAGAAGCTATCTTCGACACCCGCACCTGGGAGGCGTTCGGCGAGGGGGAGCGGAACTTCAATAACATTTCCAGCGGCACGGCCAAAGATATCCGTTTCACCCGCAACAAGGCGAACACGATGCTCTATGCCACCCCCCTCGGTTGGCCCGGCGACGGCGCCGTGCTCAAAATTAAAACACTCAACAAGAACCGTATCGACCTGAAAAGCCTGAAAGGGATGACGCTGTTAGGATCGAAGGAACCGCTCAAGTTCACCCAGGACGTCGAGTCGTTACAAATCCAATTGCCGGCCAAGCCACCTTACGAGTGCAACGCCTATCCGGTTAAACTGACATTCGCCGGTACCATCCCCAAACTCAATACGGCCGCCAAGCTGCTCTGGCAGGCACAGGCCCGTGATTTATCGGGCAGCGCTGACCAGACTGCCCATGGCCTGAGCGCCGATGGCGGAGTGCTGTTGCTGGATGTGCCAGCCACCAGTGACGCCGCCAAGGCGGGACTCAAAAAGGACGATGTGATCACCACCTGCAATGGCAAAGAGGTGAAATCCATCGCTGACATCACTGCCATGGCCAATCAGGCTGCCGGCCAGAAGTTGGCACTAACAATCAATCGGCAGCGGAAACCGCTGGCGATTGATCTCTCCGACTACGCCTATGTCGTCGTGGATACCCAGGCGACTACGGAGTATAAGGAAATCCCGTTAGCCGCGGCTGTCCTGCCCGCGAAAATTTCATCCGGCGGGCCGCGCACAGCAGGGGGGACTCTTGCTGCGCTGATTGATGGCAAGCTGGGCAAGGATGGCAATCCGATCTTTTCTAACGGTGTGACTGACGGTGCCTACAAGCTCGATCTGGCTGGAGCGAAAAGCATGGCGCAGGTCAATACATTTTCATTCACCGGACGCAACCGTGCGAAACAGAACTATATCCTTTACGGCAGCAATGCCGCTGCGGATCCGGGCTGGAACGTGGCTGACGCTGCGGTGTTTACGCCGATCATGGCGGTTGATACCCGAGCGATTGAACCGCAAGCCTTCGAGGCCACGAGCATCCGCCGCAGTGGTGGTAAGCCGCTGGCATCCTTCCGCTGGCTGGTCTGGGCGGTCTTGCCCATTACCGGTGAGATCGGCGGCGAAAATTCCGCTTTCCAGGAACTCCAGGTCATCCCGGGAAAGGTGGAACCAAATCCACACACCCCATGAAAACACGATTCTTTTATCCCTTCATTCTAGCAGCGGTAGTCGCGCCCCAGGTGGCTGCGGCCAGCGAATATTATGTTGCGGCACAAGGCAGCGACAACGACCCGGGCACGAATGTTGGCGCCGCCGCGGTATTTACGCCGATGATTACCGTGGATTCCCGAGGGGTGAGGACAGAGCATGTGGCCGTCAACATTCGTCGTCGCGAGGACAAACTGCTTGGCAGCTATCTGGACAGCGATATTGGTGATGCCCACAACGTCGCGGCGGAACGCCACGATGTCATCGCACGCCTACAGAAACGCATCGACGCCATTGACGCGGACCTCGGCGTGAAACAACAGGGCCCCGGCGTGCGTCCGCCGGGCCGGTTCAAGGAGCCGACCGGGCTTTATCTGACAGAGAAGGAATAGCCCAAGGCTACAGACCTTCCACATATACGATGAAAAGAACCTACATCACGCTCCTCGTTGTCCTTCTGCTTCAACCTGTCCACGCCCAGCACGGGGTCATTCGCGAATACGCTGCCTTCGCACCTAAAGCCGATGCCGTTCCTCTGGCTCCGCTGTTCGACGCGCCCCTCACGGATACAAGCATCACGGTCGGTCCTGACAAAGCATTTTATCTGACGGGTTCGGCGGTGGACGGACAAACCGCGATCTGCACCAACCGGTTCACGTTCTGGCGATCCACGGATATGAAACGGTGGACGCTATTGCGCACGCTCGACTTGAAGGACACCAAAGCGCGTTCGCCGGAACTGCACTTTCTCGGCGGCCATTTCTGGCTCACCCTTGGACGCGAGGGGGGTGGTACCGACTTGCTGGGCTTTGAAACAGTGGACCTTGCGGCTAGCGGCTTTCAGCATGCGCGCATCACCGATCACGGAGAAGATCCATCCCTGTTTCGCGATGACGACGGCACCTACTACTGGCTTACCGGTTCGGGTTCAATCGCGAGGATGAAGGCAAATCCGCTCGAAGGCCTAACCGGGCCGTCGTCGCACATCGTCGTCAAGGTGGCTGGGCAAACCGATCTGCCAGTTCGGAACTTGCGCGGGGCGTTTCTTACTAAGATCAACGGCATGTATCATCTCTTTGTCACCGGGCAGTTCTACAAAAACGGTCGGGGCCGAACCGGTCTGACGGAAGGGGTGGATGATGTATTGGTGGCAGCGTCAGAAAAGCCAGATGGCGGCTACTCTGATTTTTATGTGGCCTTTCCCAATGCCGGTCAGACCACGCTGTTTCGTGACCCGGCCAGCACGCTGTGGGCGACCTACTCCGGCAACGACGAGCGGGCAATCCTGCGAGGCCAGCCCGGCGCATTCAAAGTGGAACTCGTTCCCGCCACGGAAGCCGTCTGGCCTATTGGATTTACCGGCGTGGAAAAGCCGGTGCGATACCCGTTTGGACTGATGCTGCGGCCGGATACTTCGTTCATCTATGAGCGGGGGATGGGTTCAGCCCATGGGGTCACGCTGGACAAGGTGCCCGGGCAACGCGCTGCCATGCCATGGATACGAGACACGTTCATCATGCTTGGCCACGATGGGAACTACTATCTCACCGGAACTTCCGGCAACATGGACGGGATCAACCTTTGGCGCTCGCCGGACTTGAAACATTTCCAATTCGTCAAGCAAGTTTGGACGCCGGACACAGATCCTTCGAAATGGTATAACCGAGCACCGAAGCGTCTTTTCTGGGCACCCGAACTCCACTATATCAATGGCACCTACTGGATTGCCTTCTGCATCAATGCAGGCGATCTGGGGAAGAATGGCGTGCTGAAGAGTACCAGCGGAATGCCCGAGGGACCTTACGAACTGGCCTTTCAAGAAAACCGAGGCGTGGACCAGAACATTGACCCCTCAATGTTTCAGGATACTGACGGCAGTGTCTATTATGTCTGGCAGGATTGCCTGATCCGTAAATTCAACGCTGCTATGACCGGTTTCGACAGCGAGGTGCAAAAAATTCTACCGACTGACGGCCAGCGCGTCGGCTATGAAGGTGCGGGGTTGGTGAAAATCGGTGGTTGGTATGTCCTGACCTGCGCCGAGTGGAATGGCGGCGGCAATCATTCCGATGGTACCTACGATATGATGTATTCTTGCTCGAAGAGTCTGGCCGGTCCATGGAAACCGCGACGTGTCGCCGTGCCCCATGCCGGCCACGGTGCCTTGTATAAGGATAAATCAGACCGATGGATGGCCTCGTTTTTCGGCAATGACCGTACCGCGCCCTTCCGCGCCATGCCCGGCTATGTGCCGGTCGAAACTCAGGACAGCGGCGACGATCTCCTCATTCGACCGCAGATCAATCCTTGAACAGCTGTAATATACTAATACTAACATGCATATGAAAACACGATTCTTATATCCCTTGATTCTAGCAACGGTCGTTGCGGCCCAGGTGGTTTCGGCTGCGGAATTCCATGTCGCGGTGCAAGGCAGCGACGACAACCCGGGCACGCTGGCCAAGCCATTTGCGACCTTGCAGCGCGCTCAACTGGCGGCGAGAAAGCAGATGTCGGAGGACAGAGGTGAGAAGGCGGTCACCGTGTTTGTGCGGGAGGGCACGTATAACTTGGCGGAACCTCTTGTTTTTACCCGCGAGGATTCCGGTAGCAAGGTGGCACCGGTGATCTATCAGGCATATGGCAACGAGCGGCCGGTGCTTAGTGGTGGCATGCTGCTGCGGAACCTCACGTGGCAGCCGTACAAGGATGGAATCCTGATGGCAAAGGTGCCCGAGGGGCTCACTACCGACCAACTATTTGTCAATGGCTCGCTCCAAATCCTGGCGCGCTACCCGAATTTTGATCCCAAGGCACGGGTCTTCCACGGCTGCGCGGCGGATGCTATCAGCCCGGAGCGTGCCGCCAAATGGCAGGATCCCACCGGCGGGTTCATTCACACCCTGCACGGCAACGGTTGGGGTGGTATGCATTACCGCATCACCGGCAAGGGGTCCGACAACAACGTCACCTACGAAGGCGGTTGGCAGAATAACCGCCCATCCGGCATGAATAAGAGTGCGCGTTTCGTGGAAAATATCTTCGAGGAACTCGACGCCCCAGGCGAGTGGTTTCTCGATACTAAGAAAAACTTGCTCTATTTCTATCCGCCTGCAGGACTGGACCTCGAACAGGCAACCGTCGAAACTGTGCGCTTGCGCAACCTTATCGAGTTCCGCGGCACCGAACAAGAACCAGTTAGATGGATCACGTTCAAAGGCCTGAAATTCCGCCACTCCGCGCGGACATTCATGGATACCAAGGAGCCGGTTTTGCGCAGCGACTGGGCGATTTTTCGCGGCGGCGCGGTGTTGTTCAATGGTGCGGAGGATTGCTTGTTAGAAAATTGTCTGCTCGACCAGCTTGGCGGCAATGCCGTGTTCATCAACAACTACAACCGCCGGATCACGGTGCGCGGTTGCCACATTACCCGCGCCGGCGGCAACGGCGTGGCCTTTATCGGTGATCCCAATGCCTGCTACAACGGCGTCACCTGGGCCAAGGGCAATGACCTCGACAAGATTGACCGTGCAGCCGGGCCGAAGACATCGAACTATCCGGGCGATTGTGTGGTGGAGGATTGCCTGATCCATGACATCGGCCAAGTGGAAAAACAAACCGCTGGCGTGACCATGGACATGGCGCAGGGCATCATCATCCGGCATTGTTCGATCTATGACGTGCCGCGCGCCGGCATCAACATCGGCGATGGTTGCTGGGGCGGTCACCTCATCGACTTTTGCGATGTGTTCGATACCGTCAAGGAAACCGGCGACCATGGATCATTCAACTCGTGGGGCCGCGACCGCTATTGGAATTTGCGCGGTCTCAATCTCAATGACGACAAGGCATGGGAGGCTAACAAGGAACTGGTGACCGTGGATGCCAGCAAAACCACCATCATCCGCAATAGCCGCTGGCGCTGCGACAATGGCTGGGACATCGACCTCGATGACGGGTCCACCAATTATCATATCTATAACAACCTGTGCCTGCATGGCGGTCTGAAAAACCGCGAAGGCTTTGGCCGCGTGGTGGAGAATAATATCCTCTTCGGCGGCTTTCACCCGCACGTGTGGTACAAGCACGGCGGGGAGATTTTCCGCCACAATATTATGTCCGACGATAAGTATCATCCGGCCGGAGATATACCGGCGCCGTGGGGCCGGGATGTGGACAATAATCTGGTGCATCGCGCAGGTCTGACCCCCTCGGAGCCCGCGACCCTACTCGCCGGGCAATCCAAGCGCGACGTGCATTCGCTCGTTGCCGACGCGATGTTCGTCGATGCCGCCAACGGGGATTTCCGGGTGTCCAAAGACTCGCCGGCTCTTAAGCTCGGCTTTGTGAATTTCCCGATGGACCAATTCGGCGTGCAATTGCCCGCGCTCAAAGCCCTCGCCCGCAGCCCGGAAATGCCCGCTGCTGTGAAATCCGCCGTGAAATTCGCCCCAACGCCTGCGGCTCCAAGTGTGATTTGGCAGGCTTGGGTTCGTGATATCTCGGGCCTCGGCGACCGCTCGGTCTATGGTTTGCCTGATGAGACCGGAGTGCTTGTTATGGATGTTCCCGCCACCAGTCTTGCCGCCAAGGCCGGTCTCCAAAAGGACGATGTGATTGTCGCCTGCGATGGTAATCCGGTCTGCTCCGTGGATGAACTGAAAAAACACTGCGCCGAAGCCGCCGAAAAGAAGTATCCTCTAACCATCATCCGCAAGCAAAAGCAAATGACTGTTGCAGTGCAGGAGCCCCAGTAGAACACGGATGCAAGGTACGTTATCGCAGTGCCTGGGTGCGCAAACTCCAACGTCATTCCACCATCCACCATCGCCATGCCCCCTCACCAATCCTTTCAAATTTCCCGCCGCTCATTGCTCCACCGGTGTGGTGCGGCCGCCGCCGCCACGGGTCTGCCACTGTGGTTCGTCGAGCGCGAACTGGCATGCGCCGCCGAGCCCGTTAAGGTGCCAACACCTAACGATAGACCCGGCATTGCCTTGATCGGTTCCGGTGGCATGGGCCAGTACGATACGCTTCTCGCCTCGAACTTTGGCAATGTGGTGGCGGTGTGCGATGTGGACCAGACGCATGTGGAGCAGGCCGCCAAGCGCTTCACGAAGGATGGCAAGGACCCGCAAGGCTACTCAGATTTCCGAAAATTGCTGGCGAACAAGGATGTCCATGTCATTATCAACGGCTGCCCTGACCACTGGCACAGCCTGGTCAACATCGCCGCGGCGAAGGCCAAAAAGGACATCTATTCAGAGAAACCGATGACACTGACCATCGACGAGGGCAAGCATGTGATCAAAGCGGTGCGCGACAACAAGGGGGTCTTGCAGACCGGCACCCAGCAACGCAGCAGCATTCGCTTCCGCTTGGCCTGCGAATTGGTCCGCAACGGCCGCATCGGCAAACTCCAGTGGGATCCGGACAAGGAAGAATTCACCGGCGAGCATGCCAATGATGGTAACGCTCATGTCGCCCGCGAGATGCGCAAACCCTATGACTATAGTTTCGTAAGCTGATGCCCACACGATGAATCCGCGTATGGAAGCGGCACAAGCACCCAGAATTCCCGCCGCGACCATGCCACCTGCCAAAGACACGAAACCTCGTGAAAGTAATTTTTCTAGCAAAAATCGCACGCACGCTTCCCGCTATCCCGTCGCTGTGCGTCGACGTCACGTGCTTCCACAAGCCCGGCCCCAACACGATACGCCTCGCCCCCTTCGCACCCAAGTCGGCGCGACTGGTGGTGTATTGAAGCGGTGCAACTTACCACGATCATGAATAACAAACTAACATTAATCGCCGGCGTATTGTTCGTCGGTTTCACGTCTCACGCTCATGCCCAGTATCCGGGTTGGCAGCATCAGGGATCATGCTTCATTCTCACCACGCCGGAAGGCGCGGATCTGCCCGCCACGGCCGCTGTGCAGAACTTCCCGTTGCTGCTGCGCCTGACCAAGGGCACGTTCGATTTCAGCCAAGCCAAGCCCGATGGCGCGGACCTGCGGATTTCAGCCGGGGGCCAGCCGCTGGCATATCAGATAGAAGAGTGGGATGCCGCGATCGGCACGGCCAGCGTGTGGGTGAAGGTTCCGGCCATCAAGGGCGACGCCCAACAGGAGATCAGGCTGCATTGGGGCAAGGCTGACGCCGCCAGCGAATCCAACGGTGCCGCCGTGTTCAACGCGGGCAACGGATTTGTCACCGTCATGCACCTGGACGATGCGCTCAAGGATGAGGTTGGCACGATTTCGCCGGTGAATGCCGGCTCGACCGTGGCCGGCGGCATGATCGGCAAAGGCCGGAATCTGGTCGCGGGCAAGGGAGTCAACGGCGGCACCCATATCAAGAATTTCCCGTTCAGCAACAACCCGTTCACCTTCGGTTGCTGGTTCCGCGCTGAGACGGCCGGATCGACAATTATCTATTTTGGCAATTATCCTAACAGATATGTGGCCGGCAGCGGTGCCGGCGATGAAGTGGGGCTCAATTTCGGTTCGCCGCCGAGCCTTTCCTGGGCGTCTGATGGTCCGGGAGGTGCGACGGCGACGACCGAACCGGCACTTGGCCGCTGGTATCATGCGGCCGCGACGTACGCCAACGGCACCAGCCGCATTTATGTGGATGGCAAGCAGGAAGCCAGCCGTCCGGGCGATCCGAACTGGATGTCGATCCTCAACGACGTCACCATGACCATCGGCGGGATACGCGGAAGCTATCAATTTGCCGGCGACATCGACGAAGTGCGCCTGTCGCGCGTCGAGCGATCGGCCGATTGGATGCGGCTGGAATATGAAAACCAGAAACCCGGCCAATCGCTGGCCGGGTGCCTGGTGCAGCCGGGCAACACCTTTGCGGTCAGCCCGGGCGCGATCCAACTCGATGAGGGCAAGAGCCTGACTGTCACCGCCCAGGCCGGGGGGGCCCGCAAGCTTTATTGGATTGTCAAACGCGACGGCAAGGAGACGGTGGTTGGCGTTGATCAGTTCAGCTATAAACTGGATGCCGGCCGGGTGGTGGGCAATGCCGGGTATGTGCTGCAGGTGAAGGCGGTCTATCCGAATGAAGTCAAGACGCGCGACATCACCGTGACGATCAAGGAACAGATTCCCGAACCAGTGGTGGCCCTGAAAGCCCCCGCTGCTTGGAACGGCCGGGATACTATCGAGGTGGTCCCTAACATCAGCAACCTCGCGGCGATGAAAGCCAAGGGTGCGGGCGACTTGACCTACAAGTGGACCGTGGTCGGCGGCGCGGTGATCAAGGAGGTCGCTGCTGACAAATTGATCCTCAAGCGTGCGCAGTGCAGCAACAAAATCACCGTCAAACTGGCGCTCGGCAACGGCGGCGCGGACACCATCGCCACCACATCCATCCAAGTGACCGAGCCCAAGCAGGACGCCTGGGTGCAGCGCGTGCCGGCCAAGGATGAGCAACCCGAGGACAACCAGTTCTATGCCCGCGATGACAAGAACGAAGGCACGTTATTTTACAATGGTGCCCTCGAGCAAGCCGCCGACTCCGTGTTCCTCAAACTCTATGCCGACGACAAGCTCATTAAGACCGAAAGCCGCAAACCCGCCGCCGACAAGAGTTATGCCTTCACCCTCAAGCTCAAACCCGGCCTGATCCAATACAAAGTCGAGTTCGGCACCAAAACCGGTCCGACCGAGAAGGTGGTGCGCACGGTGAAAAATCTCATTTGCGGCGACGCCTATCTCATCGACGGCCAATCCAATGCCGAGGCGGGCGGTCCTAACAACGGCCCGGACGAGGACCCGGTCAAACCCATCAACAACTGGATCCGCAGCTTTGGCAACCAGCTTCAGGGCACAACCAAAGGCGGTTGGGGCAACGCGGTGCGCATGCATATTTGGGGACGGCCGAATTGCGGCGACCACTCGATCGGCTCCTGGGGCATGGTGCTCGCCACCAACTTGGTGCAAAAATACTCCATTCCCGTCTGCTTCATCAACGGAGCCTACGGCGGCACCCCCATCTGGCACCACCAGCCGAACCCGGCCAATCACGATGACGCGAGTGGCGAGTTCTATCGGAATCCCCACAAGATCTACGGCTGCATGCTCACCCGCGTGAAGGCCGCCAAACTCACCCACGGCATCCGCGGCGTCTTCTGGCACCAGGGCGAAAACGACAGCGGCGCCGGCGCGCCCACCGGCGACTGGAATTACAAGTCCTATCAACAATACTTTATCGACATGACCGCGGCCTGGAAACAGGACTATCCGAATATCAGGAACTATTTTGTCTATCAAGTCTGGCCGCTGCCCTGCGGCATGGGGCCCAAAGACGACCAGATCCGCGAGGCGCAGCGCACCCTGCCCGCGCTCTATTCGAACCTGCGGGTGATGTCCACTATCGGCGCCGCCTCCGAACATGCCGGCCGAGGGTCTTGTCATTTCGACCTGGCGACCTACGCCAAGTTTGCGATGTATATGAGCCCGCTCGTCGAGCAGGACATCTATGGGTTCAAACCGCAACAACCCATCACCGCGCCCGACCTCAAGCACGCCTGGTTCACCAGCGCCGCCAAAACCGCCATCGCGCTGGATTTCGGCCAACCGGTCGTCTGGAAGGATGATTGCAAGGCCAGCATCTATCTGGATGGCGTGGTGGCCCCCATCAACACCGGCAAGTCCGAGGGCAACCTCATCACCCTCCAGTTGTCCAAACCCGGCAGCGCCAAAACCATCACCTATCTATCTGGAAAGGACTGGGACGGCAAGCCGGAAAAACTGCTCATCGGTGCCAACGGCATCGGCGTGCTGACCTTCGCCGACGTGGCCATCGGGACCCAGGACAAGTGACCCCATCCGGACGATTTCGGCCACCGCGTCTATGCCGAAGTCATTTGCCAACTTTTCCCCCTTGCCGCAGAAACCCGGAAAAAAGCCACCCATGAAAAGAATTCCGGGAATACTCATGTTAGGGTGGCTGTTGTCCGCGGCGTGTTATGGCCAGGAACCGCAGGCCGGCGTTGGCGGAAATGACGCTCGTTGGCCGGCGGACAAGGCCTGGGCGTGGTATGGCAGGCAACCGTGGCTGGTGGGTTTTAATTACATTCCCGCCACAGCCATCAACAGCACGGAGATGTTTCAGGCCGACACGTTCGATCCCCAAACCATCGACCGGGAACTGGCCTTGGCCGAGCAGGTGGGGCTTAACTGCGCCCGGGTGTTCCTCCCCTACATCGTCTGGGAAAACGATCCGAACGGGTTCACCAAGCGCATGGACCAATTCCTTTCCATCTCGAAGAAGCATGGCATCCGCACCCTGTTCGTGCTGTTTGACGACTGCGCGTTCTCCTCCATGACCGAGCCGTTCCTCGGCAAGCAACCGGAGGTGATTCCCGGCGAATATGCCAACGGATGGACGCCCAGCCCCGGCCCGAAGCGCGTGCTGGACCGCTTGGCCTGGCCGAAACTGGAGTTATATGTTAGAGAAGTGGTGGGCCGTTTCCGCGACGATCCGCGGGTACTCGGCTGGGATGTCTATAATGAACCCGGCAACACGGGCATGGCCGACAAGAGCCTGCCCTTGTTACAGGTGGTCTTCACGTGGGCGAGGCAAGCGAACCCCTCGCAGCCGCTGACCGCCGGTGTCTGGGGCGGTGAGACTGCATCCATCACTCAAGTCTGCCTGGAACAGTCCGATATTGTTTCGTTCCATCACTATGGCAAGGCGCCGGAACTGGAGAGTAAGATCACCGGACTCCAAGGACAACTGCGCCCGATTTTCTGCACCGAGTGGCTCAATCGCCCGCTTGGTTCACTCGCGGAAACGTGCCTGCCGGTGATGGCAAAACAGCACGTGGCGGCCTTCCACTGGGGCTTGGTCAATGGCAAGACCCAAACGCATTATCCCTGGGGATCCAAGGCCGGCACCGCCGAGCCGAAGGTCTGGCAGCACGACATCTTCCGCAAGGACCACACTCCCTATGACGCCAAGGAACTGACGTTTTTCAAGGAAGCCATCCGCCAGGGCGGACCTATCGCGGTCGCCGGACAGTGGCCCACCGCAAAAACCTGGGCGTGGTATGACAAACAACCGTGGTTAGTCGGTTGCAATTTCCTGCCGAGCACTGCGGTCAATGATGTCGAGATGTGGCAGCAGGAAACTTTCGACCCGAAGACCATCGACCGCGAACTGGGCTGGGCGCAGCACCTCGGCTTCAACACGGTGCGCGTTTTCCTTAATTTTGTGGTCTGGCGCGAGGATGCCGCGGGTTTTAAAAAACGCTTTGGCGAATTTCTAAAGATGGCTGACGGGCACGGGATTTCCGTGATGCCGATTCTGTTTGACGATTGCAACTTCGCCGGGAGCGTCGCCGCCGCAGGCAAACAGCCGGATCCGGTTCCCGGGGTTCATAACAGCCAATGGGTGTCGAGCCCGCCGCTGGCCATGGTGCCCGACCGTGCGGCGTGGCCTGCCTTGGAGCAATATGTCAAAGATATGGTAGGCTCCTTTGCGCACGACCGGAGGATTGTCATCTGGGATCTCTACAACGAACCCGCTAACGGGATGGGCGACAAGAGTCAGTCGTTAATGGAGGCGACCTTCGGCTGGGCGCGCGAAATGAAGCCGACCCAACCACTCACCACCGGCGCATGGGTGGATCTCAACAGTCCGCTTTCCCGCCGCATGATGGAGCTGTCAGACGTAGTGTCGTTTCATGGTTACGACGGGGTGGCCGGTATCGAACAGAAGCTGCGGCTGTGCGCGGCGCTGGGCCGCCCGGTACTCTGCACCGAATGGCTGTTCCGCCAGGCAGGCAATGACTTCAAGAGTTTGTTGCCGCTCTTTCGCGAGCGCAAGGTGGCCTGCTGGAACTGGGGACTCGTCGCCGGTCGCACCCAAACCTATTTCCATTGGGGGTCCCCGGTCGGTGCGCCCGAACCTACGCCGTGGCAACATGACATCCTGCGCGCCGACGGCAGTCCCTACAATGCGCAGGAAGTTAAATTCATCAAAGTGACCATCGGCAAGGCTCCGCCGCCCACTGCCAGCAGACGATCGGCGAGCCGTATTTCGACGCCGGACTGGTCGGGGTTGCTATATAGCCACCCGCGGAACCGCAATAAGATCTGATCATTCAGCGCGATAAATACCATGTGACACATCGTTCTCCCACGAAACCATGAAACACACCCTGATTGCCGGCCTCGCCGCGCTCGTAACTGCAATCACGCGATTGTGCGCTGTTTCGCCGGACTTGGCGACCAACCCAATGGTGGACACCACCGGCACCAATCACCTGGGACAGGCCGGGGCGTTCGATCCCGAGTATCTGTTTTCGGGATATTCAACACTGCCGGATACGAGTCCAGCGGAGGCATCTGGATCACGCCCCAACTCGCCATGAAGGAAATTTGTTTCTCGGAGACCGCCGTGGAGGGCGGCCAGGGGCTCAACCTTCAAATCCCCGTACCCGAAATTCATTTGCATACTTATCAGGGTGAGCCCAGCATGGTGCATAATGTGGCAACTGGCGCGCTGGAATATCCGATCATCCCTGAACGCAAGACCGCTTATCTCGACATCGCCGTGATGGCCCTGCCAGCCGAGGGCATTGTCACAGCCGGACAGATCGTCGACTTGTCCGGCAAGATGTCGTCCGCTGGCGCGCTCCCATGCGACCTGCCGGATGGCAAGTGGAAAATCTACCGCTTCGGACACACGATCATGGGCAACGGCCTGCATCCGGCACAATCCAAAGCCAGGGGATTCGAGTGCGACAAGATGAGTCGTGAGGCGATGGGATTCCATCTCGACCACATCATCGGTGATATCCGGAAACATGTCTGGGATCTGATCGGGACCGGTCTGACCCATGTGCATTTCGATAGTTATGAGGCTGGAACCCCCTCGTGGACGTCCCGTATGCGCGAGGAATTCTCCAGCCGCAGAAAATACGATCGGCTCACTTATCTGCCGACTTTCGCCAAACGCACGATCAACAGCGAGCAGGAAACCCAAAAATTCAAACAGGATTTCAACGCCACCATCAAGGACCTCTACAGCGACGTTTACTTTGCCACTATTCAACAAAAACTGCATGGTGCCGGGCTGGACTTTCTCTGTGAACCCTACGGCGGCCCCTGGCGTCAGGATGACCTCAAAGCCACACACCGCAGCGATGGAACGACCGACATCTTCTTTGTCGCCAACACCCGGCATGTCTCGGACAAGGCCGCTTGTGCCTTTGCGATGGTAGGTAAACAACCCGAACTCTGGGATCCTGTTACCGCGACCCTGCGTGATTTGCCGGAGTATACCGTGACCAACGGAACCACAGTGGTCCCGATGCAGTTCGAACCCGCGCAAAGTTTCTTTGTGGTATTCCGGAAGCCCGGCTATCCGCAACACAGGACAGACACGGTGAATTTTCCCGCGTTGTGTCCCGTGGCCGAACTGACCGGAGCCTGGCAAGTCCAGTTCGACCCGCAATGGGGAGGCCCCGTGAAACCGGTTACGTTCACAACGCTCACCGACTGGACCCGAAATTCGATTGCGGGAATCAAATCCTACAGCGGAACTGCGGTGTATCGCCAGATTGTTGACGGCACACCGGACCTTCCGAACAAAACCGTGGAATTATTTTACCAAGGATTCGCCGCTCACGCCATCCGGATTGCTCGGGCCGGTGCGGATCATGACAGATTAGCTTAGAAACGAAATAACCGTTATGAAACCTTACATGGAATCCCTCATCCGCGCCGCCCTCTGTGCCACAGCCCTGACCATCGCCGACGCGGCCGCGCAAGACAACACGCTCGACGAGGGGTTTCTCAATCCGCCTGCTGCCGCTAGAAACTGGACGTGGTGGCATTGGATGAATGGCAACATTTCCAAGGACGGCATCACCGCCGACTTGGAGGCGATGAAGCGCATCGGGCTGGGCGGCGCGCAAATCTTCAATGTCTCCGACGTGCCGGAAGGTCCGGTGGTCTTCATGAGTCCGCAATGGCTGGAGTTGATGAAACATGCCGCGTCCGAGGCCGGCCGGCTCGGACTCGACCTGGGGTTTCACAATTGCGCCGGCTGGACGAGCAGCGGCGGCCCGTGGATCTCGCCCGAACACGCGATGCAGACGGTGGTCACCAGCGAGGCCAGGGTCAGCGGCCCGCTGCACTTCGAAGCGGCTTTGCCCCAGCCACGATCCGAGCAGGGCTTTTACCGCGATATCTCGGTGCTCGCCTTCCCGACGCCGCGCGATGATGCCAAACGCACGGACACGTTCAAGCACAAGGCCGGCTTCGGCGGCAGCGACTACCTGCAGCCGAAGCCCGCCACGATTCTTGCCGATACCTGTGTGCCGCGCGATCTCATCGTGGACCTGACCGACAAACTAACGGCCGGCGGCAAACTGACGTGGGACGCGCCCAAAGGCGAGTGGACGATCCTGCGCATCGGTCATACCCTCATCAATGCGGACAACCATCCATCTCCCAAGGCGGGGCACGGCCTTGAATGCGACAAATTGAGTCGCGAGGCCCTCGATGCGCATTGGGCCGGCGGCATCGCGCCCATCCTCGCCAAGGCCGGACCCTGGGTTGGTAAAACACTCAACAACATCCTCATCGACAGTTACGAAACCGGCAATGGGAACTGGACGCCGCGTCTGCGCGAGGAGTTCCAGCGCCGCCGGGGATACGACCCAACCCGTTTTCTGCCAGCTCTAACAGGTCGCGCAATCGACAGCAGCGAGGTGACCGAGCGCTTCCTGTGGGATTTCCGCCGGACCCTCAGCGATCTGTTCGGTGAGAACTATTTCGGATACTTCAGTGCGCTGTGCCACAAGAACGGACTCATCTCGGCGGTCGAACCTTATGGCGGAAACTTCGAACAACTCCAGGCTGGCGCTCTAACCGATCTGGTGATGGGCGAGTTCTGGGCCGGCGGTGGCGAGTCGCCCTCCGTGAAACTGGCCGCCGCCATCGCCCACACCCATGGCCGTGCCGTGGTTGGGGCCGAGGCATTCACGGCCCAACCGGCGAACGCCCGCTGGCTCAACTATCCGGGCTCCCTCAAGGCGCTGGGCGATTTGCAATGGTGCGATGGCGTCAGCCGCTTCATCTTCCACCGCTATGCACACCAGCCGTGGCTGGATAGGTTTCCCGGCATGACCATGGCGCAGTACGGCATGCATTTTGAGAGGACGCTGACGTGGTGGGAGCAATCGCGTGCCTGGATGAGCTATTGCGCGCGCTCTCAGTTTCTGCTCCAGCAGGGACAACCGGTGGCCGACGTGCTGGTCTTCGGCGGCGAGGCGGCACCTGGCCAGATGCAAGGCAAGGGCGACCTGAAAGCGCTGGGCTATGACTCCGATGCCATCGGTACCGATCTCATTCAGTCTCTAACAGTGAAGGACGGATCCATCGCTCTGCCCTGTGGCACCCGTTACCGCTTGCTCGTTTTTCCCGAAACCACGTGGATGACGCCCGCACTGGCTGGCAAGATCCGCGAGTTGGTGAAGGCCGGCGCGAGCGTGATGGCCCGCAAGCCGTCCGCTTCGCCGAGTCTGCATAACTATCCGCAATGCGACGCCGAGGTGAAACAGATCGCCGACGAGGTGTGGGGCAGGGGAGTCGCGGATGCATCCGGCGAGCACGCGTTCGGTGCCGGTCGTGTCTTAGGGAACCGCCCGCTGGTCCGGACGCTTGAGATGTTAGATTTGAAGCCGGACTTTCAGGCCACCAAAGACACGTCTCTGCATTTCATCCACCGTCGCGCGGCGGATACAGATATCTATTTTGTTTCCAATCAGAGATCCGCGGCGCAATCCGTCGAGTGCTTGTTCCGGGTCGGCGGCCGCCAGCCGGAGTTGTGGCATGCCGACACCGGGGTGATCGAACCCGCGGCGATGTGGCAGGTGAAGGACGGTCGCACGGCGGTGACCTTGGATCTCGATCCGGCCGGATCGGTGTTCGTGGTCTTCCGGCGACCCGCCGCTCCGCCGGCTGATCCCATCGTTGCCGTAGAACACCGCCGGGAAAACGCCGCCGCCCAGCCCCTGCCGAAAATCGAAATTCGCCAGGCATCCTACGGCGTGCTCAGCCTCGAAGGCAGCACGCTGGCGGATGTTTCCGACAAGTTTTCCGGGCAGGTCAAGGATGGCCGCGTGCATGCACGCATCGCCAATCCGGGTGTCGATCCGGCCTTTGGCAGCACCAAGGAAGTGCGCGTCGCCTACGAGTTCGACGGCAAGGAACAGATGTTGGTAGCCGGCGAGGGGGAGCCTATCACGATTCCGGTGGGCCCGGCCGGTGCCGGTTCGTTCAAGTTTCTGCGTGCGGTTTATGGCAAGTTCGATCCAAGACAAAAAGGCGTGCCCAAAAAGTATGCCTTGGATGTCACCGCTAAACTGACTGCGCTGCTCAAGGACGGAAAGTTGACCCTCGTTCCTAACAAGACATTCGCGGATGACACCCCCGGGGTCTTCGTGCCGCGGCAACTGCGCGTGACCTGCCTCGTCGACGGCATGCCTAGAACCCTCACCGTGCGCGAGAATGAGGAACTCAACCTGCCTCGGGATATGATATGGGAATCACCGGCGCCCGCACCACGCCTTGCGGTGAAGCAGGGCGCAACGCGTCTGTTGGCGTGGGATGCCGGAAATCATGCGCTAAAGACCGCCTCAGGCGCAGTGAAGGCGATTGAGGTCCCGGCGTTGCCTGCCTCCGTGGCCTTGACCGGTCCCTGGGATCTGACCTTCCAGGCGCCCGTAGGAGTTCCGCCGAAGACCACCTTCGCCGGGCTATTCTCGTGGCCGGAACATCCGGATGCCGCAATCCGCTATTTTTCCGGTACCGCCATCTATCGGAAATCGTTTGAACTTCCGCCAGCACACAGCAACACTGCTGACCGCTGTCTCCTCCTCGACCTCGGACGGGTGGAGGTCATTGCCGAGGTGATGCTCAACGGCAAGGATCTGGGGATCCTGTGGAAAACCCCGTTCCAGGTGGACGTCACCGCTGCGGCCCGTCCCGGTGCCAACGACCTGGAGGTGCGCGTCACCAACCTCTGGCCCAACCGGCTCATCGGCGATGAACAATTCCCGGACGATGTCGCGTGGGATGGGGCCAGGATCGCCGCGTGGCCCGAATGGCTGGTCAAAGGCACGCCGCGACCCGTGAAAGAACGCGTCAC
>JBAXOP010000042.1:0-25145 GCA_037133195.1 Verrucomicrobiota bacterium | reverse complement strand
GTCAGGCAGACTCGGGCATGGCAATGATTGGTGAGCGGGCAAAATTGCAAATTCTGCGGGAGAAGCCGTTCGGTTTGTATCTGGGCGGCGGGGAACTCGGCGAGGTGCTGCTGCCGCGTCGCGAGATGCCAGCCACCTGGCAAATCGGCGGCTTGCTGGAGGTTTTCATCTATCGGGATTCTGAGGATCGTCCGGTGGCCACCCTGCAACAGCCCAAGGCGATGCCAGGTGAGTTTGCGCGCTTGCGAGTGGTGGAACTCACGCCGGTGGGGGCGTTTTTGGATTGGGGTCTGCCCAAGGATTTGCTGGTGCCCTTCCGCGAACAAAAATCCCGCCTGGAGGTAGGCCACTTCTATCTGGTTTACGTGCGCCTGGATGATGCCAGCGGCCGGATCATCGCCACCACCCGCTTGGCGCGCCACCTCGATCTAACGCCGCCGCCGTGGCGCGGCGGCGAGGCGGTGGATTTGATACTTTATGGGAAAACCCCACTGGGTTACAAGGCGATCATCAATGGCAGTCATAGCGGCTTATTGTTTGCCAACGAGGTATTCCAGACCATGCAGCCCGGCGAACGCCTCAACGGCTATATCGCCGGTTTGCGCCCAGATGGTAAAATCGACCTGACCCTCCACGCGCCGGGCCGCGAGCGGGTCAGTGACTTGGAACAGCGGATCCTCGCCGAGGTGGCGGCCCGCGGCGGGTATTGGGCGTTGGGCGACCATAGCTCGGCCACGGAAATTCACCGCGAACTCGGTGTGAGTAAGCGCACTTTCAAGCAGGCAACCGGGGCCTTGTTTCGCAAACGTACCATCGACCTAACCGACAAGGGTATTCGCCTGCTGCAGAGCGACTGAGATGTCTTACAAGCTATCGCCGAAATCCAGGCGAAACTTGGCCACAAGTTTCTCAACCCAGTCGCCGATGGGTTGGAGTTTGCCGACAAAGAAGCGCAGCACTGGCGGTTCTTCCGTCCATTCGAGGCCGCCGATAAGATGCCGGTTATCGTAGAGCCATTGGATGCGGTCTTCGAGATACTTGATTTGTGAGAGGGTGAACACACGCCGCGGGAAGGCGAGACGGAGGAGTTCCACATCGGCGAGTACGTCGTTGCCGCTGGCGTCGCGTACGCTTGAGATGGTACCGCGTTCCATGCCGCGCACGCCGGATGCAATATACAACGCGGCAGCGAGCGCGCCTGCTGGATACTGGGTCTGAGGCACGTGGGCGATGAATGCGCCGGCATCCAAGTGGCAGCCCAGTCCCCCGGCCGGTGTGATGACTGGAATACCGCGGAGGTCGAGCGCATCGACCAGGTACTTGATGAAGGTGGGCGAATGACTGATGACATCGAAATCGAGCGTCTCATACAGGCCGACGGCCATGGCTTCAATTTCGCGCACACTCATGCCGCCATAGGTGAGGAATCCTTCAAAGAGCGGCACCAAGTCGCGCATCTGCATGTAGATATCATGATTGTTAGTGCAAATGCCACCGCCGCGCGTACAACTCACCTTGCGGCCAGAGAAATACGAGAAATCGGTATAACTGAGCATCTCGTGGAGGATTTCCTGGATCGGCTTGTTCTGATATCCTTGCTCGCGGATCTTGATGAAGTAGAGGTTCTCGTTGATCAAGCTCGTATCCATCAGCAACTTGATGCCGTGGGCCTTGGCAATCGCCGATACCTCGCGCAAGTTCTGCATCGAGAACGGTTGCCCGCCTATGAGGTTGGTGCCAGCCTCAAACCGAATATAGGCTACGTTGGCCGCCCCCCATTTTTCAATCACCTGATTGAGCTTGGCAATGTCCATATTCCCCTTGAACGGGAAGTCGCTCTTGATTTTGAGCGCCTCGTCGGTATAGATCTCCTCAATCACCCCTCCGGCCATTTCAATATGAGCTTTGGTGGTGGTGAAGTGGTAGTTCATCGGGATGACCATGCCCGGCTTGACGAATACCTTGGAAATGATGTGTTCGGCGGCACGTCCCTGGTGCACCGGCAGGAAGTATTGCTGGTTGAATACCTCCTGGATCGCCTTTTCGAGTTTATAATAACTGGCCGACCCCGCGTACGAATCGTCGGCAACACTCATGGCCGCCACCTGGGTGTCGCTCATCGCGTTGGTGCCGGAGTCCGTTAGCATATCAAGGAAAACATCCTTATTTTGCAGTAGGAACGTGTTGAAACCGGCTTCCCAGATGGCATCCCTGCGTTGTTCGATGGGCCGCAGATGGAGTTTTTGGACGACGCGTACCTTGTGCATTTCCAGTGGCGTCACTTCTCCGCTGTAAAACTTCACGGTCTTTAATTGCTCGGAATTTTCCATAGTTATACTTCTATTGATAGGTGTGATAAATTTTCCCGCAGGCGTGGCACTGGCCGTAGGGAGGCTCTTACTTTTTCCAACCGTTGCTCTCGATAATAGCTTCAATCTGTGCCTTGGCTGTGAATTCGTCGGGGAAAAACTTGAAGTGGGTCATGTAGTTAACCGCCTCACGCATTTGCATGATTTCGCCCTTCTTGGCCTCCATGCCACCGGCGGGTACCTGTTTAATTGCGGCGATCCACGCGGTGACCCCGGCTTGTGATTCTGCCAGCGTGGCGGCATCCGGAGCATAGCACAACGATTCCATCTGCCGCCTCAGCTTGGCCAGACCCTGTAGTTTGCCGGCATCCTCGCGGATAGTGGTGGCAATTTGTTGTTTCTTGGCGGTGGCGGCCTCGGGGGGCATCGCGCCCATGTCTCCCCCATCGACGGCTCGCGCCGGCAGCGGCCGGTACCAAATGTTGCGATAGCGCACCGGATTGCCGTGGTCTTGCAACTTGAGCGGCCCTTTGTCTGGCATGGCGCGGTCATGGCTGCGGCCCTTGTGACCGCCGCCGCCTTCCAGCGGGGTTGAATCCTGAATGACCACGCCATTCATCATCACGGTGTAGCGACCGCTATCGAGCAACTTGCCGTCTTTGAATATGGGCCGCCGGAAAATGATATCATATACCTGCCATTGGCCGGGGGCGTTCAATGCGTTGGTATACGGCGGATTGACGCCATAGAGCGCGCCGGCTGTGCCGTCTGGATAGGTTGGGTTGTTATAGTTATCGAGCACTTGGATTTCGGTTTGGCCCATCAGGAAGACACCGCTATTGCCACGGCCCTGGCTGTTACCCTCCACTTTGATAGGAGCGGCCCACTCGACGTGGAGTTGGCAATCGCCGAATTGTTCCTTGCTGCGGATGTACCCAGAGCCCGGCACGCATTGCAACGTGCCGTCCTTGACCACCCACTTGGTCGGCTCCGGCGGATTCTTATCCGCCTCCCATTTCCCCAGTGTGGCCGGGGTGCCGTCAAATAACACGATCGCGTCGGAGGGTGGCCGGCCGGGTTGCTCCGGGTTGCTGAAAGTGCCCGGCGTAACGTGTGGCGGTTGCGGCCGGTTCATATCGTGAACGGCCCACGGATGGGTGGCATCCGGCGGATCGCCGTAGAACGGGCCGTCCGCAAAAACCGCGGGTGCCGTGAGGGCAAAAACGCAAATGGGTACGATGGCAGCGGCAGGTAGTTCGGACATGGCGTCGCATTTACACCGAGGTTTTCGCGACGTCAAGCGCCATGCGAAGAAAAAAGGCGCTGCATTAGCTGCAAGTTGATCGATCGGTGTAGTTGCATGGTGACAGATAAATCGTAGCGGCGTCAGAATCCGCGGCAAGCACGTATTGCCCCGTATTTCGTCCTCCGCGCTGGCCACGGTGGTTATACACATCATGACGAATGCCATGGCGGGGACGCTTTTCCAACGCGCCCGGCGAATGCTTGAACTCTCACCACAGGTCCCACAGCAACTTGGCGGTGAGCGTGAAGACGACGACGAGAAACACCACGCGCACCAACGGCGCGCCGTGCTTGAGCACCAGCCCGGAGCCGAGGCGCGCACCGATGAGTTGCCCGGCAATCATCGCCAGCGCGATGTTGAACACCACGCTGCCTGCCCAGAGGAAAACTACCAGCGAGGCTAGGTTGCTCGTTAGATTCACCACCTTCGTATAGGCCGTCGCCCGCGTTAGTTCAAAGCCGCGCAGGCTCAGCAAGGCGATGGTCCAGAACGAGCCGGTGCCAGGGCCGAAGAAGCCATCATAAAAACCCAGCAGCACGCCACCAAGTATCGCGAAGGTGGTGCCGGAAAGCTTGGCAGCCGTGCGCTGCAGGCCCAGGCGCGGGCTGAGCAGCGCATAGATGGCCACCGCCAATAGCAGCCACGGCACAATCACTTTTAGCAAATCCTGGCTGAGTTGCGTCACTGCCAAGGTACCTAGCGCCGCAAACCCGAAGGTCACTCCAATCGCCAGGCGCATGTCGCGCCAGTCAATCCAACCGGCCCGGGCGAAGCGGGTGACCGCCAGCAGGGTGCCGCAGGCCGCCTGCAATTTGTTGGTGCCCAATGCCGTTTGCACCGGCAGGCCGGCCCACAGCAAGGCCGGCACGCTGATTAGGCCGCCGCCGCCAGCGATGGCATCGATGAAGCCTGACAGCAGGCCGGCGAAAAAAAGCAGGTAGAGCACGCGCCAAAGTTAGGCCGGCAGCGGCGGGGCGTGCAAGACTTGTGTGTAGTTGGCCAGTCGGCGCACTGCCACTTCCTTGTTCTATTTATCTGTCACCGTGTACTATTTGAGAGGGGCTTATTTCTTGCCAATGATAAACCGTGATCTAATAGGTCCCAGTGGCACTTTTACGCGGGTGACCGGCACGCCGTCCTCGACGGAGTTAGTGAATTCCGGGGTGGAGAATTCGCCGGTGTGCGGGTCCCACGCCTCGGGGGTGAATTTGCCGCGCAAGCGCACCGTGGCGTCGGCAGCCTTGTCGCCGAGATTGGCGAAAAAGTACACCTGGTGATCGCCCACCACGCGGTGGATGTAGCGCAGTTTTTGGTCGCTGAGGATATCGACGTCATAGACATTGAGGGCAAGGTCGAGTGCTTGGCGCAGGTTTGTCTGGTTGGGTGAATTCAGATAGATAGAGCGACCGCCGGTGGCTCCTTCTTGTACGATGAACGCATCGCTATGAGCGAGGTTGGGGTCGGCATTGAGGTGCACCTCAAACTCGCGGATAGCCGGGGTTGCGGCGGACACGCCGTCAATGACCAGTCGTACCCGCGAGGCGGTCACCGGCGCAAACTTGTCAGTCTTATGGGTTCCGAGGGTGGTGCCCTTGGCGCAAGGCGTCCAGGTGTTGCCATCCCAGGTATCAATATGATAGGCGCTCACCCGGTTGGAATCCTCGTCGATGATCGTCGAGTTAAAGGTTTGCGGGCTGCCGAAATCTACCTCCAGCCACCACGACTTGACAGCTTCTTCCGAGGGAGCCCAGTGGGTGTTGGCATCCCCGTCGATCGCCTTGGCGGCCTCGTAGGCACCGGTCTCGCGCCACTCGCTGCTAGCCGTCGCTATAATCTGTTGGGAAACCTTGGGAAACATCGCCCGGATAGTCGCTACCACGTCGGCATCGTGGCCGAATTCGGCAGATTTGCTAGGCAATTGGCCGGTGGCAATGACCTTGCCGCCCTTATCAAAATAGTTTTTGAGTTTTTGCAGGTTGCTCCAGCGGATCGTCTTGTGGCCCGGTAGAATCACCACCTTGTAATCTTCGTAATTGACCTTGTTGTTGAGTTTGAGGGTGGCACCTTCCACGGTGCAACGTTCGTCGAGCACCTCCGGGTGCAGGAAGGTGAAATCGCGGCAAACCTTGGTGGATAGCAGTTCACCCAGATAGATATAATCCGCCTCCGGCACATTCACCCCGCCGCAATACGGGCTGATCTCGCCGCCGAAATGAAAACCAGCCTGGAGCGTTGAGATTGGATAGATAAGTGCGATATCGGCCACATGGCGGCCGCGGGCTTGCAGCAGTACGTTGAGGCGGCCGATGTAGGTGTTATAGTCAGGCAGGCCCTCGGCATAGCGAGGCGTGCGGTAGGAGAGTTCTGGAAGATAGGTGATATTATCGAGGTTGTACCAAACGCCGTGTGGTACGAAGGTGTTGATGCCTTTGGCGTATTGTTCCATCACCACCGAGTACAGGCGGTCCCAGCTCAGGTTACCCATGGCACCGTAGGTTTCGGTCATTGACTGGGCTTTGTCCCAGTTATAGGTTACCGAGCTGATGATTTTGTAATACGCCTCGGGGTCATTATCCCAGCCGATTTTATCGATGCCCGGCACGTCTTGGTATCTATATGATTTCATTAGGTCGCCGGAGACACCGACGGGATCTTTGACGTTTTCCTGGTCTTGGTGGCCGAGTAGCGAGATGCCACCGTGGCTGGTGCACCAATCTTGGACGGTTTTGACATAACCGGCAGCATACATTTCCGCGCGGCAGCCGAACAGATAGTTGCGGGCCGCCTGGGTTTCCGGCCCAATGTCATACCATAGAGCCGGATAATAGACCGTCGGACTGAAACCATAAGCGGCTTGAAATTTCTCGTTGAAGCGCTCTGTCCAGGTGCGGCCTTGAGCCCGGTACAGGGTGGGCTCGTCGTAAAACGCGCCGCCGATGGTTGCCCCGAAGTCCTTGCCAAAGTGGTCGTAATACGGCTGATAGACCATGCCGACAAATTTGGCGCAGCGCTCCGGGTCGAGGTAATCGACGTTAGGATCACCGTCCGGGACGCAGACGAAAGTCATGATTTTCCAGGAGCCGGCGGGGACGTTCCACGAGATAGAACCGGCAGTCGTTTTTTCGGTTAGATCGATTCGCTGTTTGGTAACCGTGTTCATGGCGACCAGGCTCATGAGTTTACCCTGGGGCAGGGGTTTGGTGTAGGCTGCCGGGCCGGTGACGGCATCCTCAAATTTATCAAGGCGCCGGAGGGTGGCGTCGGGGTATTTATTTTTGAAGCGCGGGATACCATCGCCCATATTGGCGCCGCAACTGCCGCTGGGAAACCCGTATTCGTCGTAGATAGTGATGAACATGCCCAGGTCGCGGGCCTTGTTGACGGCGGCACCATAAAGATCGAAATACTCGTCACTCAAGTATTTGGGCGTGAATTTCGCCCCGAACGGCAGCGGTGCCAATCCGCCGTAGCCGCTACGGTCTCGGGCACCCAGCAATTGCTCCTCGACGCCGGCCGCGGTCACCGCCGTGTTGTTCCAAAACCACAGCGGTCGAGAGCGGAACTTAAGCGGAGGTTTGACAAAATCACTTTTCACGTCCGCATGGCAGGGTGGCACCGCGAGCATGGCACTGAGTAGGCAGGCGAGGGTGAGCAGAGGTTGATAGGCGTTAGCTAGCAACTTATGGTGGCGTATGTGGAGCATGGCAGGGGGGTGATTTAGCGGTTAGTGACAGAGACAGGACACCAAGGCACGGGCGATGTCGGGCACCTGAATGCACGACTGGCCGAGCAGTGTCAATGCTAGGGGCATTGAAATGCCAAAGATCGCAACGTCAGGTTTGATTTTTCACTCTTGTGTCTTCATGTCTGCGGTTTGCGCCAGCGCAGCCGCCACATCGTTTTTCCCTCGGCCTCCCATTGCCGCTGGAAGTCTGTTTTAGGATAGAAAAATGCGTTTTCCGGCCACTCCAGCTGATCGAATCCGCCGCACGCCGTCACTGTATCGTTGGCCCACGCGAAGTATTCCTCATGATCGGTCATGAACAGAAACTCCCCGCCCGGCACCAACGCCCGCAGCACTGCCGTTACGAAGTCCACCTGCACCAGACGTCGGCGGTGGTGGCGCAACTTCGGCCAAGGATCCGGGCACAGCAGGTGCAAACGAGCCAGACTCGCCTCCGGCAGCAGCCACTCAACCGTGTAACGGCTCTCCAAGCGCAACACGCGGCCATTCACTAACTGATTGCGCGTGAGTTTTTTGCACACTTTGCGCACTCTCCCTAATAAGCGTTCTACACCGATGAAGTCCCGCTCAGGGAACTGCCGCGCCATTTCCAACAAAAATGCGCCATCGCCGCAGCCCAGATCCACCTCTAGAGGTCGTGAGTCGCGACACAGTTCGGCACGCTCCAAGCGTCGGAAATAATCTGCCGGAACAAACTCCCCAGCCATCGCCGGCCGGGACAACACATTGTGGGGCTGCGTGCTCACCGCCCCATTCACAGCCTATCGTGCCTGTTTTCACAATCAAAAAAAGCGGGCGTATCTTTCTGCGGTCCGTGTTGCGTCCGTCTTGCGTCTTGACCTTCGGCTGACCTGATTCTACAAGCGCGGCATGTCCGATACTTCTGAGCGCCTGACGGCTGCCGCGTTGCGACCGCTTGCGGAAGCGCCCGAATTACACATGGCCGCGATGAATATGTTGGAGAAATTGGTGCCGCCGTCCCATCCAGACGCAGATGCGGCGATTGCACGCTGGGAGGCTCTGGCTGCGTGCAATCACCGTCCCCTGTGGCGCCGGGCTTTGGCGCTGGCTCTGGTGGTGCTCTCGGCGTGGGTCTGGGTCTCCACGGTCAGCGAGGGGATGCGCTATCGGCGCGTGCTGGCCTGGGGAAAAAATTTTTTGGCGGGAAGGACGACGCAGCCGGAAGCTGACTTACTAACAGGATTGAAGGAAAAGGAAAGATTCCGGTTATTTGGCGATTTATGCCAGCCGACGAAATCCGGCCAATTGCGGGCGCTATGGGATAGTGATCCAGATGATCCGGGTTGTTATGCGGCTTACGCAATTAAATACCAAGCGGACCATGGCGAGTACCCACCAGATTTTTTGACTACCGCGCGGCGACTCGATCCGGGCAATGCCTGGTTCACATACCTCGCGGCGGGCGCTCTTGCTCATCAAGCGGTCAAGTCGGAAATACAAACGAGCAAGGCGCGGCGGGCCGGTGAGTTGCGCCCATGGAAAATTATTGATGCGACCAAGTTCGATGAGGCGCTGGCATTGTTGCGGGTGGCTAACCAAGAAAAAGTGTTTGTGAATCGCAAAAACGAATTTGTAGCTGCACGGCTGCCGTTATTCCCACAGTCTGATCAACTGGCACGCTGGGAATTGTTAATATATCTATCGGATGATTTACAGTCGGACATGAATTTGCTCCATTTGAGCGAGGCTATAGCGGCGAAGGCATGGCTCATCAGCGGTGCCGGGGATGCGGCGCAATTCAACCCCTTGCTGGCGGACGCGGACGGATTCCTGCGGACGGTGGGGGGGATGGCCAGCCCATCGCTTATCTATGAGTTGCTCTATCGGGCCGACGCCATCTCGTTGAACCGGTATTTGCAGGCTGCCGCAGAAAATCTCGGAATCAGCGCCGAGGCCGCACGCCTCGGAAAAATCAAATCGCGCTTCGAGCAATTGGTGGCAATGTGCAATCGGCGCAGTGGCCAGGATGCTACGGCGATGCGCAGCGGCGTGTTTATCAATTCCGCCATTTTTATGCGCAACCAAGCGAGCAGCCCGCCACCACTCGCCGACGCGGACCAGCAACCCGGCCGGATGCTTGAGCATTTGCTAGTTGCGCGGGCCTGTTCGCTGGCATTGTGGGCGTTGTTAGCATTGGGGCTGCTGGCGGTGGCGTTGTATCGCTTCTGCTTGCCGCATGCGGTGTTGCGGTTGGCCCAACAAATATCGGCACTGCTGATGCCGGCGGATTGGGCGTGGGTGTTAGGTGCCGGGGTCCTGCTGCCTTTCGGCTATGTAACGGCACTCACGCGGCTGACACCGCTGGGTGGGCAGGCGTGGGGGCTCAAAGCGCTGGGTTGGATGTTGCCGGCCGCGGATTTTTTGGCGCTCGGGTTGTTGTTGCTTGTGGTGCCAGCATGGGTCGCACGCTGGCGGTTGGGGCGGCGGGCCGCGGCGCTGGGCATTTGCACGGATCACGCGCGGTTGGGGTGGCTGGCGGTGGCGGCCGGGGTGGTGTTGGTGCCGCTGTTTGGCTTGATGGAGCCGCCACTTGAGTACACCGAGGTGCGGGTGGTGTGGCGGTTTGCCTTGTTAGTCCCGCTGTTGCTGGTGATTCTCGGCAGCGTCGTGCGGGCCTTGGCGGTGAGCTTCAGCCGCCAGTTGTCGCGTGCCGTGGTGGCGCTGACGCTTATTCCGGCGTATGCCATCGCGTTGCTGTTGTTGCTGGCGTCGGTGCCGCTCTATCAGTCTGCGCAGGCGGGCTGGCAACAGCGCGATAAGCTCAGCGAAGTGATGGCCAACGGCAGCCTGCGTTGCGAAACCGAGGTGGCTGAGGAGTTGTTGAAAGAAGTGCGCGAGTTACTGGAATGAACCTAGCAAATACTTCGATGCTTGTTCGACGTCCTTGTCGCCGCGGCCGGATAGGTTGGCGATGATGATGGCGTCGCGGGGTAGGGTGGGGGCGAGTTTGATCACCGCAGCCATGGCGTGGGAACTTTCGAGGGCTGGCAGGATGCCTTCTGTATGCGCCAATTCCTTGAAGGCTGTGAGGGCTTCGGTGTCCGTGGCGTAGGTGTATTCCACGCGGCCGACCTCCTGCAAATAAGCGTGTTCGGGACCCACCGCCGCGTAGTCGAGTCCGGCGGAGATTGAGTGAGTTAGTTCGATCTGGCCATCGGCGTCGGCCAGCAGCCAGGTTTTGGTGCCTTGGAGGACGCCGAGTTTGCCGCCTTGGAAGCGGGCTGCGTGGCGATGCGGCACAATCCCGTCGCCGCCGGCTTCCACCCCCACCATGCGCACGGTGGCGTCGTCGAGGAACGGATGAAACAAGCCGATGGCATTCGAGCCGCCGCCGACGCAAGCAATCAGCAAGTCCGGCAGACGGCCCTCTTTTTCCAAGATTTGGCGGCGTGCCTCCACACCGATCACCCGTTGAAAATCGCGTACAATCATCGGAAACGGATGTGCGCCGAGCGCCGATCCGAGGATATAATGCGTGTGATCCACGCTCGCCACCCAATCACGCATCGCTTCGTTGACTGCCTCCTTGAGAGTGGCCTGGCCAGCGGTGACGGCGCGGACCTCCGCACCCATCAGACGCATGCGAACGACGTTGAGTGCTTGGCGTTCCATATCGACCTTGCCCATGTAGATGATACATTCCATGCCAAAACGGGCGCACACCGTGGCGGTGGCCACACCGTGCTGACCCGCCCCGGTCTCGGCAATGATGCGCTTTTTTCCTAACCGTTTAGCGAGGAGAATCTGGCCGATGGCATTGTTGATTTTATGGGCACCGGTGTGCAGCAAGTCCTCGCGCTTCAGGTAGATTTTGGCACCGCCGAGGACCTCGGTCCAGCGCTGGGCGAAATACAGCGGGGTCGGCCGGCCGGCGTAGTTTTCTAGTAAATTAACGAGTTCTGCCTGGAATGCTGGATCGGATTTGGCGATTTGGTAGGCTGCAGCGAGTTCCTGCAGAGGAGCCATCAGGGTTTCCGGGACAAACATGCCGCCAAACCGGCCAAAATGACCGCTGGCATCGGGTAGAATCGGACGGGTGGTTGGGTCGGTGGCCATGGGCGGGTAGAGTTTTCTCCGGAGTGGCCAGGGTTTCAAGACGAAATGCACGGTCCGACAGTTTGTCTGTCCCTTAGTCGGACAAATCGGCGCGGCGCAGTTTTTGTCGCAACGTCGCGCGGTGCATGTGAAGGGATGCCGCCATGTGAGTCGGCTTGTTTTCGTGCCGTTCAAGCAAATAGCGCAACATTACGGCCTCGACCCGCTCCAACATCGCCTCGTAGCCGGGACGTTCTGATTCGGGCAAGGCGAGTTCGGCATCTAGCCATCTGCCGATGGCGGCTTCGAGTTCGCCGGGTGCGGAGGTTCCTGCGGAGGGACCGGTAGCGGCGGCGACATGCGCCGGTAGATGGCTCAAAAACATCGGGCCGCCGCCGCTGAGGGAGGCGGCGTAGTCGAGCACATGGCGCAATTCGCGCACATTGCCTGGCCACGGGTAGGCCTGCAACGCGGCGAGCACCGGTGCGGTAAGTTGCGGCGCGGGAGCATTGCCGCGCACACCGACGAAAAACGCGCTGAGGGCCGGGATATCGCCGCTGCGTTCGCGCAGGGGGGGTAAAGGGATGGTGAGGGTGGTTAGGGCATAATACAAGTCCTCGCGCAGGCGACCGTCGGCCACGGCTTCGCGCGGGTCATGGGCGGAGGTGGCCAGCAACCGGGGATGGCCGTCTGGCGCGCTGGCCAACCAAGCGGCCAGGCGGGTTTGCAGGGCGGGTGCTAGGTCGGTCACTTCTTCTAACACGATTGTACCGCCGGGGCACTCCTCGAACTCTGCGGCGTTTTGCAACCGGGAACTGTCGAGAAATGCCAGTGTTTGGCTTGCCCGCGGGCCGTGGGCGTGGATCACGGCCGCGGTGAGAGTTTTGCCGGAGCCGCTCGGGCCGGTGATCAAGGCGGGGACGTTGCCGGCGCAGGCACGGGCGATACCGATGAAGGTGTCCCGCAGGCAAGGGGCCGCACCGATCAAGGACGCGGCCCGGGTTTCCGACACGGGGGGAGCCGCCGCGGCCTGCGGCAGTGCGCTGGCTAACATAGCGCCGAGTGTTTGTTCAAATTGGCGTAAATCCAATGGTTTTGTCAGATAGGCGGTGGCCCCGGATTTCTGTGCGTGGATGGCGTGATCCAAGGTGGCGTGGGCAGTGATCACCAACACCGGCACGCCGTCGCCGTGCCGTCGCAGTTTTTCTAGCACTTTCAACCCGCTCATGTCCGGTAAACCGATATCGAGCACTACCGCCGCAAAACTTCCGTCAGCCAAGGCTGCCAAGCCGGCAGCACCCGAGGCGACCAAGGTGGGTAAATGCCCCATGCGCCGGACCAAAAACGACAAGGCGGTGCCCAGCGCGTGTTCGTCTTCAATGAGTAGAATCGGGTGGGCTGTCATGGCGTGGGTGGGTGGATGTTTTGATTATTGTTGGAAAACCCCTGTGGGGCTTTGGCGAACACGGCCCGCACCCGGGCGCCGCCGCAGTCGCGGGATTCGACGGCCAGAGAGCCGCCGTGCGCCTCGCAAATGTCTTTGACAACCGCCAAGCCCAAGCCCATGCCACCTTCCTTTTCGGAGTAAAACGGTTCACCTAACCGGGCGAGCGCCGACGCGCTAAACCCCGCTCCCTCGTCCTCAACCGTCACCGCCACCTGCGCCGCCGTATCATCCAAGCGCACGTTTACCCGCCCGCCACGCGGCATCGCCTGCACAGCGTTGAGCAATAGATTGCCTAACACCTGCTGCAGGCGGTGGCGGTCGGCTAGAATTACCATCGCTGGCGAGTCTTCCGCCAGCGTGCTATCTAGCTGTACCCCCACATGGCGTGCCTGCGGTTCTATCAGGCGAAGCGCCTGCCGCAGTGCCTCGACCACGTCCATCTCGGCGAGAAGCGGCGGAGCGGGCTTGGCATAACTGAGCCACTGGCCGACGAGCCCCTCAATGCGCTGAGCTTCACTTTCGATGAGTTGGCGTGAGATGGCGGCCTCGTGCGGCGGAGCGGACTCTAGCAACTGCGCGTGGAGCCGGATGGCCGCTACGGGATTGCGCACCTCGTGGGCGAGGCTGGTGGCCATACGACCTAACATGGCGTGTCGTTCAGCAGCGCGGCGTCGTTCGCGTTCGTTACGTAAACTTTCATGAGTACGGGTGAGGGTTTGTGCCAGTTGGCCGATCTCATCGCGCCGAGCCACCGGCAACGCCGGTAACTCACGCTCGGTGCCCACCAACGGCAGTGATTCCGCCAGGCTGCGCAACGGCCGGGTCACCCGCCGCGCCAGCCACCAGCCCAGCCCTAACGATAATAGCCAGAACAACCCCAGCGCCAGCCAGGTGTCTGCCCGGTCCAGCGCCAACATGTGCGACGCCGTCGGTCGCAGGAAAATCACCCGCGTGCTGTCGCGCCCAGCCACGCCGACCATCCATGAGCCGCCGGGCATCACGTTGACCTTGCCGTCGCAGCCCATGCGCAAGGCGGCGGGATCGACAGTATCGTTGGTCTTGCCGATCACCTGGCCGGTTTTGGGTTGCCAGAAAAATACACGAGCGCCGATAATCTCGCCGAGTTGGGCCGCCATTTTCGCGCTTTGCGGCAGCCGTGTGCGCTCCAAAAATCCGGCATTAGCGCGTGCCAAGTCCTCGAAGGCCCGCCGTTCTTCGCGGTCGAGGTGGCGCTCGAAGGCCAACACCAGGGACAGCGAACCCAATAAAACAAACACGGCCACGCTCGACGTCATCCACACGGCCAGACTCGCCGGTGGTGGCCGGGTGGCTGATGGTATCGTGGTTTTGGCCATGAGAGGGGGCGTGGGTGGGCTTGCCGCGCCAGCGTGCGGACGGAGCCAAGCGTAGCGCCAGGATTGAGCCGTGCCAACTCATACGTTTCCCGCTTTACTTTCAGCGGAATTTGCGCCATCCATGGGTCCGACCATGCTCCAGATCAATCCAAATCTCACCGACCTTGTCTCCGATGCCACCGTTGGATTGCTCCAGCGACTTCATGCTAGCGCCACGGTCACGGCCGCTGCGCCGGGACGGGTCAATCTCATCGGCGAGCACATCGATTATTGCGATGGTTTTGTGATGCCGTTTGCCATTGACCGCTACATTGTCATTGCCGGCTGTGCCAACGGCAGCACGCAGGCCCGCATATGTGATCACAGTTTTCCCGAATTAGCAGAATTTGATGTGACCGGGCCCCAGCAAATCGGCATTCCCAAATGGAGCAACTACCTGCGCGGGGTGATCCGTGGTTTCCAAGACCGCGGCCATCACATTCCCGGCTTCGACGCGTATATCGTGTCGTCCATTCCCGGAGGAGCCGGCCTGTCGTCCTCCGCGGCGCTGGAGTGCGCTATGGCGACATTTCTCGAAGGGTTGCTCGATACGGTGTTAGACACCCGAGAGAAGGCGTTATTGTGCCAGAAAGCGGAGCATGATTTTGCGTTGGTGCCCTGCGGAATCATGGATCAATTTGCCTCGGCATTTGGCAAACCGAACCGGCTCATTTTCATTGATTGCCAATCAGGCGAGCCCGAATTGGTGCCGTTTGAAAACCCGGATCTCACCGTGCTAATTGCCAATACCATGGTTCACCATGAGCTATCCGATGGCGGGTATGCGGCCCGCCGCAAGCACACCGAAGAGGGGTTGGCCATCCTCGGCAAATCCTCGTGGCGCGACGTTAGCGAGGCAGATGTGAGCGCCGCCTGGTCCCAACTCGGAGAGCCGGTCAACCGCCGCTCGCGCCACGTCGTCGGCGAGATTGCCCGCACCATGGCGGCGGCCAATGCCTTGGAGCGCAACGATTTTGAAGCACTCGGCCCGCTCATGGCAGCCAGTCATGATTCGCTGCGCGACGATTTTGAGGTATCCTGCGCTGAGTTGGATATCATGGTGGAAATTGCCCGTAAGATGGGTCGCGCCGGTGGGGTGATTGGAGCGCGGATGACCGGCGGTGGTTTTGGGGGTTCGACGGTGACGCTTTGCGAATCGCACAAGGCCTCAGACATAGCGGCGACGCTGGCGGCGGAATACTCCAAGGCCACCGGCATCACGCCCCAGATCTTTGCGTCGCGCCCATCGCAAGGCGCGCACTTGGTGGCGGCGGGGCAGTAACCGGAGGAAGTGGCGTTTCGTTTAATTCCGGCTTCAACGCCCTCAAAAAAACGGACCAAGTACTGAGGGTGCCGTCATAATTTGGATAGAACAGCGATGGCCGGCTCATTCGCAAATTTTTTGGCGATGTCCAAGGCGGTGACGCCTTGCTTGGATTTGAGATTGGGATCCACCTTGTGATCGAGCAAGAGCTGGACCATTTCGGCGCTGCCGCTGGCAGCGGCCTCATGCAAGGGGGTGCCGCCGAGTTCGCTCAGCACCATCGGATTAGCACCGCCGGCTAGGAGCACTTTGGCGTTGGCAACTTGATTTTTGGCCGCCGCATGGTGCAGCGGCGTCCAGCCGTCCTTATCGCGCACATCCGGTTTGGCCCCGGACTTGAGCAAGGCGGCCAGGAGTGTCGCGTTATTGCGCTCGATGGCGAGGTGCAGGATACTGCGTTGTGAGCCGTCCAGTGCGTCGGTCTTGGCACCGGATTCTAACAGCACCAGGGCGATCTCAGTTTTATTACGCATCACTGCCTGGGCCAGCGGCGAGCGGGTTTTGTCGCGGCCTTGGTTGGCGCTGGACGGGTTATCGGCCAGGTGCAGGCGCACGTCGGCCAGATCGCCGTGGGCGATGGCGTCGTCGATGGTTGGGTAGGTGGGAGCGGCTGACAAGGGAGCCAGTGCCAGCAGGAAGATGAGAAGAGATGGGGGCAAGCGCATAGGAAGTGAGCGATACGCGGGTGAGCTTGGGGATGTTACGTGGCGGCGGGGAATTTTTTTTTCGCTGTTGCTGAAGAAATGTGCTGGCTGAAAGACACGGGGCATCGGAGCGGTACTTGCTGGACATTTGTCAATCCTCTCCATGCAGAAATTCTCTCTCACAAAACCAATTTTCCTGCTAGCGACGGTGTGTGCCGCCGCCTTGCCGATGCTCGCAGAATCCGTGTTTGCCGCGCCGAATCTCCCCGCGGAAACCCTCAGGCAGGCTGGCAAGAGCCCGCTCAAGGTGTTCATTCTTGCGGGTCAGTCTAATATGCAGGGGCAGGGCACATTAGAGGCCAAGGACGACGCTGGCAACGAGAAGAAAGGCACATTGCGCTCCTTACTGGCCGATCCAGCCAAGGCACCATTGATCAAACATCTCGTCAATGCCAAGGGCGAGTGGGCCGAGGTGCGCGACGATGTCTGGGTGTACGATATCGGCGAATTCGGTACCATTCACGGGCCCCTGTCATTCGGTTATGGCTGGAATCTGGGAGATATGAGTTGGCAGGGCCGCAATAAAATGTTTTTCGGACCCGAGGTGGCGTTCGGTCATCTCATGGGCGACCATTTTGCTGAGCAGGTGCTCATTATCAAAACGGCTTGGGGCGGCAAAAGCCTCGACGTGGATTTCCGGCCGCCAAGCTCAGGGGGCGCCGTGGGACCGTTCTACACTGAGATGTTAGCTACGGTTAGTAAAGTGTTAGGTGATATCAAGGCGCAGTTTCCCGGCTACAAGGGCGACGGCTACGAATTGTCCGGCTTCGTCTGGTGGCATGGTTGGAACGATTTTTGCGATGCCAAGGCCACAGCAGCCTACGAGAAGAATTTAATAAACCTGATCAAGGATGTGAGAGCCGATCTCAAGGCACCGCAACTACCGGTGATCATCGGTGAATTTGCCGGTCCGTGGCTCAAGGATATTCCGCCGGAGGCGCTAACGATCCGCAAGGCGCAGGCCGACGTGGCGGCTAAACCGGAATTCAAGGAAACCGTGAAATTTGTAAAAACGACGGGTTTTTTACGAGCGGAAAAGGATTCGCCGAGCGGAGCCGGGCACCATGAGTATCAGAATGGAGAGACATATTTTCTCATCGGCGACGCCTTCGGCAAGGCCATGATTCCATTGCTAGTGCCCGCCAAGCCCACCCTGACGTTGCTCACGCCCGCGGACTATCAGGTGGTTCAGCGCGGTTCTCTAACTAAAGGCAAGCTGGCCATTACCGGCAGGTTCGATCCTGTCACGGCCAAAACCAGTACGCTGGGGGCACGCATTGTTGTGGGTGACAAGCCGGGTGTTTGGCAGAAGCTGGTGCCAACTTTTCACGGGGCGGAGTTTGAGGTGACGTTGGACGTTCCCGCTGGCGGGTGGTATCGTCTCGAGTTGCGGGGCGTGGCTACCGATAAATCCGTCATGGATGCCACCGTCGAACATGTCGGGGTGGGGGAGGTGTTTGTCGTCGCTGGCCAGTCCAACTCCGCCAATCACGGCGAGGAAAAACAATCCACCAAAAGCGGGAAGGTTGCCACCTTCGATGGCAAACACTGGCAACTCTCTAACGACCCGCAGCCCGGCGCCAGCGGCGATGGCGGTAGTTTCATGCCACCCTTCGGCGACGCCATGGCCGGGCAGCTCAACGTGCCAATCGGCTTGGTTGCCTGTGGGATCGGTGCCACCAGCGTGCGCGAGTGGCTGGCAGAAGGCAGTCAATTTCCCAATCCGCCCACCATTGAGACCCATGTGACCAAGCTGGCTAGCGGCGGATGGCAGAGTAAGGGTGTGATCTATCCGGCATTTGTGGCCCGCATGAAACAACTTGGTCCTAACGGGTTTCGCGCGGTCCTCTGGCACCAAGGGGAAAGTGATGCCAACCAGAGCGATGCGACCCGCACGCTGCCGGGCAAGCTGTACCGCCAGTATCTTGAAAAACTCATACTCGACACCCGCCATGATATAGGCTGGAACGCTCCGTGGTTTGTGGCTCAGGTCAGTTATCACGGTCCGGGCGATGAGGCGTCTCCAGAGATTCGCGCCGCACAGGCGTCGCTATGGAAAGCCGGTATCGCCCTTGAAGGCCCCGATTCCGATGCCATCAAGGGAGAATTGCGGGAAAATGGCGGCAAGGGTGTGCATTTCAGTGGGGCCGGCTTGCGCGAACTCGCGGCACGCTGGGTGGCTAAAATCGCGCCGCGCCTGGGGGCCTTGAAAAACTAATACTCTGAACTCAGCGCAGCAAGGTGAGGCCCACCACTCCGGCCACCGCCAATACCCCGCCTAACAACGTGCGCCGGGTGATCCTATCCCCTTCAAGGAAATGTGCCAAGGGCATCACCACCAAAGGCGTGGTGGCCACGATCGGCAACACGATACTCGTCGGTGCCGCCGATAGCGCCCATTGGTAGCAGCTCACCCCAAACGCCGGACCGCATAGGCCGTTGGCAATGACTAGCGGCCAGGCCCGCCGCCAGTCGGCTGGACGGGCTGCGGGCCCGGCCCGCCGCCAGAATTTTAGATAGAGCACAAACACCACCGCAACCACCAACCCGCCGAGCAGCCGCTGGTACGCGGCATTGATACCGTCGCCCACCCCGCCGAAGTGAAAATCCTGAGCCGCAGCCACCGCATAGGCCTTGCGGCTGAGCACCGCGCCCCATGCCTGGCATAAGGCGGCTAGCGTGCCGAATAACCCGCCCACCAGCAAGCCGTGGCTGGGACCCGCTTCGGCGCGGCCCGGCATCAGCGCGATTCCTACGCCTAACAATATAACCGCACCGAAAAGTGCCTGGACCGCGCTGGGAGTTGTGCCTAACCAAATCCATTCGGTCAGGGCGGCGATGGGCGCGGCGAGGCATTGCACCAGCACCATCGTGCGGCGCGTGCCGATGCGCGGGTAAGCTTGGAATAACGCGAGATCGCCGATGCCGAAGCCGACGCATCCGCTAACAAACAACCAGCCGCAGGCAGGCCCGCCGATGCCGAAGCCTAGCAAGTGGGCGTAACTGCCGAGGAGTGTGGCGGCTAGGATGAGGCGCAGCAGGTTGGCCAGTGACCCGGGGAGGTGGTTGGATAAGCGCCGTCCGCTCAGGCCGGAAAGCGCAAATAGAAGCGTGGTTAGAATGGCAGCGAACATGCGGGCCTAGGAACGGCGCGTGGGGCGGGGTGTCACTTAGCGGCTTCGATGGTGATGCGGGTGGGCGTGGAGACGCCGTGGAGGCCGCGCTCGTACATGTCTTCGGCCATGGCGGCAGGTACCGCGAAGGAGCCGGCACACACCGCTTTCATACGATACTTCACCGACCACTCGGCGTTGGCTGCCAGACCAAGGAAAAATAAGCTGCGGTCCTCGCGCAATTCAGCAAACCCGGTGCCGGCCACCGTGTTGGCACCGGATTTTAAGTCGCCAGCTAATACCTCAAACCCGGCCGGCAACAAATCAACCACCGCCAGGTTGGTTAGGTTGCGGCCGGACACGTTGCGCACGCGCAACACCACATCGACCGGATCGCCGGCCCGTAGCGCCTGGTCCTTGTGCAACGGGGAAATTTCACGTGATACTTCCAGGCCGCTGCGCTCCGGCCCGGTGGGTTTGCCGGCGTCGTAGCCTTGCTCGACTACTTGATAGAAAGCGCCGATGTCGCCGCTGCCGTTTTGTTGGCGCTCGAAGCGCAGAGCGGTGGTGGCGGGGATGAAGGAGGCGCGCAGAATCCCCTGGCCGGGGCCTGCGAGTGCTTGCGGGGTGGATTTGCCGCTTGTCACGCCGAGGATGGACACCTCGATGCCAGTGCTGCGGGCCAGATCGCTGTAGGCCTTCAAGGCGAGTGTCATGTAGGAACACGCCAGCGTGTTGAAACTTTGATCACGCAGCGGTTTCATGATCGGCTCTAGCGCCTCTATCCCAAAGTTCTTGGCACGCTCGGGGAAATGGCGGCATTGGATATAGAAAATATCGATATCCTCCATTGCCGGGACGCTGTAGTAGGACCAGGGGTCGTTCTTGGTGGGGGATTTGTCGGCGGCGCGAGCTTTGATGCAGGTGTCTAACAGTTTATTGGCCTCAGCGTCTTTTTTGAGCAACATATAAGTGGCGGCCATCCAAGCGGCGGTAGCGCGGTGTTCCCATAGGCCCTTGAATTTGGCGGTGAGGGAGTCGCGGAGGTTGAGCAATTGGGGAGCGGGGTTGGTGCCGTTGCGGGCCAGCAGATAGATGGCGTACGCCTGCATTTCAGCGTCTTCATGGGAGCGCACGTTGGCGCGGGCGGTGCGGGCCGCGTATTTCAGAGCGCCGGCCAGCAGGGGTTCCGGTAGCGCGTGGCCTAATAATTTCACCTCGCTGAGGAAATGCAGGACATAGAGCGAGTGGAATTCAAAGTCGGAGGATGAACCGGCAAACCAATAACCAAACCCGCCATCGGCGCGTTGGCGGGAGGCGAGCTGGTTGATAGCCGAGGTCAGGGCGGCGGCGGCCTCCTTGGGGTCGATGCCGAAATCCGCCTCGGTGGCGGCGATGAGTTTGACCATGGCACGGCTGGTGATTTGCTCCGAGCAGCCGTACGGGTATTCGCGGACGTAGGCTTCCAATCCGCGGGCCAGGCACAACGGCACGATGCTGGCGGTGGCCTCGGTGTGCCGATATTGCTCATAGAGTGTGCGTTTCACCTTCACCTCGGCCGAGCCAGTGCGGAACCAGCCAGTGGTGACACGAGTCAGGTAATGGCTGGCTGGGCGGACGCTCAGGGTGGTGGAGCGGCGGACGGATTCGCCGCCGCCGCTGGCCTCGAACTTTAAGTCAGCAGCTCCGAGCTTATCCTTGGCACGGAAGCGGAAGCGTGCAATCCCCTCACTGCCGCCGGCCAACGCCAGCGAGGCGGTGGCATTGCCCAACACTTCGATAGAATCGGAGGCGCTGGCGCTTATCTTGATGGTAGTCTCGCCGGTGGCTGGCAAATGATTAAACACTGATACCGCCGCCTCAAATTCATCACCGGGTGTGACAAACAACGGCGCGTTGGGTTGCACGATGATGGGCGCTTTGACTAACGTAGCACTAGCAGTTGCACCCACGGCACCCGCATTGCAGCCCACCGCCATGACTCGCAGGTTGCCATTGAAATAATCCGGCACCTGCCATTTCACCTCACTGCGTTTGGGGCCGGCGTCGATGATACCTGACCAGAATACGACGGGAGGTTCCTGGCGGCGTTTGAACGGGTTGAGGTGGAGCGAGAGTGCGGCATCACCGTCGCCGCCGAATGCCGCAGCGCCCTTGAGGAACCGGTATTCGGGCAATAGCAGGTCAAGCCATTGTTGGGTGCGCACCTCCAGCGCTTGTTTGCGCAGGAAAAACTCGAGCGGTTGCGGCAGTTTGTAGGAAGTTATCTGATGGATCCCCTCATCCACGGCATAAACCACCACTCGCGTCGGCAAATTGGATGTGATGCCAAACACCGCCTCAGTGCCCGGCCTGACCTCGCGCGGTGCGTCGAGTTGATAGGCCAGGGTCTTTTTCGGCGCGAGCACTCTAACCGGCTCGGCGGCATAACTCAGCGGGCTGTGAAACACCTCGGGCGAGGAGGTCGAGCGCACGAAAGCGGCATTGATATAATAGGTGCCCTCGGCATCATCCGGAATCTTGATCGTGAGTGTGCTTTCCTTGGTTGCTGTCTTGAACCACTGCGCCACGAGTACATGGTCGCGCTCCAATGTCACTAGGCCGGCACCCGAGTATGGTGCGGATAGATGCACTTCGATTTCGCCGCCAGGCAGAATTTCGTTTTTGGATAATTGCATGCGCAGTTCGGCCTCGCGATCGACGCTGGCATGGGTATCGCCCTTGCCAACCACGGTGAAGGGGACGGCGCAGCGCAGCACGCTATCGGAGTCGATGAGTTCCAAGCGGAAATCACCGGCCTTGGTGGTGGGGAGTTGATAGTCGGATTCGCCGGCTGTCAGGTTGAGTGGCTCCTCGGTGAGTAGGCGTTCCTTGCGGGTGGAAACATAAGCGTAGTTGCCATTGTTGAGGAGGGTGAGTACCGAAACTTGGCGGATTTCAATCAGGCGGCGGCGCAGGCTATCGAGTGCCACGGGTTTCAAATCGCGGCCCACGGCTAGCAATTTCAACGCAATTCCGCTATCTTTGGCGAGGTAGTCGAGCTTGGCGTCGGTCTTCCAGCCGATCACTGCGTTATATGGCGAGACGAGGCAGGTAGAGGCGCTGCGCACACTGCGGCCGCCTTCGCGCTCGAATGCTTCGGTGAGGATGGCAGCGCGGAAGGTGGCGTCCTTGAGGGTATCGAATGGCAGTTTGAAGGTAGCGATGCCTTTATCATTGGTTTGGGTTTCGCCGAGGTCGATGGTACGACCTGCCAGGGATTTTCCAGTTTTTTCGTTATCGATATAGAAGGCATATCCGGGCCACTGGGGGAAGCCGAAATCTGCGGGTGATAGTTCGAGGCGCATGGTCACGCGGCGCTCTGGCGCAGCCTCGCCAAAGAGTGATTGCACGGATACCACCGCATCGGTCGCCTTGCACTCGAGCCAACCGGCGGGTGGTGCGGGGTCGAGTTTGCTGCTCACTTTCATGCGATCCGGCTGGAATTCCTCCACGCGGGCGGCGGCGCGGCCGAGGCGAAATAGGTGTTGGCCGGTACTGTTGAGCACATCCACGGAGATTTGATAGGTGCCGAGCCCGGCGCTTTCCGCTAGAGGGAAATCACAGGCAAAGAAGCCGTCGTAGGGCAGGCGGGATTTCTGAGTGGCCACATCCCGGCCTTGCGAATCCGTTAGGGTAATGGCGAGCGGCAGTCCTTCCAACACGGGTTGCCAATCATGGCGGCGCACGATGAAGCCGGCGTGGAGGGTGTCGCCGGGTCGATAGACGCCGCGTTCGGTGAAGACAAACGCTTCCACCGCTTTGATGCGGGAGGCGAGCACACCATCCACCTCGAAGCGCGAGTAATCGATAGCCGGGAGTTGGTATTCGTTGAGGGGCAAGTACGAGGTGTCGCCAGCTTTGGTGGCCAGCACCGCCACCGGCAAGCGTTCACCGGTGCAATGGACGAATGGGGCCAGGCGGGCGTGGCCGTTGGCATCGGTTTGCGCGGTTTCCAGGATGCTACCGTTGCAGGCGAGGGCGCGGATTTCCACGGCGGGGACGGGTTGGCCGGCACCGAGGGACATGACATAGACGTCGCGCGAGCCATCGGCGGCGGCTTTCACTAACATCCCGAGGTCAGTCGCCATGATCAGGCGTTTGGAAACCGTGCCCTCGGCGCGTTGCCAGCCGTCGCTCACCTCGTCGGAGCCCCCGTCATACCGTTCTTGCCATTGCTCACTGCTTGCCTCGGTGCTTGCCTCGATGCGCGAGTAAATGTCGTCATCGGGTTCTTTATCCTTGATTTTTCTGACGGGTTCCACGGTGACGAAGAACACGCCGCATCCGCCGGGCTGTGGCTCCGGTGTGATGAGCGGCGGGGATTTTGAGATATCGATGACCGATTGGGTGGCCTCCCATTCGTTATGTTGCGCCACTGCGACGACTGTGCTCCACTTCTGGCCGATGTTATTTTCGGTGACTATGTTATTCGATAAATCTGTCTTGGCCATTTTGCCATAGGTGAACGACACGATATGTTGGAATTGGGATACCGGCACCCGGCTGAGGCTGATGCGCAGGTGGGAGATGGCGCGGGATTGCACGATGAGCTTGCGCTCGCCATCAAGCGCCAGCACGTTGCCCTTACCCAATAGTCGGGTTTCCCTGGGGAACGGCGGCACCTGCAGGATTTTCTCAAATCCGGTGTTGGTTTCGAATCCGCCGGGGGATTGCACGCCGGCGGTGACGCCCAAATACAGACTGCCGTGGGTGCGTGCCTCGATAAAGCGGAAGGCATGTTGTTTGCTCACAGGCGCTTCGCTTTCCACTGGCACTAGTTCGATTTTGGTGGCGGTGGACTTGCGTTCTTTGAAAATGAGATTGCCGGCGCTGTCAAACCAGCCCTCTTTGTGCCACCACAGGCCGATGCGTTTGGCGACCTCGGCGCTATCGATATCGAGGTTGGTTTTGACGAACACGAATTGTTGGGGTTCGCCATCGTCGGTGCGAATGATTTTGGTTTCGGCGGTGGTGAGTTCCAAGCCGCTGAATTTATCGGGTACGCGGGCTTTGGCGGTGGTATCGTTGGCGAGCGGTGCGCCGACCAAGCTGGAGACCAACCCGGCAGGCACGGTGAGTTTCACCCAATCCTCCTTGAGCGGCACGGCAATCTGCCGACTGCGAATGAAAAACCTCCGCACCGATAGCGGATCGGCGCTCACGCTGAACATCGCTGCCCCCTGGCCGCCGGCCATGAACAAGGGCGTGCCACCTACCACCTCCATGCGCAATTTTTGTTGAAGGACATCCAGCGCCACCGGATGGCTGAGTTTGAGTTCGCCGACAACCTGATATACCGAGGGGTCCTGCGGGCTGTTATAGAATGAGAAATCCTTCAACTCGGCGCTCAATGGCGCGGTTTTAACCGTTAGGGTGGATTTATCGAGGTGCAAGTCTTTGGCTAGGGATGCGGGGCGCAGGGTTACCGTGAAGGGGGTGTTCGGCGGCCAGTGATCCTCCGGTTGAAATACCAGCGTCGACCCGTTTTGCCAGACCCACTTGCCACGCGCATTGGGCGTCAGACTGACCGACTCCGCTGCGTCTTTACCGATTTTTTCCAGAGGGGCGACCGGGGCACCGGCGAACATGACGCGCAATACGCCCGGCTTGAGATGTTTGTCCGGCGCGCCAACAGCTACTGCAGCGGGTTCTTGCACCGTCACTGCTACTTCCCGCGCGGCGTTGTCGGCAAGCGTGCGCGGCTT
>JBAXOP010000041.1:0-25712 GCA_037133195.1 Verrucomicrobiota bacterium | reverse complement strand
GTCTCAGGCAACCGGTCAGCGGGCAATTGAGTGGCGTCATCCGGGCTGAACAGACGGGTCTCGCCAGGGTTGAGTGTGAAGTCATTCTCAATCTCGTAGCTGAGCTTTCTGGCACCAACCGGCGGGGGGGAATTGGTAGGCAACGTATAGCCAAGCGGCGTATAGGCAGGACTATTTTGGGAACCGTACATCAAGTTATTGTACTTTTGATTGCGGACGCCGCCGATGGTATAACACAAGGCGACGGGCAACGGCAACGAGACGGTAAAAAACAAAGGCGGAGCCTTGATTTCCACGTTATATGGATTCCACATCGTGATGACCGGGGTGGCTAACAGACGTGGCTCGTATTTATTGGCTGGAAGCACGGGTTGCCCAGGGCCAGCAGTCGCGCTGGCAAGGTGAGAGAAGACCCACTGAATCCGCGCGATGAGCGGCAGGATGCGTACCTCGTGCAAATACTTATACGTTTCCGCCCTTTTGGCGAAGACGTAAGACGAGTTGATAGGTATGGCAAGCCTGCCCGGGGAAGAAGCGGTCATTTTCTTATAGAGGGTGGCATAGTCAGCCAGATTCGCCCAACTGGTGACCGGTCCGACCTGATAGATCACGGAAGAGTTGGTAGATCCCCGATAGGCAGCCCATGGATAGAACATTGAATTGGCGGGCACCGGGTTGGCCGGCGTGGGCCGCGGGAACAGGGTGTCCTTCTCCGGCGACAGGCGGAACAACGGCAGGTCCGACGTCGGCTGCGAGCCCCAGCTTTCCGTCAGGAGCGAGAGATCCTTGCGCCAGCCGCCGGTGGCGGTATTGGTTAGCAGCCCGACCGAGACGGCCGACATATCATGAAAAAACTCGCGAGAGGATTTATTAGAGACATCGGAGGCGAGCAAATCGGCTTGGTTCAGGGTGATCGCCTTGTCGCCGGATGTCGGGTTTTCCAACACCGGTTCGAGGCGCAACGGCAGCGGGTCGGCCACGGGGTAGGACTTGGACTGCACCGCCCAGTGGCCCGCCGAGGAAGCGGGATCGGGCTTGTAGGGCCGAGGCACCCGCGCCTTCTGGTTTTCGCCGCCGATCCACCAGGCGAAGCCACCCTTTTGGGACTGGGTGGTGACGGGCGTGGGAGTCAGATGGATTTGGAGTTTTTCGCGGCTGCTGCCGGTGCCAAGTGCGCCGGCACCGATGACGGTGACCTTGCCGTCGGCCGGGGCGGTATCGGGGAGGGTGGCGGGATCCTGGGTGTTAGAAGAAGTCAGCCAAGCGACAAAACGCTTTTTTTTGGCGCTAGCATAATTGCCCGGCGTCACTGGCCGGGCGGCAAATTTCCCGCTGGTTTCGTGGTCTGCGCCTTGCCAGCTTGTCCACACGCCGAGCACCGGCGGATTGTTCTTGTCGAGGATATCGGCGCGAGCGGTGACGCGCGTGTCGAGGCCGGTCTGGCGCTGGAGGTCGCCGATGGCGAGGAGCAAGGCGAGGCGGGCGTTGGCGCGGGCCACGGCCATGGCCTGCCCCTGCCCTGCCCCGCGCAAGGAGACCTCAGAGAGGCTCAACAGGCCCACGACTAACAACGTGAGGAGCACCATGAGCGAGAGTGTGATGACCAACGCGAAGCCGTGGCGGGAGCGGCGGAGGCGGTTGGGCATTCCATTCCGCTGCTGCGAATGGATCGCCTCGCCCGGCATCAGACATGTCAATTTGCGGGTCATTGAGATATTTCAGGGGTGTAATAAATGTGGAACGTAGAAAAATTTAATGATGCGGCGGCTAACCAACAACCACAGGAACGGGTGACAAACGGGTGACAAACGGGACTTCGAGCGCAACCCGGAAATCTTGTTCCGTCTGGCGCGACTGAACGGAATCTTGTTGCAGCGCGGATCAAGACCGGAGATGAATCAGGCCAGACCCAACTCACGGGCATTCACAATGCTGGGGGCGGCTTGCGGCGGGATGCCTGCGAGGAATGGGCGCACTTCGCCGACCGCAGCGACGGGATACCCCTGGAGGATGGCCGCCACATTGCAGGCGGCTAGGCTGGCCATGCCTTCGCGTGTCCACTTGGTGGCCGACGCAATGTGCGGGACCATCACCAGATTTTCCAGATCGGCCAAACCCGGGGTCATGGCGGGTTCGTTTTCAAAAACATCCAGCCCTGCCCTGAAATCCGGTTGACTGCGGCAATGCGCGACCAAAGCCGCTTCGTCCAACACCGGTCCGCGGCTGGTGTTGATCAGGATAGCGTCGGGCTTCATCAGGGCCAGGCGCTGCGCGTTGATCAGGTGGCGGGTACCAGCATCCAGCAAAGTATGCAAACTCACCACGTCGGCCTCTTCTAACAAAGACTCAATCGTCTCCGCGCGCCGGCAAGTCACTAGAGACTCGCCGCGTGTGGATAGAAATGCACCATAAGCGTGGACAAATTCCTCTAGCGGGATATTCGGGTGCGGGTCGAAGTAAACGAGGTTCATTTTGTGACCTTCGACCATCATGCGGGCGTAGGCATCGCCGATGCGGCCAGCACCGATGACCCCGACCGTTTTGCCGTGCAGGAGGTTACCGAGAAACAAGCTGGGCAACCAGCCCTTGAATTGGCCGCCGCGCATGAAGCGATCGGCCTCGACGATGCGGCGTGCGGTCGAAAATGTAAGGGCGACGGCGATTTCGGCGGTGGTTTCTGTGAGAACGCCCGGCGTATTGCCCACCGGAATACCGCAGGCGGAGGCGGTCGACAGATCGACATTGTTATAGCCGACGGCATAGTTGCTGTAGGCGCGGCCACCGGCGTGTTTCAAGGCGGCGAAGAGCCCGGCGTTCCAAGATTCGGTCAACTGGCCGATGGCGGCATGACAATAATCCCCGATGAGGGCGATGATTTCCTCACTTGATAGGATGGAGTCGCCGGTGGCGATCTCAACGCGGCAACCCGCAGCTATCAACACCTCCAACCAGTGGGTTCCGGGCAGCGGCTTGGTCACGACCACACGCAGGTGGCCCGTGGGGTTAACGATCTGGAGTGGAGGGAGGTTCATGTAACGGGTGATACCTTCGTAACAACGGGCGTTGCCGTCAAGTACTCCGTTTGTCAGATCCGTCTTGTCGCCGAGCCGATGTCGCGTCAGGATGCCTTGGCTGTTCATTACGCATGAACGAAATCCGCAAAATCCTAGTCGCCTGCGACAAGTTCAAGGGCTCGCTTTCCGCCCCAGACGCGTGCGCCGCCATCGCCCGTGGCTTGGCCCGGCGTTGGCCGCAAGCCGTGATAGAAACCTGCCCGATCGCCGACGGCGGCGATGGGTTTGCCGCCACGCTGGAGGGCCCGCTGCTCGGGCGCTGGGTCGAGGCACCGTGCCATGATCCACTCGGCCGCCCAATCCGCGCCAGCTATCTCGTGGTGGATAGCTCCGAAGGCGTGTTGGCCGTCATGGAAATGGCGGCCGCATCGGGCATGTGGAGGCTCTCAAACGACGAACGCGACATCCTGCTGGCCAACACGTTAGGCACCGGTGAATTGATGCGCCACGCCATCGAGCAAACACGGGCGGGGCGGCTCATCCTCGGTATCGGCGGCAGCGCCACCAACGACGGTGGTGCGGGCATGGCCGCCGCTCTCGGTGTGCGCTTCCTCGATTCCAATGGGCTACCGCTCCCCCCATCGCCCGGCATCTGGGGTAGGCGCCTCTCGCGCATCGATGCATCCCAACGCATTGCCCTGCCGCCGGTGACGGTGGCTTGCGATGTGGCTAGCCCGTTGTTAGGGCCTACCGGAGCCACGCAGATCTTTGGGCCACAGAAAGGAGCTGACGAATCAACCATCCCGGTATTAGAGGCAGCATTGGAGGCCTTGGTCATCGCCGCAGGCGGCGCGGTGGCCGCAGCGCGTCCGGGTGCCGGTGCGGCCGGCGGCTTGGGCTTTGGCTTGTTGCATTTCGCCGGGGCCACTTTGGTGTCGGGTTTCGATCTTCTGGCGGATATCACCGGATTGTCGCAGCGGATCGCGGCGGCCGATCTTGTCGTGACCGGAGAAGGCAGTCTCGATGGGCAAACACTGGCCGGCAAAGGACCTGCCGGGGTTGCCCGCTTGGCACGCTCACACGGCAAACCGGTCTGGGTATTCTGCGGCCGGAGCGATTCGCTCGCTCGTGACTCCATGGCCTTCGACCGGGTGGTTGATCTCGCGTCCACCGGGCTGCCGATCACGACACTCATGTCCGATGCTGCCCGTTTATTGGAGGATGCCTCGGCCGGTTAGCCTCCCAACGCACGTGGCCTACAGGGCTAGTCGCTGATTTCGCACCAACCTCTCAAATCAGCGTCCATCGGCGTTCATCTGCGGTTCATTTTTTCTAGGGTAAAGAACGGGGTCGCCAGTGCGTACCGGTGGCCCCGCAAAGATCCGGAGAAAACCCAAACTCCGGAAAAGTCTCAAGACGGACCTCGCCTAGCGGAGCGAACAGATGAAGGCACGCGGTTTGATGGCTGCGGGCAGGGGAAAACGAGGCAGTAGCGCCAAAAAAGCGTGGCAATCAAGCACGCATTCACCGTCGCTGCTCATGCTTGGTCATTGGCTGCGGTGGCATAGACACACCGCTACAATGCGACAGATATTCTTGCGTGGTGCCAATCCTTGTTGGAAGCAACCGTCGGATGGCGGCCCTGCATCTCTAGTTGCGAGAACAAGAAGCTGAGGACATCGGCATTTTCGGCGATCTGTTCGGAGAAGGCGGTGCCCAAAAAAAGTGTCACCGATGGCTCCAAGACGTTGGTTCATTTGGTCGCGCAGGCGTTTGAGGTCGTCGTAGTGTTGGCCACGCACTGGCGGATGTTCATTCCTTGGGCGGCCAAACGGTCGAGGTTGGGCGTGACGCCCGATACTGCTGACTTAGCACATGGCTTGGCAAAAGACGGCTCCGGGCAGGATGCCCGGGCCACTTGTGGCGCGGGCATCCTGCCCGCCGCCTCTTCCTGTTTCGTTTCTGCATCGCCTAAGTTGATAGCATTGGGCGTGACGCCCGCGGGCCGCCGCCGTAGCCGGTTGATTCATAGCGCAACTGGTCGGCGACGATCACAATCACGTTAGGTGGCTGTGGGTCGCCCGCCAGCGCGGCAGCGGAGAGAACCATGAGAGGCGAGGGACAAAAGAGCGCGGTATTCATTGCAATCCGATAGATCAAATTGAATTCCGTTAATTCAATAGGCCCCGTATTCCTGCCAAGTTTCCCACCAGGCGACGATATTTTCTGGCGGCACACCGGCTTGCAGCACATGGATGGGAGCGAAGATAAAGCCACCGCCTGGGGCCAGTTCGTCGATGCGGCGGCGGGTTTCATCCCGGACCTCCTGCGGGCTGCCGAAAGGCATCACGCGCTGGGTGTCACAGCTCCCGCCCCAGATGGTGAGGTCGCGACCGTACTCACGCTTGAACTTCGCAGTATCGTCCATTCCGGCGCAGTTGACCTGCCACGGGTTGAGAATGTCAACGCCGGCCTCGATCAGCAGCGGAATTGTCTGATAGATGGCGCCATCGTTGTGAAAAAAGATATATGCCTTGCCTTTGGCCTTGCTCTTGATAAATTCAAACAACCTTTTGTGATAGGGCCAGATGAGATCCTTGTACATACCCAACGAAATGAGCAAGCCATTTTGTCCGCCCAGATCATCAGCTTCGGAAATGATCACCGGATAATCACCCATCTGTTCCAGGGCCTTGCCCCAATAGGCCATTTTGATATCAAGGATGCGGCTCATGATGGCATGCACCAGCGGCTGATTGAAAACCATATCCTCAAAGAACTTCTCATAACCGGTCATCCACATCGCATGTTCCCACATGCCCGAACTCATGCGCTCGAGAATGAAGGCTTTGTGCTCACCGTGCACCACCCGGTCGGCGGTTTCGCGCATGCCCATGTAGCGCGCGGCATCCAGCGGGTCCGGCCAGGGAAAGTTTTCCACATCGCGAGCGGTCTCGGCGTTGGCCAGCGGGCTTTGATAGAGATCATAGTAGTGGCCGCCAACCACCGGCATTTGCCAGCCCATGCCCCATTCATCGGTCAACTGGTAATGGCTGCCGACTTGCCCCTGATCCCGCGCGGGGCCCACGTTGGCCGGGGCCTGCGGCAGAACACAGCGCACGTCCAGATCGAGGCGCTCAAAGGTGGCGTCATCCGTGACAGCCAACTGGGTGATCTGATCTCGCAGCAGCACCTCGCCAGGGATGCCCAGGTGAGCTTTAAGTTTGCGCAGCGCTTGAATGTTGATGCCGGTGACGGCGGTTCCACCCAAGTCGATGGGGATGCGATCCGGCTCTTTGTGATCGAGCGCGGCAAACACGCGTTGATGGCTGGTTTGTGACATGAGGGGTTGCGGTCTGTTAGTTTGTTTATTGTCCGGGTCTTACATGGCTTCCAGTTCGTGGATTTCTAGGTCGCCAAGGGTCACCTCACCGGATTCGGTCAAGATGCTGAAGCCGCCATCAGGCTGGAAATTCCTGAATCCGACATTGAAAATCCAGCAGCCGTAGATGTGAGTGTTTTTGAATAACTGACCGCCTGCGCCGATGATCCTATCCTCGGCTTGGACCTGACCCGCAGCAGATGATTTTTGGAAGACATACTTGATGGGCAACACCTTCGGATCATCGGTGACCAACTGGGCACGCAGGCCGGTGATGCCAAGATTGTCGAACCAACCGGGCACTTCGGCGTCTAGTCCGGTGGCCGCACGCTGCGCCCACGGTTGGCCGTTTTCTCGATAGTGGACTTGTGCCTGAAGCGATGCGGCCATAGCGAGAAGGGCGAGGCTGCTGATGCGGAAGAGGTGAGAGTGAGCGATCATTATATTATTTCTAGTGATGACCTGATGACCTGATGACCTGTGCTTATGTTATTTTCCTTGGATGGATAGTAGTTAATTTAGCGGCGCGAGCGTGATCGTATGATTCGTAATGTCAATTCCAGGTTGACCCGAAATCCCCCTTCTTGGGCGCACCATCGGGCTTGAACGTTTTGCCATCGAAATCACCGCACATATTGATTCCGTTAGTGGGTGTCATCACCCATTTGGTCACGCCGGGCTTGCCGATCACCGGCAAGGGGAAGAAGTCAGTACATTCGGAGCCACCCGGGCAATTAAGGACTCAATCTGGGTCCAAAGTCACCTTGCCGCTGATGTTGTGGGTGGTGCCCACCAGCTCCACCGGGGCGCTGCCGAAGCTCGAACCAGTCAATTGGCGAGCACCCCTGCCGATGCGGATGAGCAAGGCAGACCGCAAAACCATCAACTACCCGGCGGAATTCATCCTCGGCGGCAGCACCGGCCCGGTCCCCGGATGGCCGCCGATCCCGTGATCCTTTTGGTCACTCATCAATCCATGCTCGATCAACCGCCGCCATTCACCGTGTAATTATCCACCGCGACGCTCCCGGTTGGAAAAAATTTTGTTCTTGTCAAGACGTCGGCAGGCGGTTTGCTAGGCGGGGTTCACCCTTTCCCACCCATGTCACCCACCCCTGCAAATTCACGACTCAAAGCCTGTATGCTGGCGTCCCTTACACGCGTCGGTCACAGGCCGCCGCCACAATCCGTCACCGCAATATTGCTAGTGGCCGCCAGTATGCTTGCCTGTGCGCAGCCGAGCACCGCCGCCGTTTCTAATGAAATGATCAAGCCATCCCTGTTGAACAAAAAAGACTACCCGCTCACGCCGGTGCCGTTCACGGCGGTGCGGGTGGTGGACGCCTTCTGGTTGCCGCGCTTGGAAACGAACCGGATGGTCACCTTGCCGACTGACTTCAAAAAGTGTGAGGAAACCGGCCGCATCGATAATTTTGCAAAAGCCGGCAGGCTGATGGCAGGGGAATTCAGGGGGATGGTATATGATGACTCGGATGTGTACAAGGTCATCGAGGGGGCGTGCTATAGCCTGTCGATGCATCCGGACCCGAAGTTGGATAAATACCTTGATGGACTCATCGCCAAGATCGCCGCCGCCCAAGAGCCCGATGGCTATCTCTACACCGCCCGCAAATTGCTCGCCCCGGAAAAAATGCCGGCCCAGTCCGGCAAACATCGCTGGTCTAATGAAAAAGATAGCCACGAGCTGTACAATGCTGGTCACCTGTATGAGGCTGCCGCCGCCCATTTTCAAGCAACGGGGAAAAAAACATTGCTGGAAGTGGCGACTAAGAATGCCGAGCTGATCCGCAATGAATTCGCCCCCGGCAAGCACCAGGACCCGCCCGGACACGAGGTGATCGAAATTGGCTTGTGCAAACTCTATCGGGCCACCGGCGAACATAAGTATCTGGATCTAGCCAAGTTTCTCATCGACGTGCGCGGCCACCCGCAAACCCACAAGCTTTATGGTGCCCATTACCAGGACCACCTGCCTGTGGTCGAGCAGAACGAGGCAGTTGGCCACGCCGTGCGCGCCGCCTATTTGTATAGCGGCATGGCCGATGTGGCCGCTCTCACCGGCGATGAGCTATATCTTAATGCCATCGACCGAATCTGGGAAAACGTGGTTTCTAAAAAACTCTATCTGACCGGCGGCATCGGCTCCAACCCCAAGGGCGAAGCCTTCGGTAATAATTTTGATTTGCCCAATAAATCTGCATACAACGAAACCTGTGCGGCGATTGCCAACGCGCTGTGGAATGAGCGGATGTTCCTGCTACACGGCGACGCCAAGTATCTTGATGTGCTCGAACGCGTGATCTACAACGGGTTCCTCTCTGGCGTTTCCCTGGCAGGTGATAAGTTTTTCTATCCGAATCCGCTGGCCAGCGACATGAGCTACGAGCGCAGCGCGTGGTTCGATTGCGCCTGTTGCCCGGTCAATGTCGTTCGCTTCATGCCTTCAATTGCCGGTTATGTGTACGCGGCCAAGGACCGGGACATCTTTGTCAACCTGTTCATCGGCGGCAGCGGTAAAGTCAGGCTCGGCCAGCAGGTGGTGAAAATCTCCCAACAAACGAACTATCCGTGGGACGGCCGAATCACCATGACCCTAGATCCCGAGGCACCTGCGGAGTTCGCCTTGAATGTCAGGATTCCGGGTTGGTCGCAGGGCAAACCGCTGCCGGGCAACCTCTATACTTATTTCGAACCGACCCTCGACCCGGTCATTCTCAAAGTCAACGGTAAGGATGAACCGCTCATCCTCAGCATGGGCTTCGCCTCTATCAAACGGGAATGGCACCAAGGCGATGTGGTGGAATTAGTCCTCCCGATGGCGATCCGGCGCGTGATTGCCAAGGAAGACGTCAAGGAGGATGCCGGACTCGTGGCGCTGGTACGCGGACCGCTGGTGTATTGCGTGGAAGGGGCCGATAACGATCATGTCTTAAGCCTGGTGTTGCCCGATGATGCTAAATTAGTGGCGGAGCGGCGCGACGACCTGCTAGGCGGCATTACTCTGATCAAGGGTGAGGCTCGGTTGGCGCTCAAGGATGAGGCCGGAAAATCCCGAACCCACCCCGTCGCCTTCCGGGCCATCCCTTATTACGCCTGGTGCAATCGCGGACCCAATGAGATGTGCGTCTGGCTCGCCCGCAACGCGGACAAGGCGCAAGCCGCACCTGCCAGGTAGCCGGCCATCATCCCGACTAACTCGGCTCGGAGGTGGCCCGGTAGGGAGCGACGACGTTAGTCTCGTCGTGCGGAAATATCGACCATGAACCGAGCCTTCGGCACTCATTCATGGGCCGTGCTTCCGCATCCACCACAAAATGAGGGACTCCTAAGGGCCACGCGCCAATTTCTTTCGATTTGCCAGAATTTGTTCGTAGAGTTCAAAGACCGCATCCCGGGTATTGGCGTATTCGAGCAGAATATCCCGGCCGGAAATTTGGCGGTAAATGATGCGCATCCCGCCAACACGCAGCCGATTGACTCCTTCATGTTGTATGTATCTATCATGCGTCTTGTCTATACAAAAAACAGACGATGCGCAAGCAAAAAACCGCGCTTCTCGCATAGCAGGTCAAAGTGCCGGCGCAGCAATTCAGGCAGCCTCAACATCGGCCAAGAGGAGATCATCACCGACGAGAGTCGGCAGATTACAGTACTAACGCAGCCCATCTTCTCACCTATGCGATGCCGTTGAATCGACTCTACATCACCGGCAAAACCGCCACGGTAACCTATGGCACAACCTATTACTATGTGGTGTTCGCCATCGCCGGCGGGTTGGATACTGCCAACTCCAACGGTGGCTTCGTCCGTGTCAAAGTCAGCCGGTAACCGACCTCATCGTATTTGCTGTTTACATAGTCAGACTGCTCTCTCATCATTACCTCCATGCCTAATTCACGCTTGCTTCTTTGGTCGATCGTTGCCGCATTGGCGGGCTTCTTATTCGGTTTCGATACCGTCGTCATTTCCGGCGCGGAGCAGATTATCCAGTCGCTCTGGAACCTCAGCCCGGGGATGCACGGCATCGCCATGGCCTCGGCGCTCTACGGCACGGTGCTCGGATCGCTGTTAGGTGGCTGGCCCGCCGATCGCTTCGGGCGCAGGGCCACGTTATTGTGGGTGGGCGTGCTCTATGTTATTTCCGCATTGGGCTGCGGCTTTGCCAACGGAGTGGGCATGTTCATCGCGGCTCGTTTTATCGGTGGCCTGGGCATTGGTATTTCGACGGTGGCCGCACCACTCTATATCTCGGAAATTTCACCTCCGGCCTATCGCGGACGCCTGGCTGGCATGTTCCAATTCAATATTGTCTTTGGTATCATCGTCGCCTTCGCCTCTAATTTCCTGCTCCGCGACGTCGGCGAGAACGCATGGCGCTGGATGTTAGGCGTGGCTGTGTTTCCATCAATTATCTACACCGTGATGTGCTTCGGCATTCCTGAAAGCCCGCGCTGGCTCATCGGGCGCAAGGGCGATCTCGAGGCAGGCCTCAAGGTACTCAAGCTCATCGAACCCGACGCCACTGCGGAGCGGGTCGCTGCCCTCGCGGACGAAATCCTGGCAGCTTCCAGCGGGCGGGTGGTGGCCGCACGCTTTTGGACGGCTGGGTTGCGCATCCCGATTCTGCTGGCCTTTCTCGTCGCGTTTTTCAACCAACTCTCCGGCATCAATGCGGTACTGTATTTCGCGCCCCGCATCTTCGCAATGACCGGCCTGGGTGCCAAGGCGGCGCTGCTGCAGTCCGTGGGCATCGGCGTGACCAACCTGCTCTTTACTTTCGTTGGGCTGTGGCTCATCGACCGATTAGGTCGGCGCACTTTACTCTATATCGGGTCCTTTGGTTATATCGCCTCACTGGGTCTAACCGCATGGGCGTTCTTTACCCAACATTTCGGCATCGTCCCGGCATGCATTTTCGCGTTTATCGCCGCCCACGCGATCGGACAAGGCGCGGTGATCTGGGTGTTTATATCCGAGATTTTTCCCACTCGGCATCGTGCGGAGGGTCAAGCGCTGGGCAGTTTCACGCACTGGATCTTTGCCGCCCTTCTCACCACCTTCTTTCCCAAAATGGTCACCGCTTTCCCGCCAGGCTTTGTCTTCCTGTTTTTCTGCGCCATGATGGTCCTGCAACTCATTTGGGTGAACACGATGGTGCCAGAAACCAAGGGCGTGCCCCTGGAGGATATGCAAAAACGTCTCGGCATCGAATAGTGACGGCCTAGACGCCAACTCGTCCCAGTGGCCGGTGTACGAACCGAGCGACACCTCCAGCGTCTAGCCATCCTTGGTGGCCCTTCCCGGCTGTGGCTCCGGTTTCGCATAATTGAGATGGCCGCCATCGTAGTGCTTCATCACGCCGGCGAGACGCTTACTAAAATCATCGTAGTTCTTGGCCGCCAGCGGAGACCATGCCACTTCGGCGAGCGCGGCGACGCGCGGAAAGGCCATGTACTCGAGTTTCTTCATATCGCCGATATACTCGGTCCACAATTGCGCCTGGGTACCGAGTATCAGTTTTTCCTGAGCCGGATTATCAGCAACGAACGTGGGATTGTATGAATACACTTTCTCTAGTGGGAGAAAACCACCGATCGCCTCGTACTCATTACCCTTGGCCAATTCTGTAGCTGCCGGTGCCTGATAGTAATCGAGATATGTGTGTGAGGTGGTGGCCATCACCACGTCATTGCCGAGCCCCAGCGCATGTTTGGCCCACTTGGCATCGCGCCACACCATCATGGTGGCGGTCTTGGGCAAGCCGCCTTCTTGGATCTCATCCCATCCGATGAGGCGGCGATTTTTGGTTTCGAGAAACTTACACATGCGGCGGACGAACCAGCTCTGGAGTTCCTCGGCATTTTTCAATTTTTCGCGTCGCATCACGTCTTGAGCCACCTTGGATTGCAGCCACTGGGTTTTGGGAGCCTCGTCGCCTCCGATGTGGATAAACTTGGATGGAAACAGATCGCATACCTCGCCTAGAACGTCTTCCAAAAACCGCAGCGTCGGTTCCGTCGGCGCGAAGATATAGGGATGCACGCCCCAGCGGGTCTGCACTTTAGGCGCATAGGCGGGCACATCCGTGTTGCCCAGTTCTGGATAGGCGCTAATCGCCGCAGCGGCGTGGCCGGGCATCTCAATTTCCGGCACAACGGTGATGTGGCGGGCTGCAGCGTAAGCTACCACATCCTTGACCTGCTCCTGGGTGTAAAACCCGCCGTAGCGCTGGCCGTCATCAGAGGTGCGCTTGCCATAGGGTGGCGAGGACTCGCGCCATGCCCCTACTTGTGTTAGCTTTGGATACTTCTTAATCTCGATGCGCCAACCCTGGTCATCGGTAAGGTGCCAGTGAAACACATTGAGCTTGTGAAAGGCCATCCAATCGAGCAGGCGCTTGATATCATCGGGCGGATAGAAATGACGACCTACATCGAGCATCATACCACGCCAGGCAAAGCGTGGATAGTCGATGATAGTGAGTGCCGGGAGGCGTACGAACTCAGCTGCCTGCCAGGCAGAAGCCCCTAACGGAGGCAGCAATTGCAACAACGTACGCGTGCCGTAATACACGCCTGCGGCATCTGCGCCGGTGACGGTCACGCCAGCCGCAGAGACGTCCAATTTATAGCCGCCAGCCACCCGCATGGTGCTGGAATCGAGGACGAGACGGATCTCGCCCGCACCATGACTGTCACTCGCAGATTCCGCGATTTTTGGTACCACCCCGCTGCGGGTCTGCAAGTCTTCGGCTAACAGATTCGCCTCTGCTTTCAAGTTACTGTCACAGCAAATCGCGGTGGCGGTGGTACAGTCAAAAGTGTGAGCCGCGGGCTGGATAGAGACTGGCAGCGGCACCAGAGGTGGCGGCACCGCCTGCACGATGCCAGCTAGAGCAGCGGAAAAGACCAGGGTTTTCATTGGATGGGTGGGGTAAGCAGGATATCTCAGTCGATGATAGCGAGCGGCTTTGTGGTTTTCCAATTTCCGCGGGTGAAGTCCGGGAACACCTGCGGGTTGCCATCTTCGGCTACCGACTGTTCGCTGAGCGGGCCGACCGCCGCCCACAAGCAACCTTCATATATGTTCTGGTCGAGCGGTTGGCCTTGCTGCAAGCATTCGATAATGCGGAACAGCATCAGATAGTCCATACCGCCGTGGCCTCCCATCCCCTTGGACAACTCGCCCATCCGCTTGTATAACGGGTGCTCGTACTTGGCGGCGATTTCCTCCCAGGCGGCGTTCTCCGCCCATTCGTGTGGTGACTTGGTGACGCCCTCGATCGCCATGCGGTTAGGAAACCCAGCAAGCACGCCCTTGGTGCCCTGGATCAGGTTATGGCGAGTGTAGGGGCGCGGCGAGGTTTCATCCCATTGGATCATGATAGTGCGGCCGAGCACGGTCTTAATGATGGAGGTATTGAGGTCGCCGCCCTTGAAATCGAGTGTTTTAAACTCGGGGTTGCTGAGTTTTGTGGAATTTTTCGCATACAGAGTGCGGCCTTTGGCGGGCGAAGAAAACGACACGATGCGCCCGAAAGTATCTTCGCTGCGAGCCAGACTCATGTACTGGGCTACCGGGCCAAGGCCATGAGTCGGATAGAGATTACCGTTGCGTTTGGCATACTGGAACGTGCGCCACGATCCTGTGGAATCGCCATTTTCCATTTGCGTGCACAGAGGATGCAAGTAGGCAGCCTCGCCATGCAGCAACTCGCCGAGCACCCCCTGGCGAACCATATTCAGATAGACAAGTTCCTCCCTGCCGTAGTTAACATTCTCCATCATCATGCAATGGCGCTCGGTGGCCTCTGAGGTATCGATAATCTCCCACAGCTCTTTGAGTGTCAGGCCGATGGGTACCTCGCAAAACGCGTGAGCACCGGCCTTCATCGCACCGACGCACATTGGGGCGTGCAACGGCCACGGGGTGGCGATGAACACCGCGTCTGGCTTGGTTTCAACTAACATTTTGAGCCAAGCATCCTCCTGACCAAAATACAGCTTGGGGGTGTGGCCATGCTTGGTCACTTCCGCCTCGCTGCGCTTGGCACGGGCCTCCACCACGTCGCAAATACCGACAAACGAGACACCTTTGATGCCGGCAAGTTGCGCCGCATGACCTGACCCGCGGGCACCGACGCCGATGATGGCCACTTTCACTGTTGGCAACTTTGCCGCAGCGAAATCCCCCATGTACTTCGCCCCGGAGCGCCGGGACGTGGCAACACCGTCGCCTTGGGCGGAAGCCAATGCCGGGTACGCCATGAGACTGGCAGTGAGGCTACCTATGGATTTGATGAAATTGCGGCGGGGAGTGGTGGGGATATCAGAAGGAATCATAAGTTGCTGTACGGTTGATATTAAAAATCTTATCAGATTCCTGCGTGGGTGACGAGTTGATGGCTGCGCCGGATGGCAGCGGAACATAGAAGAATGATTTCCACAACGAGATCATCCCCCGATACCGATTTTTCTGAGGATGATTTCTAGCGGACAGAAGTTGGTAAATGACGATTGAAGCAGGTTGAATCCCACGAATGCGGTAAACCACAGCCAATTGGGGTTATGGTAGTGAGCGAGGGCAAGACTAATGAGGATGAATGTGCCGGCAAACCGACGAATGATGCTTTCCATAGTGGTTGGTTGGTTGGTTGATTTCATGGCGTCCTCCATTATTGATCCACGGGAGCCAGTAAAGTTACAAATCAACCAGAAAAATGAGATTTCCGCAGGTACCCATGACGACCCATCCGTTACCACCACAGTTAGCGGTTGTCGGCGGCTTCATCGACGGTGAGGAAATGGCTGGCGCCATGGCTGAATACCTAAAGCAGGGTATCCAGGGTTGTTGATATGGATTTTTCAGTTCCCTGCCGCAGCACTTTCAGGTCCACCTGTTCGCCGGGCTTGTGGCTGGCCACCGCCAGCTTCAGGCTGCGGGCGTTGCCCACCGGTTGGCCTGCAAAACCCGTGATGATGCCGCCGGAGGCGACGGCCAGCTAGGACAATTTCACAATGGAGTTAGTTTTCATATTTGTTGGTTCATTATTTGTTTGTTGGGTGCAAGCATGAGGCTGCGGTTAAAGGGCAGGCTCATCTGACACGCACAGTGAAGCACGGTGAGACGGGTCGCGGTAATTATACTCTGATGCTCACCACGGCCTGCTCACTCGGAAGAATTGCTTACCTGTCGCGGGGACGGTGATGGAAAGCATCCCTCCATTGTTGGTGGGTGGCGTGGGTAACCACTGCCATGGCGACGTGACACCGAGCGAGTCGCTGGTTTCCAGCAGGGTGTCGGCAGTGGTGTTAGGCCAGGACAGCGTCACACTTTGAGTCACCGGGTCGTGGCTAACGGCGATCGCCACCGGTGCGGTGATCACGATGGTACCGCCGAGCGTTGTGGTAGCGCCAGTTAAGCTAACCACCACCGACCATGGGTAACTGCCGGCGGTAGCGTAGGTGTGGGCGGGAAACTGCCCGGTGACGTGCGCCGAGCCATCACCAAAGGACCAATCAAAGGTTGGCAGGGCACCTGTATTGGTCACATTCGGCACCACGGCAAATGCGACAGGCCAGCCCGCCGGGTAGGATTGCGGAACTTGCGCGGATGCAGAAATGGAGACTGGCCCCTGGGCGACGTTCACAGTGGCTGTCCCAATGTTAGAGGTTTTTGAGATATCAGAGGCAGTGTAGGTAAAGGTATCAGCGCCCACGAATCCCGGATTTGGGAAATAGGTTGCCACATTGTTGACCAAGCCGACCGAGCCGTTAGCCGGCTGAGAGATGATACGCAAGGTCAAGCCCGTTCCGGTGGCAGGCAGGGTAAGGGTTACAGATTGGTTATTGGTTGTGGAAGCCACTGAGTTACTTGTAGTGGGAGCGGTGCTGGTGTTCCGGGAATCACTGCTAGGCCCATTGTGGCAATTGTAACACCCGATTTGCGCCCCCTTGGGGAAGGTGATGGTGGTGTTGAGCGCAGTCCACGAGCGGTTGGCTTGTGCCCGAGACAGCACTGTGCCGCGGTAGTCCGCACCGTGGCATCCTTGGCACTGGGTTTTATTGCCGAGGTAATCGTGGTGCTTCTCCACCCAATCCTGGGTCACTGGATGCATACCATGCGGCCCACCCGTTGCTGTAGTGGTGGATGTGGACATGCTCACATGGCAGGACGTGCATTCCACCATTGTGCCGGCATGGCCTTGGATGGCGGCGTTACGGATGTTGTCATTGGTATGGGAACTGGGAAACTCCGCGTGCGTTGAACCATGACAGGCGGAACATTGCAGACCACCATGTCCTACTGAAAAACGATATAAGGACAAGCCTGCCGCCGGTGTGTTAGATGTGGTGGCGAACGTCGAGTCAACCGGCACCCGTGGCGCTCCTGTCGTGTCAAAAACAGAAGTGTAGCGAATTTGGCCATTGTTATGGGTGGCAGTGCCGCTGTGGCAATTTTGACAGGTTGGCTCCATAAACCAGCCGACGCGGTTGCTCGCCCCAACGGTACTCATGTTACCGTGACAACTCTGGCATTGCATTTCCATGGAGCCATCGGTTGCAATCGCCCCGCCCATTGAGCCGCGCAAACATTTGGTGGTCGATCCAGGATGACAACGATAACAGGCTTGCCGATTGCTAGAATCATTGAGCGTGGTTTTGAGAACCGGATCCTGTACCTGCGCATGTAAGGAATGAATCGAAGTGGTGAGCTGCGGAATGGTCCCGTAACTGGGCGCACCGAGCGCCTCGGAAGCGTGACAAGCAGCACAGAGGACCGGTTTACCGTCCACCACCACACCGCGATAAAGCCCCTGAGAATTGAAGCCACGGGCCGCGAGTGCGGCGGTATAGAGCGCGGTGTGGCGGGCGAATTGATGTTCGTCATGCAGGCGCAGGATGTTGAGCCGGAAATCCCGCTCTTGCAGGCCATTCCAGACCCAACCGGCGGCCGGCATAGCGGCGGCCTGAGAGCCGGATGCGTGACAGGCGCGGCAGTCCATTTCATCGGAAACGGGCAACACAATATCGTTGGAAGCGATGGCCGTGCCAACACTATTGCGAGCGATGATACGCATCAACGGATAGGGGTTTTTGACATGATTATCGTCGTAAGGAGAAATCGGGACACCTTCGGCGCGCCACCAATTCACCGGCGTCACAACGCCCGCAGCCGGCGCGTTGGTAGTTTCAAACGCCATCCCCTGGGGAGTGTTGCTGGTGCCGGGCATCGACCTACCGGCCAAGCCTCCTTCCGGCGCGAGCGTGGCTCCAAAAAGTTGCTTGGCATAGGTATAATAATTCCCCTTGCCCATCGCAGTGGAATTAATTGAGCCGGTGGGATCGGCGATCGCTTGGTAGGTCATGGTGTAACCCGTACCGTCCTTGATGAGCTTGCCGTTGACGATGAGCTGGGCCTCAATGGTGTTGTAAGGAGGTAAAATGGAAAACACCGAATAATCACTGTCCATGCAGTGCATGCCAAGATTGTTCCAACCGAGAAGCTGGTTGGTGGCCGCGCCGCTCGGTACCCATAAGATAATCATCAGTATCCCAGGTAAAATACTTTTTAAGAGACCGACAAATTTATATTTATACATTTTTTTAAATGAATTCAGTTTGGGATGTTGTCAAGTGACAGGAAATAAATATTTCTGTTGATCCGCGCCGCCACTGCTGGTCCGAGAGTCATCAGGGTGGAAGTTATGGACGACGGGCGAGGATTTGAACGACTGCGCCTCTGTCCTGATGGAAGCTGCCTTCTGTCGGTGGTCCATCCTTAGGGGAATTCGGCACGATGAGCACCGGCACCGGTTCCTGGCTGAGCACCCGCTCCGTCGTGCTGCCAAACAACGAGTCCATGGCGGACCCACTGCATTGAGTCCCAGAGAAGTTTTCCACAGTTGGGAGTTAAACATCATCGGTGTTTCCATGATCGAGCTACGAGCGGACTAAAAGTTACAAAATTGCCTTTCAATTCCCGTTTGGCGATCCCGCTGCGGGTCCCGTAAATGGGTGGCGTCACCTTGATTGCCGACACTGATCCAAAAAATTGTTCAGAGCCCCACCCCAAAAGCAAATTAAAACAATGGGCCTTTGCGGTTATGGGCGACGGGCAAGGATTTGAACGACTGCGCCACGCCCCTGATGGAAGCACCCTTCTGTTACATCGCGCTCAATCTCCCGTGCGACGACAAATTCAAGACCGGCAAGCTCATCACGGAGGTTGTCGAGAGTCATCAGCAGTTCAGGAACCTTGGGCCCGCCCGTACCCAAAACCAATTGCGCTGGCGTGTATGCTTCCAGAATGAAAACACCGCCGGGTTTCAAACCTTGGACCACTGCGGCGTGGACCTTGCGGCGCAAGGCCGGCGGCAAATGCGCGAATGTCGCAACGACCCCCGCCCAAGCCCCCGGCATGATCCGGTAGGAGTCGAGATTCGCATGCACGGTCTCAATCACCACGCCGCTTGCCTCGGCGAGGCGCTGCGCTTTGGCCAGACCCATTGCGGATTGATCCACTGCCGTCACATGATGGCCAAGCCGCGCAAGAGAAACCGCATTCCGGCCTTCACCCTCTGCGAGACAAAGCACCGGGCCATCAGGTATCTGCTGTGCCATTGCCGCCACGAAGGTGTTAGGTGCCTCACCATAGGCGTATTCCCCGGCGGCGTAACGATCATCCCAAAATGCGGTGTCCATGGGAAAGGGTACCGTGATGAGACATCCCAGCCAACTGTTATTTCGTGCAATTCGTGGATCCTATTTCGGAAATTAGCAACTATCAGCGATGCCGTCGTGAAACCTCGTAACGCCTCGCCGTCGACTCAGTTGCCCCGCATGCCACTCACGATGCCTTTGGCTCGGCCATAAGAGCCGAGGTTGAATACATTCTCATAGCCCATGCCCTTTAATTGACGTTTGGCTATCCCGCTGCGAGTTCCGCTCAGGCAATGCAGGAGTAATACCTGATTTTTATCCGGCACCTGACACGGCATGCTTTTCTGGATATCTCCCAGCGGAATATTCAGCGCCTTCGGCAGATGTTCTCCACGGAATTCGCCGGTGCTACGAACATCCACTACCAGAGCGCCATCTTGCAGATACTTGCGTGCAACCTCCGGCGAAATGAACGACAGCCGCTTGAATATCATCACTGCGGCTATCACCCCGATTACAATCCATATTGTTGTATAGTCCATGAATTATTCTAACATGTTAAATGTATCTCATTCCACCGTTTGCGCAATGCTTCGTGCAACTGCGCCTGAAACTTGGCGGGCAGATCATACGGCTGGCCGTTTTTATAGAGCGTGATGGTCTGGCGGATATTATCCACCACCACCTGGCATGGGTCGCACCTTGCCATGTGTTTCTCGAATTCTCCACAGATGGCCGGATCAATCGAACCGTCCACGTAGTCATTCAACACTGCCAGCATTTCTTCGCATTTCATATCAGGTGGTTCTTTGACTGATCCCCGGGGTGGAAAAAAGTTACAGAATATCCGCATTTTTTGCGTCTTTCAGTCTTGGGTCTGAGGAGCAGCCTCGCTAGTTGTGAGATGCGGGTTTGACGTTTTTGCGGAAGCCACCGAAGCCATACATCACCGGTTCGAAGGATCCGACGATGCTGACGTCTGCCTTGGCGGGCACCTCGATGCCCAAGCCCCAGAACACGCCATTGACGACCAGACGCCGCAGGTCTTCATTTATTAAGTCGGTAGCCGCGCCCATGGTGGTGCAGAGAGTCCTATGGGTTTTACCCGAGTCGTTTTTGACCTCGCGGGTCCATGCCACCGCCATCATCGGCTCATTGACAGGTTGCTCGGTGCCATCCGCGCGTTTTTTTGAATAGTTTGCCGGTCCGTCGCCAGGGTTCATGCCCTTGAGCACCTGGCCGCGCAGCAGGATTGTGGCATCGGCAGGCGGGGCCGCCTCATAGACATCGGTGGTGCCAAACACATCGCTCACCCCGCGCAGCACGGGATGGGCGGCATTGGCGGTCTCGATGATACCGCGGGTTGCCTCCGACTTGTGCGCGCCCCAGTGATTGACCCATTGCTCGCCGAGCACGCGCTTGCCAAAACTGTTATAGTCCTTGAACGCGCTGGAACCGGGCAGTTGAAATGCGTGCGTACTGGTGCGCAACCCGATAACCGGTACGCCGCGCCGAATCGCCTCATCAAAGCGCTTCATCGTGGCGTCCGGCCACTTGCGGAAGCGGATCAACATCACGATGGCATCGGCCGTATCCAATGCCTCGGGATGGCTTAGGCTGGTGCCGGCGTTCGGATCAATCACACCGTCGGGCGAAACCGAGAACAATACCGTGCATTCAAAACCATGATGCCCGGATAGGATTTTCCCTAACATCGGCAGGGCATCTTCGGAGCGATACTCCTCGTCGCCGGCGATCAACACGATGTGCTTGCCCTTGCCGGGGCCGTTGCCGCCAGCGTAGGTGACCCAATCCGTCTCGGCGGCGGGGGCGGCAGTCTGAAGAATGGCGACCAAAGAGGCGGCGGTGACGAGTGTTTTCATAAGGTAATTGATGATTTCTTACGGCTGCCGGAGTTCTTTCAACCTTCGCGTTGCGTTACTATTCACCTGGCCGGATGGATTTCTTTTGAAATCGCAACCTACTTGGTGGCCGGCAGCAATTTGATTTTAATTCCCTTGAACTGGATCGTCATGTCGAACCCGCCGTGCATCTGCAAGGCGATGACCCCATCTTTGCGGGCTTTCGGGCTGTCGTCGGTCATGTCCGTGGTGACCTCGCCGTTGATCTTATAGATGATCCGGTTGCCATCGGCGATGATTACGCAGTCGTTCCATTCGCCCTGGGGCTTGATGGTCTTTTTAATTTCATCGTTGCTCTTTGCGAGCTTGGTGCTGGAGCGCTGGTTGTTCTCGTTCCACAGCGTCTTCTCCCCGCGATTGCTCATGATGCCACGTCCGCCAGCCACGTCGCCCTCGCAGTAAATGATACCGGTGTAACTATGTTTTGCGTCAATATCAGCCTGATATCCACCGACGTGTTTCATTTCAGGGCGATCGATGACGCTACGAATTTGCACGCCGGAATTAGCGTCGGGAGAAACGATCCTCCAACTGTAGTGCATTTCGAAGTTTGCAAACTTCTCAGGATTCTCTTTCGACGCCACCAGTATCAGGTCGCTCTGCTTGGAGGTTGATTTGGTTTCCTGACATTGAATGGCGCCATCAACGACGGACCAATATCCGTCCAGCCCGTCCCAGCCAGTAAGGTCCTTGCCGTTGAAAAAGGTCATCCATCCGTCGGTGTCGGGTGTCGGCATTTCGGCGATGGCGTTGAGGGAAAGCGCGGCGATGACCGCGAGAGCGAGGCGATGTTTCATATTTTTGTGGGGTTAAGGCGGTTGAGAGAGTTGGTGGCCGGACTGGGTGACGGGGGAAATAGTGTTTATTAGATTGAGGATGTGGGCACCCATACGGCGAAAATTAGGCATTCTTTCAGTGTGCGATCCATAATAGATCCCTGCCGCAAAGCCGTTGCCTGCGGCGATCACTTCTTCCCGGAGCCAGAAGCGAGGTTGGAGATTCACGGTTTCGTCGCGAGGCAATACAAGTCGCGCAAGGTGCGCAGATAGATATGGCCGCCCAGTATCACCGGCGTGGCAAAGACACCGTCGGGCAGTTCATTGGTGGCGAGCAGTTCGAACGCTCGCCCGGTTTTGATCACATAGCCCTTGGCCTCACGGTCGAACAAATAGATGCGATCCCCCGCCAGAACAGGTGAAGAATAGAACGGGGCTTTAAGCGCGTGCTCCCAAACGATCTTGCCACTGTCCGCCTCATAACAACGCAACAGGCCATTATCACTGACGGCGTAGAGCAAACCATCGTGCAACAACGGCGAAGGCACGTAGCCGGCTTTGGCGTCGCTTTGCCAACGGAGGTGGGATTGGGTGACATCGCCGCTGCCATCGGCACGAATGGCCAGCAGCGTTCTTTCCGGATAACCGCCACTCGAAAAAACCGTGTCCTTACTGAACGCCGCGGTGCCGGCACAGAACTCGGCCGGGCCGTCGCTTGTCCACAGCAACTTGCCGTTGTTAGGATCAAAGCTATGGGTTTTCTTGCCACCAATGAGGATGACCTGATCACGACCGGCCACGTGAGTCACCAGCGGCGACGCATAGCTTTCGGCACCCTTGGTCAGCGACGCACGCCAGACCACGGTACCGGTCTTGCGATGCAGCGCGGTGAGCTTATTGCCCAAGGAACCATCGGCGGGAACGATGACGAGGGACTTGTAAAGTGCGGGTGAGGACGAGTGGCCCTGGATGGATTTGTACGGGCCGACGGTTGATTTCCAAACGATCTTGCCCTCGAGGTCGAACGCGGCGAGGCACAGGGAGTCCTCTGTCTGATAGGGAATAATGACTCGCTCGCCATCACAAGCTGGCGTGCCGGAAGCGTATGAGTTATCGGGATGGATCTTGGGCAACGCGCCGTGATAAACTTCCGACTGCCAGAGTTGCTTGCCGGACTCGCGATCCAGGCAGACCAGCCAGATCGTTTCCATCTTGCGGTCACCGCTTGTCACAAAGATCCGTTTGCCAACAATGCATGGCGTGGAGTGCCCCTTGCCGGGCAGCGCGCAGCGCCAGCGGACGTTCTCGGTTCCGCTCCATTTCAGCGGTGGCGGCTGGCTGCTGGTTGCAGCGTGGTTGTTCAAGGCCGGGCCGCGCCACCACGGCCAATCGCCGGCGGTCGCCACGACAGGCGGCAGATTGTCCCAGCCATCCGCCGGAGTGATGTCCGGCGCTTCCTCCGCCGCGCTGGCTGCTATCACTAACAAGGTGGTGGACAGGACCCGGGCGCAGGCATGCCAGGACCCATTATTGTTGGTTAGACTTATGATTTTCATGGATCAATTTTTCAGTGAGTCTTAGCGGACAACGGGGGTTCTTCGATAATGACGCGGAAGCCAACGTCATAAACTTTTTGCCAAGGCAGGTAAGCCACTGTCGAATCAGGCGTGGCACGCTGTGGCCGGACATACCACGAACCGCCCCGCGCGAGGCGTCGCATGCCATCGGCTGCGACATCGGACGTCCACTCCCACACGTTGCCTGTCATATCTAACAGACCCCATGCATTGGCCGGATAACTCCCCACCACAGCGGAAACCCAGTGACCGTCGTCCACCTCGGTGATCGCCGGGCGCCACTCCGGCACCGAGCTGGACCGATACCCCACGGGACGGCGCAAATTCACATCAGCGAGATTCGCTAGGCGCGAAAAGTCGGTGCTCGCTTCGCCATAAGCCATGGCGCTGGCAACACCGGCGCGGCAGGCGTATTCCCATGCGTCGCCAGTGGGCAAGCGGACCGAACGGCCCGTGCGCTGCGCCAGCCATTTGCAGAACGCCTGCGCCTCATTCCATGAAACATGGCAGACGGGTTGGTTAGATTCGTTCAGTGAATGCCCGCGTTGTGCCACACTGAATTGGAGGAAATCCCCGTGTTCGATGCGGCTGTCATGGCTGGAATGGAAGCATGCGTATTGCTCGTTGGTGATTTCACAGGCGCTCATCCAGAACGCTTGCGGAATTTGCACTACCCGTGGCGGTGAGACGCCGCCGCCTGCCACAAAGCCGCCTGCCGGGATGCGCGCCAAGGTCAGGCTGACGTTGCCCGCCAACTCGAGTTTCATGCGGGTGGCGTCGCCGTCGTGTTGCCGTCGCCGGGCCTCGGCCGCATCGAACGGCCAGCCTTCGCAGCGTGGCGTTGCCACAATCTTTTTGTTAGTATCGACCGGCGGTGGTGCGGGCTGCCAATCGGGAGCGGGATAGATCGCGTCGGTGTCGTCATCGGTGCCAGAGTATCGCAGTGTCAATTCGCGGCGGCGTAGGCGCTGATTGCCTATCCGCTTGGCACCTTTACCAGCATCGCTACATTGCGTCACCATTTCCTCCCAGGTGCCCCAAGCCGGCGTATTGAGATCCATCCAGGTATTGAGACGGTCCCAGGACTCCTGATCTAACCGGACGCCATGATGCCCGGCTTCCAACACTTGAACCAACTCGGTCGTGGATGCATGAAACTCATAGGGCAGCAGCATGTGAATATCGTTTTCCGCGGTCGGATTGCGCACATAGGCCTTGAGCGCGACGTAAGCCGGCGGAAACTTCACCTCTCGCTCGCCAGCATAAACCAGCGGCCCGCGCCTGAAGTCCGGGATGCTTTTCCCATCAGTGCGGGTCTCGCCGTTGTGACAGGAGATGCAATGCCGATCCAACACCGGTTGCACCTCGCGGTCGAAATGGAATCCGCGCAGCGGCCCGTAGAACGGCGTGATCTTGGCTGGTTCCTTGCTCATCGCCAGCCCGTTAGATCGGTTGGTGGGGGCGCTGTTCTGCTTTTCGTGGCAACCAACGCACGATTGCACCTCGCCCGGCATGGCGGTGGTCCAACTCCGCATCAGCGCCACCGCCCGGCCATTTTCATCGAGCGGTTGCAGGGAAATGGGCAGGTTTGCCGGCACCTCAAAGTGAGCCGAGCCATCTGCCTCCACCGGCACTGTGCCAATGATTCGCTTGATGTCCCACGGTCCGTCGAGCCCCACCCGATCCACCTGCCCGCCAATATTTTTATAGGAAAAATTATAGGTGAAGAGGCGGAGTTTTTTGATTGTGCCGCGCGGCACACCGGCGAGTCCCGGCCCCTGATAGATATCCACAATCTGCATCCGCGCGGTCTGTTCACCTTCCTTCGTCGCATCAGGAATGACCCGCGGCCGCGTCACCGCCTGCAAGGGCACAGGCTCTAACAACGCATGACATGGTTCCTCCTTGATGAGCAGCAAGTTATCGAACACATCCGCTAGATAGATCCCCCAATTTGCTCTAGCCGACGGTTGGCATGCGGTGATGATATACTTGTCGTTGAGCGGCACCGGATGCAGGAACTTGGGCCAGGATCTGTCCACTAGGTTGTCGAGGATGACGGGTTGTACTTTCTTGCCAAATCCCGGAATTCGCTGCACGACCCCGTCGGCCTCGAAGCGTGCTTGCGAGGGATCGATGATGACCAATTCCCCCATCCGCGGCACGCCATGGTGGCCACCGACGATGCCCACGACCTTGTTGGGAGAGCCGGGCATCGGCTTGGCGTAGAAGAACGAGTTCGGCCAATATGAGCCGCTGCCGTAATACTCACGCTGGTTGGTCCCGTCCGGATTCATCGTGAAGAGAATCCGCGCCACATAATGCGGCAGGTCGGCGTATTCCCAGCGCAGATAGAGC
>JBAXOP010000040.1:0-26179 GCA_037133195.1 Verrucomicrobiota bacterium | reverse complement strand
TCCAATAACAATTAATCCATTACCATCAGTAGCTGGCAGTATAACGGGAACAGCATTTCGGCAACGTCCTGCCAGCGCTTGGGATGGCGAGAACCCGGCGCATTGGTGTGGGCGAGTTCGTCCACGAGCGCGACTTTGGGGTGTCTGGCGATGAGCGCGTCCAGGTCGAACTCCGCGAGTTCGGCTTCGCGGTATTTCAGCTGCTTTCTAGGAAGGATCTCAAGTCCTTCCAGCAAGGCTTCGGTTTCCCGGCGGCCATGGGATTCGATCACACCGGCCACGACATCAACACCCTGGCGCCGGATTTCGCCGGCGGCCTGGAGCATGGCATAGGTTTTGCCCACGCCCGGGCACATGCCGAGGAAGACTTTGAGTTTACCGGAGTCAGGCATTGCGAAGGGAGGCTATCGTGTAATCCGGTCGAGGGCGAGGTTGAGTTCAAGAACATTGACGAGCGCCGGACCACCGAATTCCGCCATGAGCGGACGCTTGGTTTCATCAATGAATTTCAAGACGATAGCCGGGTCGATCTGGCGGGCCTTGGCGACACGGGAGGCCTGGTATTTGGCTGCGGCCTCGGTGATGTCGGGATCGAGTCCAGAGCCGTTGTTTGCAGCGGCCGATGAAAACTCATAGATGATTTCCGACAGCCCGCGGGCCCCGGGATTGTTGACGGTATCCGCTCCCATGGAAGTGGCTGCAAAAATCGCACTGCCGCCTAGGATGAGCAGCGGATGGATAAGGAAGGTTGCAGCAGCGAGAGCCATTTCCTTCGCCTCGACTTTCTTGCCGAGGTATTCCGGGCTGCGGCCCACCATTAGACCGGCGACGAAAACCGCGAGGATCATGAATAGGAAAAAGTTGATCATGCCCACACCGACGCCGCCGAAAGTGGAGTTCAGCCAAAGTCCTGCGAATGGACCTAACAGCGATAGAGGATTGAGCGAATCGTGCATCGCGCCAACCGAGCCGTTCGATGTGCTAGTGGTGAGCACAGCCCAGAGCGGGCCGGTAGTGGCTCCGAGGCGGAGTTCCTTGCCTTCGAGATTGGTGGTTCGTTCAACGGGTAGATGCTCGAACGCGGCGGTGGGTGCGTTCTCGGGGAGCACGGTACAAACCACTTTGATTGTGAGGAAGGCAAACATCACGGCGGTAATTACATGTGCGTGGCGTGGTCTTCCGAGCATGCGGCCGAACACCCAGACGCAAGCCATCGGGATCAGCGGAATGGCCACGAGAGAGATGAAATTACAAATCAGGCCCGGGTTTTCGAAAGGATGCGTGCTGTTCGGACCGAAAAAGCCGCCGCCGTTGGTGCCGAGTTGTTTGATCGCGAGAAAGGCCGCGACCGGGCCGCGGGCAATCATTTGCGTGGCACCCTCCAACGTGGTGGCCACTGCGGAACCCTCGAAGGTCATTGGGACGCCCACCAGCGAATAGACCCATGCCCAGATTGTGGCGAGCGGCACTAGGAACAGTATGAGAATACGGGCGACATCGCGATGAAAATTCCCGAAATCACGGCTGCCCGACAGGCCGCGAGCGAGCGCGGCGAATACCGCGATGCCGCTGGCGGCGGAGGTGAATTGCAACCACATCAAGCTGAGTTGTGACAAATAACTGTAAGTCGCCTCGCCGGAGTAGTGCTGTAGGTTGGTGTTGGTGACGAAGGAGACCACCGTGTTGAAAACCAGCGAGGGCTTCACCGGTCCCATGCCATCGGGATTGAGCGGGAGATGATGCTGGAATGCGAGAATGAGCCAAGTCAGCACGAACATCATGCCGTTGAAGGACAATAGCGCGAAGAAGTAGTTTTTCCAGCCAGAGGTTTTTTCACCACCCTTGCCTAGCAGGAGCTGAAACATCCGGGTGAGTCTTGGGTTTACCGTCGATGGTTGGAGTGTCCAGAAAAGCCAGCGACCCAGCGGCCAGGAAATGGCGGCGACGAGAACAATAAAGGCCAATGAAAGGGTGAGCGTGTTCATGAGAGGATGGATGAGTTAGACGAGGTGCAAGACGACAAGCGCGAGGTCGATCAACTTGATGCAGGGGAACGGAACGATGATGCCGCCGAGACCGTAGATCAGCAGGTTTCTCCGAAGAAGCGCAGCGGCGTTCATCGGACGGTAAGCCACGCCTTTCAGCGCGAGCGGGATGAGGGCGACGATGACCAGCGCATTGAAAATGACGGCGCTGAGGATGGCTGATTGAGGTGAATGCAGATGCATGATGTCGAGAATCGCCAGTGGACCTTTACCCGTAGCCGTTCCGATCCCGACAAAAAGCGCAGGCAGGATGGCGAAGTATTTGGCGACATCGTTCGCGAGCGAGAACGTGGTGAGTGAACCGCGCGTCATGAGGAGTTGTTTGCCGATCTCGATGATGTCGATGAGTTTGGTCGGATCGGAATCGAGATCGACCATGTTGCCAGCCTCACGGGCGGCCTGCGTGCCGGTGTTCATCGCCACACCGACGTCGGCTTGGGCGAGCGCGGGCGCGTCGTTGGTGCCATCGCCAGTCATGGCGACAAGATGCCCAGCTTCCTGTTCCGCCTTGATGCGGCGCATTTTGTCCTCGGGCGTTGCCTCTGCCATGAAATCGTCCACACCCGCCTCGGCGGCGATTGCGGCGGCGGTGAGCGGATTGTCGCCTGTGATCATCACGGTGCGGATGCCCATTTCACGAAGTTTGGCAAAGCGCTCGCGGATGCCGCCTTTAACGATGTCCTTGAGAAAAATGGTCCCCATGACGCGTGAGCCATCCACCACCACAAGGGGTGTGCCACCTTGACCCGAAACGTGATTTACATCGCGGCTGACCTCATCCGGCATTCTGCCGCCGATGGACTCGACATATCGTTTCACCGCTTCCGCAGCGCCTTTGCGAATGGCGCGGTTCATACCTTGTGAAACAAGATCCACACCGCTCATGCGGGTCTCCGCGGTGAAGGGAACAAAGACGGCATGCGGTTCTGCTAGATCATGGCCACGGATGTCGAAGAGCTGTTTCGCAAGTACTACCACGGATCGACCTTCCGGGGTTTCATCCGCGAGTGAGGAGAGTTGCGCCGTTTCGGCAAGGTCGCGGGCATTCACTCCGGGAGCTGCGATGAATTCACTGGCCTGGCGGTTTCCAAGAGTGATGGTTCCGGTTTTATCCAGCAGGAGGACATCCACATCACCCGCCGATTCCACCGCCCGCCCCGAAGTGGCGAGCACATTCTGCCGGGTGAGGCGGTCAATTCCGGAAATGCCGATGGCGCTGACCAGTCCGCCGATGGTAGTGGGAATCAAACACACGAGCAGCGCCACCAAACTGCTGAAACCGGGAGCCTGGCCACCAAGAAACTTAGTGAAAGCGGGCAGCGTGAACGTGACGAGGATGAAGATCAGCGTCAGGGAAACAAGCAGCACGCCGAGCGCTTTTTCGTTAGGAGTCTTCTGGCGTTCACTGCCCTCGACGAGTGAGATCATTCGGTCGAGAAATGAATGCCCAGGTTCACAGGTGACCTTTACCACGATCCTGTCGGATAGGACGCGTGTCCCGCCGGTGACGGCGGAGCGGTCGCCGCCGGACTCGCGAATGACGGGTGCGGACTCACCGGTAATCGCCGACTCATCCACCGAGGCAATGCCTTCGATGATCTCACCGTCGGATGGGATCGTATCGCCCGTCTCGCAGACAACAAGGTCGCCTGGGCGAAGATCGTTGGCGGAGACGGAGGTTTCATTTTTTCCATCCAGTTTGCGCGCCGGAGTGGTGACGCGCATCGAGCGCAGGGCGTCCGCCTGGGCTTTTCCCCGCGACTCGGCCAAAGCTTCGGCGAAGTTTGCGAAGATCACGGTAAACCACAACCAGGCGACAAGCTGGATCTCGAAAATGTCAACCGAACGGACCAGGAGCCCAGTACAAACGATGGCACCGACATAGACAGTGAACATGACGGGGTTTTCCCATTGAGTGCGCGGATCGAGTTTGCGAAGACTGGGAATCAACGCGCCCTTGAGAAGGTGAGAATCGAATAGTGAGGAACGTGATTTCATCCGCAGCGAACATGCCACGAATCCTGGTGGGGCTGGTGCTAATCCATCGGCACGTAGCGCTAAGATTGCGCTAAGGATCTCGAAATCCAAAAGGATTATCGAGAGTCATTCTAATGTCACCGGAAATGCTATCCGTACCCTTGCGGCTACTATGGCGATCCGAAGCGCAGTTGCCGCTGCTCGCCCCGCCAGATAGAGAACTACTGAGGTGAGTGGGTAGCTCAAGAACGTTGCCACCACCGTCTTGGTTAGGCATTAATCGATCCTCAGATAAAATGGTTGGGCTTCTTTTGAGATTAGTTCTCCATCCGGTGAAAATGTGAAGCTGTATTCCATTCCCACATAATCCCATCCCTTCTTTCTCTTTTTCTCGGGAACCTGCTCTTCAGGAATGATGCTTCGCTCGACTAATCCGCTAACGATGCGGTCGCCCGATACGATCTCTCGAGTCGTCCAGTTCACAGCTGGAACTTCAGCGCCGTTTCGCTCCCGCACTACCTTTTGAGCTTTCTCTTTGAGAACCTTTAGAGAGGCGACCTTCGGATCGACGACGCAAACAGCTTCCGTGCTACGAAACAGAAGATCAGGTAACTTACCAGCCGTGTCATGGAACGTGCCTGTCTCGACGACGCGATACTCGCCGGACATCGTGAAAATAGGAGCCTCTGGCTGCTTCCAATAGAAGCGCCGCTCGACCTCCTTGCCGTTGAACAGGCCAGGCCACGCGCCTACCGAATCGAAAATCTTGTATGTATCGAGATTAAAATATGCCGATGTGAAATGACCTGTATTCTTCTTCTTATCAATAAGATTGAGGGAGTATTGTTTGCCATCCGGTGTCGTTATTAGATACGTCATTGCCTCGTAGGAGCAGAGGTAAGTTTTGAGCGGTTCTTTTAGGTAGGCCGTTGGATACTCGTAATGGAAGCGAAACTCCATCCCATCGTCACCGGGTGAGATACGCGAAAAGACCGCGCATGCCGTGACAATAATTTTGGGAGGCCGCTGGTCAGGATCCGCTCTGAGACCCATCCCTAAGGCAAAGCTAAACAGGCTGAAAAGTGCTGCTTGAGAGTGGCGCATTGCTTTGACTTTAGTAGTTTGGGCTGTGAAGTCCTTATCGGTGAGTATCCTAATGGGTCTCACTCCAAAGTACTCCTGATCGTATGCATAAATCGTCAGGCCGCATGGATAGTGGCAGGCTTGGGGCTTGGCGAGGAAAATGCGCGGAGGGGAGGGCGACGGGCGGGCGGCGGCCACCGTGGGCGTCGGGGGCGTGTTCGAGGGTGAATTTAGGAATTTCTTGTTTTCTCCCTCTTGCTTCTTCTTCCGCTCCGTGTCGCCTGATTAGGTGACATGACAAATTTGCAGCCGGGACCTAGTTTGGCTGGGTTGTGCCGAAGCCACCCTTGGCCCGAGACGACAAATCCTCACGGCGGAGGGCCAGGACTTTAGACAACCGGCCGGAAACCCTTCAATTATGAACCACCCAGTCCACTTCATCACGGCCCCCGTCCGCCATCCATCAAGGGCAACGGAGTCCTGAAAACCCAGTGATCCATCACAAACACCTCGATCATGAAAAAACAACAACGCCTGCTACTGCCCATGCTCGCCTGCCTCGTCGTGGCCGCCAATGGCGCGGCGCTTGCGGCGCCGCCCGTGCCACGGCCGCCACTGCCCGCGCTCAAGCCATTGTTTGATTACCCGGTGCGCGACACCTCGGTGTGCCTCGGGCCGGACAAGATCTACTATCTCATCGGCACGACCGGCCACCCGACGTGGTGGAACGTCAACGATGGTGTTAGAATGTGGAAGTCCAAGGACCTCAAGAACTGGGACGCGCTGGGCCTGGTGTGGAGTTATGAGAAGGACGCCACCTGGCAAAGAGTCAAGACCGCTCCGGACGGAAAAAAGACCGCTGATTCGGCCATCTGGGCTCCGGAAATCCATTACTTCAAGCACACCTACTGGATTTCTTATAGCCTGAACTATGCAGGCACGGGGATTTGGAAAAGCACCAGCGGCAAGCCCGATGGCCCTTATGTGGATGTGAAAAAAGACGGACCGTTGACCGGGGGCATTGACGCCTCGCTGTTTGACGATGATGACGGGGCGGTCTATTTCGTCTGGCAGAATGGTAAAATCGCCAGGATGAGGGATGACATGAGCGGCCTGGCCGAAGCGGAGCGTCAGTTGAAACCGAGCAATGCCGGCGACGTCGGATTCGAGGGGGCGTTCCTCACCAAAATCCACGGCCGCTATCAGCTGATCTGTGCCGATTTCAACAAATGGGATGAGAAGACGCAGACCTATGACTGTATGGCGGCTAGTTCTGACAAAATCTACGGCCCGTACGGCGAGCGCTATCTCGCCATTCCCGGCGGCGGCCACAATGTGCTCTTCAGTGACGCGCAGGGCCAGTGGTGGTCCACGTATTTCGGCAATGATGCCCAGGCCCCGTTCAAAGAGCGGCCGGCCATCCTGCGCATCGCCATCGACAAGAATTTCCGCATCACGCCGCTCGTGAAGTGAGCTGGCAGCAACAACCATCGTCCCGCATAGAACAATTTTAAACCACAGATTGCACGGAACCCGTCAGATGAAACTATTCCAGTTAAGACAACAGCCCGTACGGCGCGGCCTGTGCGCCGTGATATCCTTCCTTGCAGCGCTGCCCGCTGGGTTGCACGCCGCCCCGGTGGATTTCACTGCGACCGGGGTGATCGCCAGCGTAAACCGCACCTTCACCTACAATCTCGGGCCCACCGGCATGCGCGGCTCCATCTACAACAGCGGCGATGGCTCCGACGCCGTCGGCCAGGAGGGCATCATCTCCGCGCTGAGCCGCCAAATCCTCGTCACTGTGGTCGGGCCTAACACCCCGGCGGCCGGCGTGCTGGCCGTCGATGACGTCATCCTGGGTGCCTGCGCCGGCAGCGCTGCGGTGCCTGCATTCACCAGCGATGCCCGCAAGAGCTTCGGCTGGGCGATCGGCGACGCCGAAAAAGCATCAAACAACGGAGTGCTGGGACTCAAGCGCTGGCGGGCCGGGGTCACCACCGACGTGACCATCACGCTGCCGGTGATGGGCACCTACACGGCCACCGCCCCCTACAATTGCGCGAAATCGACCCTGGTTTTGGCGCATGCCCGCGATTATCTGGTCAGCCAACTGCTGGCCGACCCAGCATTCCTGCCCACCGATGGCTACGCTTATACCGGAGCGATCAAGGGGCTGGCGCTGCTGGCCGGCGTGTTGCCGGGGGATGCGAATTACGCTACTGTGCAGAGCCGCCTGCAAACTTTTGCCCGGGCGATGGCTCCGGCGTCGCTCCGTCTATCAGGTTGCGACACTTGGAACTGGGGTTACGTCGGGGTGTTTCTCAGCGAGTATTACCTCAACAGTGTGGCCAACGGAACGCCGGATGCCAGCGTGTTGCACGGCATCAATGAATACACGGTGGCTCTCGCCAAGGCCCAGAGTCTGTTTGGTACCTACGGCCACGGCGGCGCAAACCTGACCGCCGATGGCAGTTTGCACGGGTCGATCCCGTGGTATGGCCCGGTCAACCAGGCCGGCATCGTCGCCAACCTGGCCATCGTCATGGGAAAAAAGGCGCTGCTGGCCGCCAGCGTGGCGCTGGACCCTGAAATCGAGCCGGCCATCCAGCGCGGCGCCAAGTTTTTCGGCTACTATGTCAACCGTGGCTGCATTCCCTACGGCGAACATGAACCCTATCTCAACGGCCACGCCTCCAACGGCAAGGACGCGTCATGCGCGGTGCTCTTCGGGTTGCAGGACGACCAAGCCGTAGCGGCGGAGTACTACGCCCGCCTAACCACTGCCGAATACAACGGCCGCGAATACGGCCATACCGGCCAGGGGTTCAGCTACCTGTGGGGCGCGCTGGGTGCCAACATGGGCGGCCCGGCCGCCGTGGCCGCCTACCTGCAGCAGGTGCGCTGGCACCTCGATTTGGAACGCCGCTCCGATGGCTCGTTCGTGTATGACGGCGGCGAGCAATACGGCGCGGGCTCGACGGCGGACGGCACCTATCTGGGAGCGAGCAGTTATAGCGGGGTCAGCCCCACGGCCACCTACATCCTGTCCTATGCCTTGCCCCTGCAACGGCTGTATATCACCGGCAAAACCCCCAACCCGGCCCATGCCCTCGACGCCACCAAGATTGCCAACGCCATTGCCGCCGGCAGTTTCAAACAGACGTGCAAGGGCTATACGATCGCCCAATTGCTAGGTACCCTGGGCGAGTACGATCCGGTGGTGCGGGACTATACGGCCACGGAACTGGCCACCCGCAGCCTTGGCGCGTCGGATATCACAGCCCTGCTCACGCTGGCGGAAGGCCCCGACGCCAACGTCCGCATGGGCGCCTGCCAAACGCTGGGCATCCTCAAGACCACCACCGCGTTGCCCGCCCTCGGCCGCCGCCTCTCCGATGCCGACATCTGGGTGCGGGCCAAGGCCGCCAAAGCGCTCATCAACTTCGGGGCGGCCGCCAGTCCACAACTCACCACGATGCTCACTGCCATGGCGGCCAACGGCAAACCCGCCGTGCCGGTTGATTGGAGCGACCCACTGCAATTTCCCAATGGCTACCTGGCGCAAGCCGTGTTCACCGGCGATATGGCAGCGGCCACCAGCAACGCCGACAAGAGCCTGCTCTATCCGGCGGTGCGGGTCGGCCTGCAACTGCCCAGCGGCATGATGCGCTGGGCGCTTGGCGGCCCGGGTGAGAGCTTCATCACTGATAAGTTGTCACTAACGGATGTGAAGGCGCTGATTCCGGAAATTTTCGAGGTGGTGAATGTTTCGGCACCGGGGGACCTGATGTATGCCCCCTTGGCTCGCTACGGCGGCATCCGCACCCTCGCCAAGTGGAACATCGTCGAAGGTATGGACTTGGCCCTGGCCAAGTCCGCGGATTTGGGTGCCCAATCCACGGCGGCCCTGGAGACCTACGGCGAGGCCGCCAGATGGACGTTGCCAGACAAATATGACAGCACCATCGCCGCCGCCACCACGGCACCGCCCCTGATTTACGGCTTGCCGTATGCGGCGCCGCAGGTGGTGGCCACCACCACGCCCAAGGCCATCACCCTGAGTGGATCGGACTGCCGCAATGCCGCGCTGAGTTATAGCATCCTGACCCAACCCGCGCACGGCACCCTCAGCGGCACGCCGCCGGCTTTGACCTATACCCCCACCGGCGCTTACCGCGGAGTGGATAGCTTCACGTTCCAGGTCGGCACCGTGCTGGCGGATTCCGCAGCAGCGACGGTTCATATCATTGTGGGCGACGCCGGCAGCGGCTTGAAGGGCGAGTATTTCAACAATATGGATTTCACCGCGCTCACGGCCCGACGCACCGATGCCACGGTCAACTTCGACTGGCAAGCGGCGGCACCCGTCAGCAGCATGGGATCGGATCGTTATAGCGTGCGCTGGAGCGGGCAATTGCTTGCGCCGGAAACCGGCAACTATCGGTTTTCCACGCGAGCCGGAGACGGCACCCACCTGTGGCTCAACGGCGTGGAACTGATAGCCGAATGGAACGATCATGTGACCCAGTGGAACACCGCGCCGGCCACCGGCTACAATATCGCACTCAACGCCGGCCAGAAGTATGACTTGAAGATGGAGTACTACAAGAACGTTAACCCGGCCACCGCAAGGCTGTATTGGACCACCCCGTCCTACAAATACAATCGGATCATCCAACAGGAGTGGCTGTTTCCCACATCAGGCGTGAGCCTGGCAGCCCCGGCCAACGGCGCGGCATTTCCCGCGGGCGGCTCGATTACGTTGAGCGCCGATATCACGGATGTGGGCGGCACCATCACCAACGTGGCCTTCTACAACGGCGACACGTTGCTCGGGTCCGTCACTTCGCCGCCCTACTCGTTCGTGTGGACGAATGTGCCGGTTGGCACTTACCATCTGACGGTACGCGTCACTAACAATCTGGGTGTGATCAGCAGCTCGGCCGACACGGTGATCACGGTGAGCAACGATGTGGTGCCGGTGAGTTCGGGGCTTGCCTGTTGGTTCGACGCCTCGCGCGGCGTCACCACCAACGCCATGGGCATTCTCACCAAGTGGGAAGACCTGTCGGGCAACGCGCATCACGCCACCTTTGGCAACGGCTTGGCGTTCCTCGCCCTGAACCAGCTCAATTCACGCCCCGCAGCGGGCTTCCGCGACACATTTGACTGGCTCAACCTCGCCGGCAACTTGTTCGTCAAAGAGCAGTACGTGGTGGTCCGCTCGCCCTATCCGGCATGGAGCAGCGGCGGCGCTTTCCTCGGACGGGCGACGGGACGGGCCTCGAGCTATCAATTGGCCCCCGGAAAGACCACACTTTGGAATGACCAACTGCCGGTGGCGGTGACCAAGAATGGAGCCGTCATTCCGGCAGCACAGGTCAGCTACTATGGGTTTGATCTCGCGCCCATCACCAATTTCATGTTGCTCAAAATCGTCGTCAACGACAACGATACCAGCGCGGCGGCGTATCAAATCGGCCGGGCTGACGGCGGTGGCAGCGCGTTTGACGTGGCCGAAATCATCGGCTACTCCACAACCCTCTCCACCGCGGACGAACTCCGGGTCGGCAACTATCTGTCCGCTAAATACGGCATCACCACCACTTATCCGGCCGCCCCCGGCCGCCCGGCCCCCCTGACGTGGAATGCCAGCGCCAGCGCCAGCGGCCCAAGTGATGGCAGCGGCACCTGGAGCGCGGCAGCCGGCAGCTGGTGGAATGGCGCGGCCAACAGGAGTTGGACCGACGCCAACGATGCGCTCATCGGTGCCAGTGGTACGGGTGGCACGATCATGCTGGGCAGCGTCGTTTCTAACAACCTCGCCTTCGGCAACTTCACCGGCACCTACGCGCTGGCGGGCGGCTCGCTGAGGGTGAATTCCAACATCATAGCCGCGTCCTCCGGGGACATCACGCTCAGCACTCCGATCTCCGGCACGTGCGGGCTGACCCAAGCGGGCAGCGGCCGGCTGACACTCGCCGGATCTAACACGTACACGGGTGCCACGGTCGTCAGCGGCGGCACGCTTGAATTGTCCGGCGCGACCCCCATGGCCGCGTTCGTCGCCAATCCATCGTTCGAAACGCACGGCACGCTCAGCAATGGCGGCGCCTGGAGCTACAATCCCACCGGCGCCACCTGGACGTTCTCCAGTGGCAATGCGGGCATTGCGGCCAAGAACAGCCCGTGGCTGGCCAGCGCTGCCGCAATCAACGGTGCCTATGCCGGTTTCATCCAGAGGGGTGGCTCGATTTCCCAGACCATCACCGTGCCGGTTACTGGCTTCTATAGCCTGTCGTTTCTCGCCGCCAACCGGCCGAATTACCCGGCCTCGGCTCTGGCGCTCAAAGTGGATTTGACGACGGTGGGTTCGTGGCCGGCAGCCACCTTCAGCGGAGGGATCGTCAGCAGCTACACGGTCAGCAACATAACGCTCACGGCGGGGACCCATACCCTGATGTTTCAGGGAACCGATAGCGGAGTGGACTCGGCCACGGCGATTGATATCAGCCCCGTTGCCGGTGGCACTCCCAACATGCTGCCAACCAACGCCACGGTTTGCATCAACTCCGGCGGCACCATGGCCCTCAATTACTCCGGCAGCCTCAGGGTCGGTTCCTTATCTATCAACGGAACCCTCCAGCCCGCAGGTACGTATAGCGCGGCCAATTTGCCCGCTTATATCACAGGCGGCGGATTGCTCAATGTGCAGAATACTGCGCCGGTTATCAGCGATATCAAGCCGGCCGCGGTGACCCTCAGCGAAAATGGCAACCCCACGCCCTTTGCTCTGACCCTGCACGCCAGCGATGCCGATGGCGACACGCTCAGCTGGTCGGTGAGTACGCCCGCCGCCCACGGCACGGCCACGGCCAGCGGCACGGGCAGCAGCCTGGCGATCAGTTATGCCCCGGCGGCCAACTCCTATGGCTCGGATAGTTTTGTGGTGACGGTGTCCGACGGCCATGGCGGCAGCGACACGATCCCGGTGAACGTGACGGTCCAACACGTCAACCAGCTGCCGGTATTCACCGAGAACGGGCCGCTCGAGGTGGTGATGAGCGAAAATGGCAGTCCCGCGCCGTTCAGCCTCGCCCTGCAAGCCACTGATCCCGATAGTGACCCGCTCACTTGGTCGGTGAGCACGGCCGCCGGTCACGGCACGGCCAGCGCCAGCGGCACCGGCACGAGCATGGCCATCGCCTACACGCCGCTCACCAATTACTCCGGAATGGATAGTTTCGCGGTGCAGGTGGACGACGGCAAGGGCGGCACCAACACGCTCACGGTGAACGTGACCATCAACTATGTGAACCAAACGCCGGTCGTCAGTCTGAGAGCCCCCGTTGACGGTGCCGTCTTTGTCGCCCCGTCGGCGCTCACTCTAACGGTAAACGCCACGGACGAGGACGGCACGGTGGCGCAGGTGGATTTCTATAACGGCGGCACCCTGATCGGGTCTTCCACCACCGCGCCATACTCATATATCTGGACGAACGTACCGCTGGGCAGCGTCAGTCTAACTGCCCGGGCAACGGACAACGGCGGTGCGGTCGGCACCTCGGCGGTGGCGCTCATCACGGTGAACGGCCCGACGGCGTTGACGTGGGATGCCAACGGCACCAGCACCGGGGTCACCGACGGCAGCGGCACTTGGATCAACAGTACCAACACATGGTGGAATGGCGCGGCCAACGTCAATTGGGTCGATGGCAATGATGCCGTCATTGGCTCGGGTGGCGCGGGTGGCACCCTCACGCTGGGCAGCGTCACCGCGCACAACCTGACGTTCGGCAGCTTCACCGGCAGCTACGCGCTCACCGGCGGAACGCTGACGGTCACGAACCAGATCGCGGCAAATTCATCCGGTAACATCACGCTCAGCACCCCGCTTGCCGGCACCGCCGGTCTGACAAAAACCAATAGCGGCACGCTGACACTTGCCTGTGCCAACAGCTGCAGCGGTGCCACGCTCATCAACGGCGGCACGCTGGCACTGGGTGCGACCGGCACGCTGGCGGCAGGTTCCAACATCAGCCTTGCTGCCGGCACCACCTTGGATGTGTCCGGTTTGGGTGCCTCCGCCACCTACACCCTCGGCAGCGGCGCGACTCTAACAGCGAGCGGCACGGGCCTCGTGGTGGGTACGTCCGCCGCGGCGATCAAGAGCGGTGCCAGCGGCACGGTCAGTCTGGAAAGCCGGCCGCTCACGTTGAACTACGATGGCACGCACCCGGCGCTATATGTTTCCCAAGGCACCCTGTCGCTCAACGGCAACGCCATCACCGTCAACAGTTCTTCGCCGTTAGCCAACGGCACCTACACCCTGATCCAACAAGCCGCCGGCAACATTGTCAGCTCCGGCACCCTCACGGTGGCGGGCACGGCCATTGATACTTCCACCCACACCGCCTACCTCGTGGCCAGCACTAACAAACTGAACCTGGTGGTCACCGCCCCGACGCCGGCCAAGCTGGTCATCACCGCCGTTAATGGCGGGACCAACCCGATTTCCGGCGCGGCCTACGCCGTCACGGTGACGGTGCAGGACGTCGGCGGCATCGTGCGCAACGTGGCGACCCATACCGGCGTGAGCCTCAATCTGACAATCGGCACTGCGGGTTCGTTAGGCGGCGTGCTAACGGGCACCATCCCTAGCGGCAGCAGCACGCTGACCCTTAGCGGAGTGACTAACCGGGTGGCGGAAAACCTGACACTCCAAGCGGCGAGAACCAGTGGCACCAGCCTGGCGGCGGGTACTGCCAGCTACACGATTGTGCCGGCGACGGCGGCCAGCTTAACGGTGGCCGGTTTCCCGAGCACGCCTTATGCAGGCGCGGCGGGCAGCGTGACGGTCACGGTGCAGGATGCGTATGGCAACCGAGCCACCAACTACAGCGGCACGATTCATTTCACGAGCAATGATGCAACGGCGGCCTTGCCGGGCGACTATGCCTTTAGCAGCGGCGACGCCGGCACCCACATTTTTTCCAAGGGCGTTACATTCAATTCGGGCGGCACGCGATCCATCACGGTCACTGACACCGCGAGGGCAACCATCACCGGCACGCAGAGCGGCATAGTGGTCTCCAATACACATATCTTGTCCTGGGCCACTGCCGGCAGTTGGACGGCCCCGACGGGCGTGAGCGCCATTCAATTGCTAGTCGTGGCTGGCGGTGGCGGCGGCGGAACCAACGGAGCATCCGGAGGCGGCGGCGCTGGCGGGTTGATTTACTACGGCGCGGAAACTCCGGCGGTGGCGAGCAGTTATGCTGTGACGCCCGGGCAAACCTATAACATCACCGTCGGTGCCGGTGGTGCAGTCCATGCCAGCGGCCAGGATTCCAGCTTCGGCACGCTGAGGGCTTTTGGCGGTGGTTATGGCGGCCAACGCTGGAACGAAGCGGGTGGCGTCGGCGGCTCCGGCGGCGGAGCCAGCGTGCTACCATGGGGCACCATTGCCAGCGGCGCGAACGGCACGAGTGGTCAGGGAAACTTCGGCGGCGGGAGTTCGGTGACCAACGGCCAGAACAAGGCGACCGGCGGTGGTGGCGGCGGAGCCGGCACGGCAGGTAGTGCGGGATCTGTCACTCAGGCCGGCAAAGGCGGCGATGGGTTGACCTACTCGATCGGAGGCGCGGCGGTGACTTATGCTGGCGGCGGTGGCGGTTCGATGATTGAAGCCAGCCTCAACGGTGTGGGCGGGGCCGGCTATCTCAACCCCGGCGGCGGCGGCATGTCGGTCTATTCATCGGGAACCACCGGGGGGCAAAACGGCATCGTGTTGCTCAAATATGTCGAATCCATCAGCCCCTTCGCCGCTTGGATCAGCGGTATCTCCGGCGTGCCGGCCGGCCAGACCGGCTTCGGTGACGATCCGAACAAGGATGGTGTGGCCAACGGGCTCGCGTGGATTTTGCTAGGCGGCGTACCGATGGTCAACAGCCGTGCGTCGCTGCCGGTGGCCACCAATAAAGCTGGTACGCTGGCCCTGGAGTTCAGCTGTTTGAAGCCGGACCAACTGGGCAGCGTGACCTTGGAACTGCAATACGGCAATGACCTCGGCACCTGGCAAGCCGCTGCCGTCCCCGGTGTCAACACCACGATCAACAACGTGGTTTTCACCATCACCGGCTACGATACGACCCACAACCATGTGCTTGCGCAGATTCCGCAGTCCGCAGCGGCGGGCGGCAAACTCTTTGCCCGCCTGCGTGCCAGCCTGCCATGAACCCTTGCGAGAAACGGTTTAACGATTTCTCTGCTTGCTCGTGCCGCCAAGCAACATATGCTGGCCATGTGTTAGACCGTATGCAACATCCCATCCCATGGCGCTGGCTGCTGAGCGTGGTGGCGGGGCTGGCTATTGCGGTACCAGCGGCGGGGGCGGGTCCGTCATGGTTTGCCCGCACCTGGCAGTCGGATGTGGGCTTGCCGGACAATTCGGTGGTGGGTATCGACCAAACGCCCGACGGCTTCCTGTGGGTGGCCACGAAAACCGGCTTGGTGCGCTTCGATGGCTTGCAGTTTCGGCAATTCCCGCTGACCGCGGCCGGGGTGCCCGTTGGCATGATTCACGCCCTGTTAGCCGACCGGCGCGGCCGCTTATGGGTGGCGTTGGAGGGACAGATCGTGGTGTGCATGGAGCCGGGTCGGCCGGCGACGGTATTCCACTTGAAAAAGGGCCTGTTGGACAAGGGAACCGGCATGATGCTGGAGGATGGCGAAGGTGCCGTATGGGTGACCTATGTCAGCGGCGAAGGCGACGGCGAGGTGTTGCGAATTCAAGACGGGCAAGCGCGGTTGTTCGCCACGGCAGACGGCTTGCCCGAGGCCGGCGATTGCCAATTGGCCGTCGATACAGGTGGGCGACTGTGGTATAGCCGGGGGGATCAGGTGGGGATCTTTCGCGATGGGAAATTCCGGCCTTTGGAGAAGGCGGGGGTACAGCGCATTACGTCCGCACGCTCCGGCGGGATCTGGGGGTACTCGCGAGTGGGGCTCTACAAGTTCCGAGAAGGAGGCTCTCCGGTGAAGGTCGTCACCACGCCGCCAACCTTGGCCAATGCCAGTCCGACGATTTTTCACGAAGACCGCACGGGCCGCTTGTTGATCGGCACCAGTGAGGCGGGCCTGTTCAGTTACGATGACACGGACTTCACCACCTTGCCCACCGCGCATCAAACGATCCTCAGCCTGAAGGAAGACCGCGAGGGCAATCTGTGGGTCGGCACCCGCGGCGGCGGCTTGAACCAATTAAAGCCAAGACTCGTTGATTTGTTAGCCACCAGTACCGGTACCCCGCTGGAGGCCGTGCGCTCGGTCTGCCAGGACACCGGAGGACAGTTGTGGGCGGTCGTTTGGCAAAAAGGCGAGGTCTTGCGCAGCGCGGGCCGCACCTTTGCGCCCATGTCCGCCAAAGACGGTTGGTCCGAGTCCAACGCCCAATGCGTGGCCGCCGATCCCCAGGGCGGGGTCTGGATCGGCACCCAATACATCGGGTTGCACCACTGGCAAAACGGGGGGGTTAACGAAATTCTCAACATGACCAACGGCCTGATCAGTAGCCGGGTCAACGCGCTGCTGACCATTCCCACCGGCGAGCTGTGGATCGCTGCCGGATTTGCCGAGCTGCCACCGCATTTCCTGCAGCGCCGACGCGCCGGGCAGTTCCAGACGTTCAGCCTGCCAGAGGGCAGCGGCCCGGTCGTGGCCTTGGCCATGGACGCCGCCGGCGATTGTTGGGCGGCGACCACCAAAGGCAGGCTGCTGCGGGTGCGGCATGACGTTCTCACGGATGAAACCGGGAGCATGCCGCCAGGGGTTGGCACGCTCCGCTGTCTGTTAGGCACGGCGGACGGCAGTCTGTGGATTGGTTTTGGCGGACAAGGGTTGGGGCGGCTCAAAGGCGGCCGTTTCAGCCGCTGCCGGATGAACCAGGGACTGCGGGATGACTATATCTCCAACATTCTGGCGGACGGGCTCGGGCGGCTGTGGTTGGCCGGCAACCGCGGCATTTTCAACGTGCGCGAAGCGGACTTGGACGATCTGGAGCAGGGCCGGGCCACGCGGGTTCACTCGGTGGGCTATGGGCGAACGGACGGATTGCCGGGCTTGCAGGCCAGTTACGATTCGTGTCCAGGCGCGTTTTGCGGCACGGACGGGCGCTTGTTCTTTGCGATGCAGTCAGGAGTGGCGGCGGTCTATCCGGACAGTTTCAAAGAGAGTCCGCAAGCGCCTGCCGTGGTGATCGAGCGGGTCATTCTCAATGGCAAATCCGTGGCGGCTTACCAAGCCGACGCGGATCTAGCAGATTCTTCGGCCGCCGTGCCCGTCGAACTGGGTCAGGCAGGTGCGCATCTGCGCCTGCCACCCGGGCAGCGGCAGGTCGAGATCGCGTTTACGGCCTTGAGTTTCACCAAGCCGGAAAGCCTCGGGTTCAAGTATCGGCTGCAACCCTTGGAGGAAACCTGGGTGGAAGCGGGCACGCGGCGCACGGCCATCTATTCGCAGCTCGCGCCCGGCCGTTATCATTTCGAAGTGAGCGCCTGCAACAGCGATGGGGTCTGGAACCCGGCCGCCTCCGCACTCGATCTAACGGCCGAGGCGTATTGGTGGGAAACCGCCTGGTTCCGGGTGGGTGCGGGAGTTTTCATGATCGCAGGCCTGGTTGGTGGCGTGTTCTGGGTAACGCGCCGGCGCGCACGCCGGAAGCTGGAGCGGCTGCTGGCCCAGCAGGCATTGCAGCGCGAGCGCCTGCGCATCGCCCATGACATCCATGACGATGTGGGTGCCAGTTTGACCCGCATCTCGCTGCTCAGCCAGGCGGCGCTCGAAGACGCGCATCTGGGCCGTGACGCCAAGCCGAACCTGGGCCGCATCTATCAGACGACGCGAGCCCTCACGGGCACGCTCGATGAGATCGTGTGGGCGATCAATCCGAGCCATGACACGCTCGACAGCCTAGCCACGTTTTTCGCCGAGTGGGCCGGGGAATTCCTGGAACCGTCCGGGCTGGATCTGCGGCTGGATATTCCTGTCAGACTGCCGGATTGGGCGATAGCGGCGGATGTTCGCCACAGCCTGTTTCTGGCCTTCAAGGAAGCCTTGAACAACGTCATGAAACACGCCAGGGCCAGCGAGGTCACGGTCGCCATGCGGGTCATGGACCACGGCATCGAACTTTCTATCCGCGACAATGGTTGTGGTTTCGTGGTGCCGGACCTGGCGGCTCCCGGCCCCGCCTCCGGGACGGACGCGGGTCGCGACGGACTGGCTAACATGAAACACCGCTTGGCCCAGGCGGGCGGGTGTTGCATCATCGAAAGTGCGCCCGGCCAAGGCACCACCGTCAGCCTGATCATGAATTTGATATGATGAATATACCTGCATCCTCCACTCTATCAGCCGCCGGTCCGGGATCCCCCGACGGGCGGACCATCGCGGTTTCCATCGTTGAGGACGACCCGGAGGCGCGTGGCTTGTTAGAAGACTGGCTCAACGCGGCGCCCGGCTTCCGTTGCGCCAGCACGCACCCCGATGTGCCATCGGCCCTGGCCGGTTTGCCTGGGGAGCGGCCTGACATTGTGCTGATGGACATCAACCTTCCCGGCGGCACGGGCATCGAGTGCATCGGGCTGTTGAAACCGCAGATGCCACAGACGCAGTTTCTGGTGATTACGGTTTATGACGATGCCAACTCGATCTATCAGGCGTTGGAAGCCGGGGCCACCGGCTACCTGCTCAAGCGCACCAGCAAGGAGGAATTATTCGCCTCGCTGCGCCTCTTGCAGGCCGGCGGTTCGCCGATGAGCAGTGGCATCGCCCGGCGCGTCGCCCAGGCCTTCCAGGTGCCGCCGGTGACCGCGGCGGCGGCCGAGGAGGAACTCTCGGACCGCGAGTGTGAAGTCCTGGATCTGCTGGCGCGTGGCCATGCGGAAAAGGAAATCGCGGACGAAATGAGCATCAGCCGTCATACCGTGCATACCTATATCCGCCGCATCTATGAGAAACTCCAGGTCCACTCGCAGGCCCAGGCCGTGGCCAGTTACTCGAAGCGGCAACAGAGGAAAGCCACCTGAGCTTGACGCTCACCTCACGGATTTGACTTTGGGGCATTGCGTCTTTGCGCGAGAAAACTCTTAATCTGGATGAATGGATTGGTGGTTAGGCAGCCGCCTATCAAAGGTGCCCGGGTGTGAAGATTGCCTCGCGCAAAGGAAGATGGGATTAATGGTAAATTCGCAATTCTTGATCCCTAAGCCACAAATGGCGCGGCAGGGGAGCACTTTTTTCAACTCTCCGCGTTCTCCGCGTTTGGCAATTCTTCTCTTGCGTCTTGATGTCTTGCGTCTTCTTCCGCGCCGTGTCGCCTGATTAGGCGACATGACAAACGCCATGAAATCGCCACAATCGCCCTTGGAACGCATCAGCCCACACTCCCGCCGCAGGAATCAGGCTTTGACAACCCGGCGTGATGCGTCTTTCAAAAAGCCGGAACTTATAACGAAAACCAAGCAAGCACCGCCATTTTGCCCACACCATGAGACCCACACTACGAATTCTGCTGCCCGTCGCCCTCGCGCTCTGTTCCCATGCCTTCGGGCAGGCGTCCGCCGATCCCTTCGGCGTGCTGCGCAAGCCCATTCCGGACAAGTTGGTGGTGTTGACCTTTGACGACGGGGTGGCGAGTCATGCCACGGTGGTCGCCCCGATCCTCAAGCAGCACGGGTTTGGCGGGTCGTTTTATGTGTGTGACTTTGACAGTTTCAACACGCGCAAGGATTGGTATCTGAGCTGGGATCAGATCCGCACGATGTCCAACGAGGGCTTCGACATGGGCAACCACACGCTGGGTCACGCGGGCGGCGCCTCGATCAGTCCCTTCCTGGGTATGGATCGCGAGTTTGCGGCCAACGGGGTGCCCAAGCCCACCACCCTGGCGTGGCCCGTGTTCATGAACAACCCGGCCACCACTCCGGACCTCGTCGCCAATCACTATACTTTTGGACGGGGTGGCGTCGGGCGCACCTACGTGCCGACCATGGATGATCCGTTCAATATCCCGTGTTCGTTTGGTTTTAACGGCACCTACGACTCCTTTGTCAGTGAGGCAAAGCGAGCCATCAATGGCCGCATCATGGTGTTCACGTTTCATGGCGTGCCGGAGGGCGAGCACATGGCGGTGAGTTGCGATCCGGTGGCCTTCGCCGCGATGATGCAGTATCTCAAAGAGAACCACTACAAGGTCATCTCGTTGCGCGACCTCGACGAGTATGTCGATCCGGCCAGGGCGGCAACGTATTTGCCGTCCTCTGTCCTCAGTGCTGATATCACCATCTCCGACACGTCCACGATCGCAGCGACTAACACCTTCACCAGCACCACCGTCACCTGCAATGTGACGGTGGCCGGCACGCAAAAAACTTTTGGCGGCACCGGCAGCGGTTGGGTCGCGGTCACCGGTACCATCGGCGGCAGCGCCAGCCTCGTGCAGAACGCTCCCTATGTGCTGGAACTGCGCCCAAGCAGCGGCTCCAACACTCTCGGTGGTGTCAGCGTGATGACGGACAGCGTGCTGCGCAGCACCGCCAAGGGGCTCGCCTCCGCTCCGATCACTCTAACCAATGGCACGCTGCAACTCGAGGACCCGTTGAACGCCTCTGAGAATTTTGCCAGTCCGGTAACGGTCGTGGGTGCCAACACGGTGCAGGCCCGCGACAATCATCGCGGGGCGCTCACCGGCAAGATGACCGGCTCGGGCAGCGTGACCTACAGCGGCTACTTTCCGGTGTCGCGCATCAGTTCGGATAGTGATTACAGCGGCGCGACGCGCCTCGCCCAGGATGCCTGGCATCTCTCAAATACCGACGAAAGCCAGGGCCTCGATGATTGCAACTTCGGCATCGGCGGCTCGAAACCGTTCGGCTCCGGCGGCGTACTGACCATCGCCGGCAGCGGCGGCACCCGCGTGGGCATTGCCTACACTGCGAGCGGCACCCCGGTGATTTCTAACAATGTGGTGTTGGAAACCCCGCTGGCCCTCAGCTATAACAATTCCACGTATGGCATCGACCTGGCAGGCACGATCTCGGGCACCGGAAGCCTCGTCAAGGTGTTCGCCGCGGGCGACACGGGCAGCACGCTCCACCTGCGCGGCAATAACACCTACAGCGGCGGCACCCGGTTCCTCTCGGGCAACCTGAATTTCTATCAGGCAAGCGCGTTCGGAAGCGGCACCGTCACCCTCGGCGGAAAAATCAACGCCAGCCACGCGCTGAGCCTGCGCAACCAGTCGGCCCTCACCGTGGCCAACGCGTTCGAGTTCGCGGGCATCACCGAGGCCACCATCACCGGGAGTTCGGCCACCTTCGCCGGGGTCCGGGGGACCACCTACAATAACCTCGCCGCCCAGGCCGAGTTCAACACCGCAGGTGGCAACCTCACTCTAACGGGGGCGCTCAGCGGCAGCGGCGGCCTGCTCAAGTCCGGCGCGAACAAGCTGACCCTGTCCGGAACCAACACCTACAGCGGTCCCACCAAGGTGGCGGCCGGTACGCTCTCCTGCTCCAGCGCCACCTCACTGGGCAGCGGTGCCCTGGAAATCACCAGCGGCGCCGTGCTCGACTTGAATTTCTCTGGCACGCGCGCCGTCGCCAGCCTGACCTTGAATGGCGCGGCCAAGGCCGCCGGAATCTACGGCCCACTGGGCTCGACCACTGCGACGTATAAGAGCGCCGACTTCACCGGTGCCGGCACGGTCACGGTGCTTCCCACGTCCAACACGGCGCTCGCTCTAACGGGTGGTGCCACCCCGGCCGCGCTGGGTGAGCCGTTGAGCTTCACCGCCGCGGTGACGGGCAGCACGCCGACGGGCGCTGTGACGTTTTATGCCAAGGCCACGCAAGTCGGCACGCCCGGCGTCTATTCCGGCGCGGTGCCCATCGGCACCAGTGCGTTGAACGGATCCTATCAGGCGAGCCTGACCATCAGCACATTGCTCACCGGGCTTTATGACATCACGGCGAGTTATGGCGGGGATGCCAACAACCGGCCCGGAACCACCGCGACGTCCGTCTCTATCAAGGTGGGTTTCCCATTGGTTCCCAAGGATTTTCTCAGCTTCGACTTTCCGGGCTTGGGCGGCGCGGTGTTTTCCGACACCACCCTCAGCCTGACCGTGCCCTACACCACGGTGGTCACCGCGCTGGCGCCCACCTACACGGTGTCCCCCGGGGCGAGCGCCGGTCCGGGTTCCGGATCGATCAGGGACTTCAGCAGTCCGCAAACTTACACGGTCACCGGTCAGGATGGTGTCACCAAGACCTACACCGTGAAGGTCAACAGGACTGCCGCGAGCAGCGCCAGGGAGATATTGACCATGACTTTCCCGGGTTCTCTATCAGCCACGATTTCCGGAACGACCATCGGCGTGAACGTGCCAGCGGCCACCAACGTGGCGGCCCTCGCGCCCACCTTCACCCTGCCCACCTTTGCCACGGCCAATTTTGCCTCGGGCACTTCACGCGATTTCACGAGTCCGCAGACGTATGTGATCACGGCGCAGAATGGCAGCACTCAAACCTACACCGTGACGGTCACCAAGTCCGGCACGCCCGCCGTGTTTACCTGGACCAATGCCGTGGCGGGCAACTGGAGCGATGCCACGAAATGGACGAATAACCTGGCCACTGGCACCGCGCCGGGCACTGCCGGCCAGGCTGATGGTGTGCTTAACTTCAACGGCGCGGCCAGTTATACCACCACGAATGATCTGAGCACGGGCTTCCTGCTCAACCAACTCAATTTCGGCACCGGCGTGACGGTGGCCGGCAACCCGATGTCCTTCACGGCGAACCCCGCCACGGGCACCCTGCCGGGTATCAACCAGAACTCGTCCAGCGATGTGACGATGAACGCGCCGATCCACCTGGCCTCTAACACAACGGTGGGCGGCAGCGGCAATGCCGCAGTGCAACTCAACTCCCTGATTTCCGGTCCCGGCAGCCTGATCAAGAGCGGATCGAACTGGATCCGTATGAACGATTTCGTCAACACATACAGCGGCGGCACCGTTGTCAAGAGTGGCGGGCTCTATCTGTATGTGGCCAATAAGTGTTTGGGAACCGGCCCGCTGACCCTGGAAGCGGGTGCCACCCTGAGCCTGGAACATATCAATGGCACCAACCCGCTCATCCTCAACGGCGGCCTCATCGAAGCGGGCAACGGGTTTGGCGACTCGTGGAGCGGCACCATCACCCTCAACGGCACACCCCAGGTCGCCGCCTACGCGCAATTTGACATCACGGCCAACATGAGCGGCGCCGGCGGCTTCACCCAGATCGGCCCCATGGGCGGCTTCGGGCGCGTCAACAGCGGGTTGGTAAATCTATCAGGAACTAACACCTATACCGGTCCGACCACCGTTTTTCAGGGAACCATGACCATCAAAAAGGCCGCGTCGCTCTACAATGCCGACACCCCCAAGTGGAGCGCGGCCAACATCCGGGTGTACAACGCGATGTCGTTGCGGCTCAACGTCGGGGGCAGTGGCGAATTTACCGGCGCTCAGATTGGCACGTTGCTGGAGAACCTTACCACCGGGATCAATAACAACGGCCTGATGGCCGGTTCGAATTTCATCATCGACACCACCAATGCCAGCGGCACGGTGGTCATTCCTAACATCATCAAAGATTCGCAGGGAACCGGCGGCGGCGCGTTCCACCTGCGCAAATCCGGCGGTGGCACCACCCAACTCACCGGAGCCAACACCTACACCGGCAAACTCGTCATCGATGGCGGCACGCTGAGTGTCGCGTCCATCAACTCGGTGGTGGGCGGCACATCCAGCAGCAACCTGGGCGCACCCACCACCGTGGACACCGGCACGCTCACCTTCACCAACACCGGCGGCCTGACCTACACGGGCACCGGCGAGACGACCGACCGCGTGGTGGACTTCGCCGGCGGGGATTCCACGCTAACCTTCACCCAGGCGGGCACGGGACTGATCAAGTTCAGCAGCCCGTTCACCATGACGAGTTATGGCACGAACAAGGCGATTGTTCTAACGGGTTCCACTGCCGGCACGGGTGAGATCGCCGGCAACATCCTCAACCCTGCCGCGGCGGTAACCTCCCTGACCAAATCCGGCAGCGGCACCTGGACGCTCTCTGGAACCAACAGTTACAGCGGCCAGACCACTATCTCTGGCGGGATGTTGGTCTGCGCCAATGCCATGGCGCTGGGCGGTGGCATCCTGAGCATCGGCAGCGGCGCCAAGCTCCAGTTGAATGCCGGTACTCGCGCCATCGCCAAACTCATTTTGAATGGCACGGGCATGGCCGCCGGTACCTATGGCTCATCCGCCTCCACCGCGGCTAACAAGAATGACACGTATTTCGCCGGCCCCGGCACGGTGAGCGTGGGGGTGCCGACGGCGGCGGCCACCACCACTGCGCTGGATCTGCCATCGGGATACTTCACTTCGGCCATGGGTACGCCCATGACCTTCACTGCCAAGGTGGCCAGCGGCACGCCGACCGGCAACGTGACGTTCTATGCCGGCAACACGGCGCTCGGGACCCGCGTCCTGAACGGTTCGGCGGTGGCCAGCCTAACCACCAGCAGCCTGACGGCCGGAGCCTACCTCATCACCGCCCAGTATGAGGGCACTGCGAGTTATCAATCCAGTCTCTCGTCGGCCATCATCATCCGGGTGAACAACGCCAGCGCTTCCAATGACATTCTAACATTCGTATTTCCCGGTCTGCCGGCCGCCACCATCTCCGGTAGCAATATCAGCGTGACCGTACCCAATGCCACCAACGTGACCTCCCTGGCGCCGATCTACACGGTGTCCGCGGGTGCCGCCGGTGACCCGGTTTCCGGAACGGCCAGGGATTTTTCCACCCCGCAGAGTTATACCATCAGCGCGCCGGATCTCACACCGCATGCCTATACCGTGACGGTGAATATCGCCCCGCCCAACCGTGCGCCCGTGGCACTGGCCCAGAGCCTGACATGCACGGAAGCCGTCGCCAAACCGATCACGCTTGCCGCCACCGATGCCGATGGCGACCCGCTGACCTACGCGGTGCTCACCCAACCTGCGCATGGCACGCTGGATGGCACCGCACCCAACCTGATCTACACCGCCACCAGCGGTTACAACGGCCCCGACGTCTTCACCTTCAAGGCTAACGACGGATTGCTCGACTCGGCGGCGGCCAGCATCAGCCTGACGGTCAAACCGTCCAACCGGGCACCGGTGGCGACCGCACAGAATCCAAGCACCGCGGAAGACACCGCCCTGGCGATCACGCTGGCCGCCACCGACGCCGATGGCGACCCGCTGACCTATGCCATCGTTGCCCAGCCGGCGCATGGCACGCTGAGCGGCAGCGCGCCTAACATCACCTATACCCCCGCGCTGAACTACAATGGCACCGATAGTTTCACCTTCAAGGCTAACGACGGATTGCTCGACTCGGCGGCGGCCACCGTCAGCCTCACCGTGACGCCGGTCAATGACGCGCCGGTGGCGACTCCCCAGAGCGTGGGCATCGTGATGAATGCACCCAAGGCAATCCCCCTGAGCGGCACCGACGTCGATGGCGACCCGCTGACCTACTCGATCGTGAGCCAGCCCGCCCACGGGTCGCTGACGGGCAGCCCGCCTAACATGACCTACAGGCCCGCAAACAACTACAGCGGATCGGACAGTTTCACGTTCAAGGCCAACGACGGCGCGCTCGACTCCGCAGCGGTGCTCGTCAGTCTAACCGTCGGTTCGCAGGCCCCCACCGTGGTGACCTTCAGCAAGCCCGGCACCACGACCTGGACGGCTCCGGACGGTGTCACTGCCATCAAATTGTTAGTGGTGGCCGGCGGCGGCGGTGGCGGGGGGAGCGGTACCAACGGTGGTGCCTGCGGTGGCGGCGGCGCGGGCGGGTTGAAATACTACGGGTCGGAAACCCCGGCGGTGGCTAACAGTTTTACGGTGACTCCCGGGCAAACCTATAACATCACGGTGGGTGCCGGTGGAGCTGTCCATGCCAGCG
>JBAXOP010000039.1:0-26326 GCA_037133195.1 Verrucomicrobiota bacterium | reverse complement strand
CGGCGCATCGCCATCCGGCAGAGCCACGCAAACACCGCCGATGCCGCCCGGGGAGAGTTTGGGCAGTGGCAATCGCTCGACGCGCTGGCGGAAAACATCGAATCCGTGATGGAGGATCGATCCCAGCAGCCACGATTTCCACGGGCGGGCACTAAACTCAGGGTGGCGAAGCAGAAATTCTTCGAAATGAGGCAGAATCTCGTGATCTTGCGGCAACAGATTGAAGGCTTCACCCAATGTGCCGGTGAGGTTTTCGCGCTCTGCCTGATTCTCCGAATCAAACCGCATCGCCTCCGCAAGCCATCTCTTGGCAGTGCTAGATATCAGGTCGACATCCGTGCGAGTGACAGCCAGAGACGCCAAGACGTCCGCCACGCTGCCCGGATGAAAACTGGACCTGAGTTTTAAAAGTTTCGGCAGGTTTCGCAGCGGTTCAATCGACTTGAGCCGCTTCATTCTGGTAATCGCGAGGGATTCGAGGTTTTTTAGAGACGCCAAAGGCCGGAGATTGTTCACCTGATAGCAATCGCTCAAGTCCAATGATTTCAATGATTCCAAACTGGATAGCGCGGCGATGCTCCTAATTTTAGAGCAATTGCTCAGGTCCAAATGAGCCAGTGCACGCAGATTTGCCAATGGCTTGAGGTCTCCCAGGGATTCACACCCACTCATGTCAAGTCGCTCAAGTTGCTGGAGTGAGGCCAGTGCCTCAATCGACTTGATGGCATTGCCGTCCGCGAGTGTGAGCGATTTGAGATTTTCCAATTGGGCGAGCCCGGACAAATCCTCGAGGCAGGTACCATTCCCGAGATCGAGCCACTCCAAAGAGCTAATCCCGCCTAGCAGATTCACATCCTTGCGCTTGCCGCAATAAGTCCACTTCAAGGAATTAAGGCGTTTCAGCCCGCGAAGAGCGCTGCAATCGCGGATCCTGCTGCTGCGCGAAAGATCCAGGTAGCGAAGCCACTCGAGGGTTGCCAGGGCCGACAGATCCTCGAGAACCGTACAACTGGCTAGATCGAGGACGCGCAATTCGTGAAGCGAGGCGAGAGGCGCAAGGTTCGTTAAAGACTTGCTACCATCCAAATTCAACATCCTCAGCAACTTCAGGGATTCAATCCCGCCGAGGTCCACTAGATCGCTCCACCCGCTCAGATTGAGCCGGACCAACTTTCCCAGAGGAGCAAGCGCAGCCAGGTTGCCAGGGTCACCCGCAGTGTCTTTTGGATGCGTGAGCGTCAGGTTTTCAAGCTCCTGAGGCAAACCTCGGATCCAGCCATCCTCGAGTTTGCCAAGGCATTTTGCGGCGATGGTGTTCCCGTTGATCGTGAAGCGGAGAGTACCCTGCTTTCTGATGATTTGGTATTCCCATTCGGCGCTCTGGTAAAGTTCCTTCGTCATGGGAACCCAGATGCCAAACAGGTTGAGCTTGGTGTTCTGAGTCATCTCACAAGTCTGCGGATCGGCATAACGGTCGGCCTGTGCACCCAGCGAATTGAGAAAACTCCTAACGCTGGAAGTCTTCTCCTTGATCGTTGAACCGGGCCGGACGAGGATTTTCATGGTTTCTAACTGCGATGTCTGGCTATTCCTTGTCGATGGCCTCGAGCATTTGCTGCAGCCGATCGCGCCGCCACGAGCGCATCGCCTCAGCGCTGGTTTGCAGGAGCGCGCATAATTCCTCGAAGTGTGCCGGGTCAGCTGTGGCGCCGACCTCCGCAATGAGATTGCCGAGTGCTTCGGGGCGATCCCCGGCCGCCACCATCAGGCGCTGCACATTCAATGGCACCGCAACAAACTCCCGGTTGCTGGCCAGTATTTTCATCAATTCGCAGCGCAAGGACGGATCCACAATCGCCAGCAGAATCTCGCCCGCTCTCCCCGATTCCAGCACGGTCCAGGCCTCCGCCAATTTCATCAGCAGGGGGTCGCTGATCCTGGGCATTTGAACGGCGGCCGCATGCCGGTAGGCTGCATCGAAATCACCCCTCCCTAACCGCCAGTTCCCAAGAGCCACCTGCACCGGATCAAGGGCTGCGGGATCGGACGGATCGGTGAATCTTGTCAGCCAGCGCTCCAGGGCTTCACTCTCACCGAGGCGGGCGTATGCCAAGCAGATTTCGGCGCTCACCTGGAGCAACGCATGAGCGCGGCCGCTGTGGACTTTTTCGAATTGCTCCAGCCATGCCCGCGCCCAGTTCTGGTGCTCCGCCGGGGCAGTGTCATCCGCCAATGCGGCGCACACCCCGCCCACGACTCCTGGCGTGAGCGAGAGCAAGTCCAGTCGCTCAATCCGACTCACGAGAACATCGAACGCGTGATGCCTGGCGATTGCGGTTCCCCGGAACCAGGCTTTCCATGGCTCAGCGGAAAATTCCGGCCGACTCTTGAGAAACGCCTCGTAGCGCGGCACAATCGGATGGTTGTCCGACAGCCTGCCGAAGGCTCGTCCCAGAGTGGTGGCTAGGCGCTCGCGATCACTCCCGCTGTTATCAGCAAAGCGACTCACCTCTCCAAGCCATGCCGAGGCATTGCTGGAGATGAATGGGTCATCAGGACGAGCCACGGCCGCCGAAGCGAGGATTTCAGCGACCATGCCGGGATGGAAGTCACTTTCAATGATTCTCAGTTGGCGAGATTTGTGCAATGGCTCGATCGAGCGGACGCGACTAAGGCCAGTGAATTCAATTTGTTCGAGATGGCTGGAATCGTCAAAATCTGGCAGTGCCGATAGTTGCTTACAGCCATTCACTTTGAGCACTTTCAAGCTGGGAATGGCGGCCACCGGACTGAAGTCAGCTATGCCGGTGCATCCATCAAGATTCAGGCTGGTGATCCGCGGCGCAGCTGCGAGTGAGGCGAGTGAAGAAATTCTCTGACAGCCACTCAGATCAACCTCACGAAGGTTCGGCAATCCAGTCAGAGTGACCGAAGCAACCTTTGGGCAATCATTGATCTTCAAAACACCCAGGGTCGGCAATCCGAGCAAGTCATCCACTGCTTCCAACTGACGACATTTTGACACCGACAGTTCCTCCAAGTTATTTAAATTTCGAAGCGGCGCTAACTCATGAAGCGTATCCGAACCCTCTATGCTGACTTGCCGAAGTGATCGAAGATGGCCAAGAGGCCGGAGGTCTGCAATTTTCTTCGCGTTGAAAAGAACCAATTTGGAAAGCTTTCCGAGTTCAGCCAGAGGGCGTAGATCCACCAATCGCTGGCATCCATTCAAGAGCAGGAATTCCAATTCGCAAAGGTTCCGCAAGCCGGCCATGTCGTTGAGCGAATCGCACCCCGTCCAGATGAGTTGTTCAAGCCCGCGCATCCGGGATACAAAATCAAGATTCTCCCAGTTATTGAAATGAGATATTTCAAGGATTTTCAAGGAATGCAGATTGCCGATGGGAGTCGGATCATTGAGTGATTCGTTGATATCTAGAATGAGAACTTCCAGGGCATGCAGATTACCGATCGCAGCAGCGTTTTTGAGCAGGGTGAAATTTGCAATGAGTTCTAGATGCCTCAAGGCAGACAGACTGGCGAGAGGGGATGCGTCTTCGAGCGATTCACAGCCTCGCAGGGTCAAATTAAGGAGGCTTGCCAATCTTCCAAGCGGTGCGATGTCTTGGAGATTGTTACACAGATCCAGTTTCAATGTGATCATCTCCGGCAAATCGGCGAGTGGTGACAGATCTTTCAAAGAAGAACACTCGGACAGGTCCAGCTTGCGAAGATTTCGGAACCGTGCCAATGGCGAGATATCGACGAGTTCCGTTAGGCTGGTGGCGCTCAGAAAGCGCAAATCCTCCGGCAGGTTGTGGCAGGCGCTACCGATTGAACTCTCCACCAATTTGGCCGCCACCAGCGTCCCATTGATTGAGAACCGGATCGCGCCATCGCGGAGTTCCAGGCCGATATCCCATACGTCACCTTGGGTAATATCATCGATGTCAACCCGGATACCTAAGATTCTGAAGCTGGAAACCAATTTGGCTTCCACCTCTACAGGAGCCCCGCGCAATTTCCTTTCATTCACCGTCAAGCCGAGAGAATACAGAAACGCCTTGAAATCATCGCTCTTCACAGGACGTCCCGCCAAAGCGGCCCGCAGCCCGAGCATGAACCTTGCCTCATCGTTCTCCTCAGCGGCAGCCAACTTCATCACCTCTTCCCATTTCCCTAGCCTGGCACAATCGTCCAGATGGCTGCGCAGGTGGCACTTGAGATCAACCCGCCCTTTCAATGCCTGAACGGTAAGTTGTGCGGATGCCGCCACGTCGATGCCACCGGCGCGGGTCGCTTCCATGCGGGTGGCTTCCACTTGTCGCTGAATGGGTTCCGCGGCCCCGAGGGCGATGGCGGCGGTTTGCCGGTAGTTTGCATTCAGCAGCAGTTGTGTCGCGGCATCCAACCCGCCAATGGCCAAAAGGTGCCGGATGCCAAACTCAAACCCGTAGGCGCGGAGGCTGGAACCAAACGCGTCCGCATCTTTCCAGTGCGTGACGGTCTCGGCCAGACGTCGATTGGCGGCCACTCGCTCGTGTTCCTCGTCGAGATATTCGCGCAGCACCGCTTGTCGCAGGTAGTCGTGGAAAAACCCTAACTGACCATCGCGGCTGACCAGGGAATCTTCCAGTGCTAGGTAAAGCGCAGCCCAGTAGTGGCGAGGCAAGGGGTCGGAGGCCGGGGTGCTCGATGGCGAGAGGAGTTGCAGGATCTCATTTTCCGAAAGCCCGCGCTGAGCCGCTCCCATGAGCCCCAGCGCCCGGCGGACCAGACCGGGGTGTTCGCGCGGAGTAAAGTCCCGCTCCAGATTCTTCAAAACATGCACAAAGAGCGCGGCCGGATCGGGGCAACTGAGCATGGCGGCGAGGTTGCTCTCCAATGTCGTGTGTTGGGCGCGTAGGCGCAATTCCTCAACCACCGTGCGCAAGAAAAGCGGATTGGCCGTCTGTGGTGCAGCAAGAATCTGTTCCTGAAGCCGGGGCTCCAGTTCCCGGGTAAAGAGCTTCAGATAGGAATCCATGATCGCGTGCTTTTCTCCGGTCTGGAGCGGCTGGACGCGGATGACAAGATCCTCCGTGATCCAACCGCGGCGCTGCATCTCACGGAGCGAGTCGCCGGCCAGGGTGCTGATGATGATGCACACATTCGCGGGCCACTGCTCTGGCCACCACCAAAGTTCGCGGTCACGGGCGGACCCGAGTTGGTTCACCGCATCTATGAGCAGGATTCCGCCGCCTTGTTCGGAGAGACGCTCCAGCCACATCGGCAGGGCCTGCGCTAAGGCCTCGTCAGATTGTGGAATCGCCTCCGATGCAGCCACCGCCCCGCGTTGGCGCAGTGTGGCAAGCAGGCGGCGCAAGATCGAGGAACCGGAACCGCTCGCAGGCGTGGCACCGGTGAAATGGAAAAACACAACACCCTTCATCCGGGGCTCGAGCCACGCCGCCAGCAGGGCACTTTTCCCGCTTCCGGATTCGCCCAGAACCACTCTCACCGCGGGAAGTGGCGGTGCTGTCTTGGTGGCATCATCCTCGATATCCTCGTCGCCTGAATCCAATGCATCGATTTTCGCCGTGTCCACGAATGCGTCCAGCTTTTCAAATAACCCAACGCGCTCGACATAGGCCTTGCTGCGATTTTCCATGAACACGCGATGCTCCAAGCTTTCGCGCGCCAAGGCATCGGGCACCGAACTGGCCGGGAAGATTTCGTCGATGGCGCTCCAGAGATCCTCGAGCACCATGCTGGCCAGTTTCTCCGGCGTCTCATAGTCCTTGGGCTCCCACTTGAATGAGGCATCACGCACCCGTTGCTTCAGCTCGTTCAGCTTCGCCGCATCTGCTTTGCCCGCCCGGGAATCCGCATTGGTGAAGTCGTCCTGCGTGACCGGGGGGGCGAGATTTGAATATGCGGGACTTGTATGAATCTCATCCCAATGCCGTTGCTCATAACCGTCGTTTCGAAAGTAGAAAAACGCCTTATCACGCATCTTCGCGTCGCGCAGCACACCGTGCAGAATTTCCAATTCGGTCACGCTCTTGCCTCCGACGTGATCCTTCACCCACTCCAAGTCCGGGTCGTCCAACACGTCTTTCGGATAGAAATCCTGCGGCGGGATCCACCCGTAACGCTCACCGAGCATCCCGATGAAAAACACAGGCGCGCTGGGCCGGCAACGGTCGATCTCTCGCAAGCAGATGCGCAGCGTCTCGCCTTGCTTGCTCTGCTCCTCCGTAATCCCCCAGCGCAAGTCCACCTCCAATACCTCCACAAACCGCTCCTTGCAGCGACTGCGCAACTCCGGAAAGATCTTCTTCACCAACTCATCCCGCTCTCCCATGAAATCACGGAAGGTCGAGCTGATGAAGACGCGGACGAGGCGGCTTTGGGATGATGGAGCTTTTTTCATGAGGCGGGGTTCCAGATTGGGTGTTCACGCCATGCCGGGTCCAACCCTAGCGCGACGAGGTCGGTTTCAGGGAAGTCGTCGAAGAGGCTTTCCACGCGGGTATGCCACGAATGGGATGAGTTCACTCGCTCCAGCCACTGGCGAATGATCAACAGCATGATGCCTCTGGTAAAGCGATAGTAGTTCGTGGCCTGGAGGCGTTCAATGAGTTGCCTGTGGTCCGCGATGAGTCCGCGGTTGATCAGTTGCGTGGCCTGCTCCTCGAAGGTCAGCGCCGCCTTTTCATATTTCATGGCCTCGATTCCCTTCTGTCATTGGTGCCATCGCCTGAAAAAGAAACACCCGCCGAAGTAAGCATCACCCTCCAGAAGGAGAGGAGAGGCCCGGCGGGTCTGCTGGGGAAAGTCAAACGCCGGTACGCAGGCCCGTCAAACGAAATCGGCAAGAAATTGCGGCCGGTTCGGGATTGGGGGGATGTCCACAGCGCCTTGCGGCTGGCCCGGTCCACCACCCCGAGTCGGCTCATCTCGCGGAGTTGCTGCGGGAGCTGTGGGATTTCAGATAGGCGTAACCCTTGAGCGCCTGCGCGGTAGTGACCTTCTGCCTCTGCGAAACCGAGGTCACGGTCGCCCTCTTCACCAAGGCCTTCGGTTGTGGCACGGTGATGGTGAAAAGCGGTTTCGATGGGGTGGAGTGCATAGCGACCTTGGGATCTTAGTTGAAACGCCTGTGCTGTCAAGGACGGGAACGACGGAAAAGGGATGCCATCCGCAGACTCCGCCATGCCAGACCTTGCCGATGTCGGCTCAGGTGTGGAGTCAGGATGAGATTGCATGGGGCGGATGCGGGGTGGCCTGCTTGGCGGTTTCGACAGCGGGGCGCGTTATTGATTTTTCAGACCCAGCGCCTTGCGGACTTGCACGCGGTCTTTCTCCTTGGCCGGCTCCGAAAGGTCGGCATAGGGACGGATGTCCGGGTGGATTTTGTGGAAATTGTCGCGGGTGGCTCCGCCGCGCCAGCCGGCCATGATTTTTTCGCCCATCCACCGCTGGTGCTCGGAACAGGCCAACATTTCGAGGATGGCGGGCTGGTCGGAATCGGCCGTATTTTGCCAGATGGCCAATTTGACATTCCGGTGCAAGACGGCCCAGCGGTTTGAGTCCTTGAATGCCTCGCCCAAGGCCTGCCACGACGAGGCGCTGGCGCGTTCGGCGGGGACCAGGCCCGCCAGATAGGTCTCGTGGTTGTCCCTGGCCAGTTGTTCGAGCGAGTGATCGCCGAATTCGGGCGCGCTCATGCCGTGCATGAAAAGTGATAGAACCTGCAGGCGTTCATCGGGCTTGATGCGGATGACCGGAGACGCGTGAATGATGGCCTGCACCCGCCCGACCCGAAAGCGATTGCTGCGGAGGAGAGCGTCGGCGGCAGCCAGGGTGGCGGCCTCCGAATCGAGATGCACCAAGGCGACATCGAACTCACTGTCATCAAGGCCCTCCGCCAGCGGCGCTTCATCCACAGACTCGGGATGGAACACCACATCCGCCACCAGACCGAGGTCTGGATGTTGTTTGAGAAAGCGCCGGGCCTCGCTGTCGGCGACGCCACAGATGTCGTAGGACGGCAATGCATCGCCAGTCACTTGCAGGAAGGGCACGGCCAGATCCAACAACGCCAAGGCAAAATCTGCAGGCGCGGCTAGCAGGATTCGTGGTCCGCGGCCGCAGATGTCTGGGGAATTGGCCAGCAACCCGGCGAGCTGGGTCAGGACATGGCGGAGCGCCGCCGGGCGGAAGCCTACCAAGCGAACGTGAAACCCATGTGCATGGGACAAAAGCTCCCAGCGCTCGCGGAGCAATTCGCGCATTTTTGGGCACTCGATCGGCACCAGAATTTCAACGGATTTTCCGGCTTCCTGCTTCACCAGTGCCGCGACCTGTTCTGCGGCGGCCGCATTTTTCTCATCGCTACCCGTTCCCGCGACCACCCGCTTGGCCCGGGCTGCGCCGGCGCTGCGCAACAACCCTGGGTCCAGCGGGCTGCCACACAGGAAAAGGACACCTTGCGATTCGAGATCTGCGCGACGCGGGTGATGCTCGTCTTTATCAATCACCGCCACCTGCCTGCCATCTGCCAGTGCCAGTCTGATAAGTTCCTGGTTGGATGTGTCCAGCCCGAGAAACACCTGATGGCCGGAGACCTTGCGAAACTTCCAGCGGCGCAATTGCCGCCGGAAAAGGTAAATCCCCGATTGAAAAATGGCCACTGCGAGCAAGCTCTTGATCCCCCATTTTGCGACCATCAGTGCCCAGTGCTGGCTATGGATCTCATCCACCACGAGCGCCGTCTCTCCGGTCACCAGTTCCACCGTGTGAAACAACGACTCTGATGGCTGGCCCCCGCCGGTCGCCTCGCGCAGCGTCTCCGTCCACCCGTAATAGCCGAGGCATAGAAAACTGAGAAACAGGAGGCCGCCGAGTACCATCAGTTTCGGTGACAGCTTTGCGGGCAGTTTGGGTAAGGAATGCTCTGACATTGGGATGCGGGTGATGAGGTGCTGAAGGGGATTGGGTGAAACCTGCCGTAGTCATAGCCAAAAGCCTGGGAACTGCAAGGGTGAAGCATGGAATCCCACGCATGAACCGAGCAGAGCGACGGGCATGTGAGGGCTCGGGCAGGGCCATCATTGTGCCCACACGAGGTGGCAGAGGGTGAGGCGGAGATTTGGGATTATGGATTTTAGATGGCAAAGAGCTTTGCGCGGGGGCTGGGCGGTTCATTAGGGGAAGGCGAACACTGAACATCGAACGCCGAACTTCCAACGTCGAACCGAAGAGAAGAGGTGCTGCGCACGGAGCTGAGGCGCCGGCATTGTCACACAGCGCACTCCATGTTCGCTCGGTTGGGATCACGTCATGGAGCCGGTTTCCATACTTTCGGCGCAGCACCTTGCAGGCGTCGATGAAGTATGCGTAGTATTCCCAACTGGATGGTCCCCGGTAAATCTCCCGCTCGCCGCAGCGAATGATGATCTGGGCATATGGTTCGGATCTTTCCTGGCCTTCGTCATCTGTATCCCAAACGAGAACAATAGCGTCGAGGTTGATTTCCGGGAGTTGTTCGATGCGATGGAGTTTTTCCCTCTGCCACTGCGTAGATGCTCCGGCGAAAGCGAAAACCTCCTCCCGGGTTTCTGGAGGCGGCCCCTCGAGAGATTGCCTAACATTTCAGTGACATGGGGGAGCACAATGGAAACAACGTTATGGGCACAATCCGAGCGCTCGCGGGTAAAGAAGGATTGATGCAGATACTCCGGACCCGAATCATTTCCCAGGCTCTCCAGTCCACAATTGGCGCAGTGGAATAGCATATCCCACCCTGGGTCTAAGACCTCCCTGAGACACCCCCCGGCGTAGCGCTTCGGTTCGTTGTTGTTACTCATGATATGTCTATGTTTCTGTGAAAGTAACTGATAATGCTGTACATTAAGTTAGGTTGGGTAGCCGGTGAGCGTATTGTGGGTGGCCGCCGGCGGGTTGCACACGCAGGTTTCATCCCCCCCGCCGCGATAAAAATTTCGCGACTGCCCTCAAAATCTCAAAAGCCTCCCCCGTCTTCAAAAGATGACTCGACTCTGCTGATGCGATGGGTATGTTCATCGGCAAGGATTTTTCTTCCACCAAAACTCCAGCCATGTCCTCCCCCATTCCCAAGCTGCGCCGCGCCATCCTCCGCCTCTTTACTGCCGCCTTCGTCTTGTGCATCCTGGCCGTCCTATCCGTGCTGACCCTGCCACCAGCCATGGCTGCCGACGCCTCCACAGTCCGGGTGAAGGGCGGTCACATCCAGGAATACGTCAACGGCTCATTGCGCCGATCCTACGGCTCGGATATTGTGGACGCCTCAACCGACGGCGAAATCGTGGCGGCGGTCACCAAAAACGGGCGCATCCAGGAGTACGTGAATGGATCATTGCGCCGCTCCTATGGTTCGGACGTCGTGCGGGTCAGGGTCAGCGGCGGTTCGGTTTTCGGCGACCTCAAAAACGGCCGCACCGCCGAATATGTGAATGGCTCACTGCGCCGGACTTTTTGAGGCCCATCGAGAAATTCTCCTGGCAATCTATCCCGCTGCCAGCATCTGAGCGGTTCTAATGCACTGATGGCGCACCGGCTCTAATGCCCACACGATTACTGCCACGCAAAGAATGAGTCGCCATCGACCGTGCGTGCTTCAAGCCTCCCATCAGAATTCCGGTGACCGATCTCTTCTGACCCGATCTCTTCTGGCAATTAGCTTAGGAACTGCCTGAGAAACTGCGTGCGCTGGCGGTCCTCTGTCGGGAAAAGTTCGCTAGCTGAACGCAAATTTCTTCTGTCGGTCAAAAACAATAGGGATAAGAACTCTGCCCTGAATCGCCATCAAAGCCGGGCCAGCAATGGCCCGGCTTTCTTTTTATCCGCCAATTTGCCTGCTTTTAGAATCTGCACCCTTGGTCCAGGGTTCAAATCCCTGCGGGCCCACCTTGAAAATCGAGGTGTTGAGGTGAATAATTCGGGGAAGAATGCCCGTATGGGGAGAGGTACAAGTGCCATGGAACCCCGCCGAAATCCGATGCTGCTCGAAACACCAAGCCCTATAAATTCAATGAAATCAGCCAGATTTACCACAAGCGCACTCGTGTTACTCGCCCTTCCATCCCTGCATGCCATGGAACCCGGCTGGATGGACTTGGAAAAACAATTTGACACCTTGCCGATGGAGGCGCGACGCCTGACCGGTCCGTTGTTCTGGATGCACGGCGATGAAACACGCAGCCAATTGGAAGGCGAATTGCAGAAGGTATTGGAAGGCCATAATGGGACATTCACCGCCGAGCCTCGCCCGCACAAGGATTGGCTCGGCGAGGGCTGGTACCGCGACCTGGGCATCAACCTCGATTTCGCCCGCAAGAATGACCTCACCATGATCATCTACGACGACTGGTGGTGGCCGAGCCAAATGATGGGCGGCCGCGTGCCGCCCGAATATGGCAGCAAACGCCTGGTGGCCTCAGATCTTCGCGTCGAGGGCCCGAAAGTAGTGAGCGAGACCGGTTACAACGACCCGAACCTCATCCGGGTCATCGCCGGCCGCGAGGTTGATGGGGCGGTGGACGGCAGTAAATTGGTGGATCTAACGACATCGGTAAAGGGCGGCACTCTGCAATGGAATGCCCCGGCGGGCACCTGGCGCATCATGAAATTCACCTGGAAATTCAACGGCACGAAAGGCGGCCAACAGAAATACGTCTCGGTGGATGGAGCGGATCCGGCTTGCGTTGATTGGTTCATCAAGACTGTCTATCAGCCGCATTATGATCGCTTCAAGAGTGACTTCGGAAAAACCATCAGCGGCTATTTCTACGATGAGCCGGAAACCCAGGGCGACTGGGGGAGCGATTTTCCCAAGCTGGTGGCCGAGCGCAATCTCGACCTGAATAAATTATTGGTTGGATATAAGTTCAAGCTCATCGGAGATGACCAGGTTGCGGCCTATTATACATATCTCGATTGTTTCACCGAGTCGTGGGGCCGCACGATGTATGGGGGCATGAGCCGCTGGTGCCGCGAGCACAAGGTATTCTCGATGGGCCATTTCATGGAGCACGGCAACGACATGTTCAACCGTGACATGTCTGGGGGGAACATGATGCAATTGCAGAAGTTCAGTGATATGGGCGGCATGGATCTGGTCTGCGGCCAATTGCAACCCGGCAATCGCAATATGGGTGAATACCAGATGCCCAAGATGGCTAGCTCGGTCTCGCACACCTACAACAAGGATAACGATATCGCATTCTGTGAAATTTTCGGCGGGTATAACCAAAACCTTACCTATCCAACGATGAAGTGGCTTGCCGACTGGCACCAAGTCCGTGGCGTCAATTTCCTCATTCCGCACTCGTTCAATCCGCGGGCACCCTACGACGGCGACTACCCGCCCTATTTTTATAACGGCGGCAAGGAGCCACGCTGGCCGCTTTATCGAGTTTGGGCCGATTACACCAACCGCCTGAGCCTGATGCTAACCGGTGGGCGGCATGTGGCGCCGGTAGCCATGTTGCACCTTGGGCAGAGTTACCACGTTGGAGCGAAACTGCGGCCGGAAGAGCTAACCAGCACCTTGCAGGACGCGCAGTACGACTGCGATTGGTTGCAATACGACGCCTGGGAAAAGGACGCCACACTAGCAGGGAAGGGGATCACGCTGCACAAGGAAACTTATCAGGTATTGGTCATGCCAGCCGTCGAGGTGATTCCCTATCCGACGCTGGCCAAGGCGCGTGAGTTCTTCGACATGGGCGGCGTGGTCATTGCTTATGGCATGCTGCCAAGTAAATCGGCTACCCTCGGCCGTGATGCCAAGGACATTGCCACCCTGCGAGACGCGCTGTGGGGTGCGGCCACCCCCGGTCTGAGCGCCTGCAAGACTAACGCCGCTGGAGGTCGCTTGTATTTCTTGCCGGAAAAACCCACAGCCGCAGACATGAAGAAAGTGCTAACTGATGATGCCGGCATTCACCCTGCCCTGGAAGTGGTGTCGGGCGACACCGGCAACTGGCTGCATATATTGCATCGCCAGAAATCTGGCCACGACGTATTCCTAGTCTGTAACCAGAACCGTGAGGGAGCCGCCCGACAGTTCACGTTCCACGCCGCCGTCAATGGCACACCTGAAATCTGGGATCCAATGCGCAACGAAATCACTTCTATCCCGAGTAAACCGGCGGCTAGCGGAACGGAATTTTCACTCACACTGGAGCCGACTGAAAGTGTGCTGATCGTTTTCCAGAGCCAACCGCGTCAACTCCCCGTCCGCATCACTAGCGACATGAAGCCGCAACGTGAAATCCCAGTGCTCGATACCCGGCCAGTGGAGGATAAGACACAGCCTGCCAAACTTGTTGTGGTTAATGCAAGCTACGGTGTGCCGGGCGACGCCCAGCGCAGCCGAGATGTGCGCGAGCGCCTGCAACAACGGATCAACGCCGGAGAACACCTGCTGCTTGTAGCGCGTTTGGCGGATGGTGATGACCCGGCATTCGGCGTGGTCAAGACATTGGAGGCCGTATGCATCGCCGGGGGAAAAACCATCACCCTCAAGGGCACTGATAAGGAGACAATCATTCTGAGCGCCAACCCGACCACATCAGAGGTGGATGGGTTGCGTAATGCCGCAGGACGACACGTCAATACCAGCCCGGTGACGGCAAATCCGTTTGCTGGAACTTGTACCCTCCCCGCCGATCTTGATCTAACCAAGGCCCGCATCTGTCTGGAAGTGGACGAACTCGAACCCGAAGCCGCCGCCAGCGTGACCGTCAATGGCCGCTTCGCTGGCGGCTTCATCGGCAAGCCGCTGCGCCTCGACATCACCCGCCTTCTCAAGCCCGGATCTAACACGATCCATGTTGCTCCCTTTGCGCCGAAGTCTGTGCGGCTGGTAGATTATTGCAACAGAACCCGCAAGGCGCAGGGAGTGGAACGATGAGTAACGGTCCAAGTGACTCGGGAGGTTTATTACTATAGGAGGCCTAAGCCAAATTCGGGGTGATGACGGCATGAGAGTTTTCCACACCGATCAAATGGGGTTGGAGGTGCCGGGCATCAACATTCGCCGACAGGCATCAACATTCGCCTCGACATCAGCGCGTAACTTGTGTTTTTTGGTGCGTACTCGTTCCTAACCCATGAAAAACCACCCCCTCTGCCTTGCCGGAATTGGCGTGCTAGTGTTACTTCTCACGCTGCCAGCACGGGTGCAGGCCGCGCCACCGGATTTGACGGTTGCGGGCACCTTGGTGGATACTACCAATACCTATAACCTCGGCCCGACCGGCGCACGCGGCTGGATTTATAGCACGGGCAACGAGTGGATGTTCAACCCGGAAACGTTCACCAGCGAGAGCAGGCAGATCAAAGTAACGCAAATCGACGCCGGTTCGCCGGCCGCCGGCCAGTTGTTAGTCAACGATGTGATACTGGGTGCCAGCGGTACGGCGTCCGCGCCGGTGGCCTTCACATCAGACGCCCGCAAGAGCCTCGGGCTGGCGGTCGGAGAGGCGGAAAAATCCGCCAATGCGGGTGTTCTGAAGTTATTGGTGTGGCGGGGCGGGGCGTTGCTGCCATCGCCGGTGCAACTCACGCTGCAAGTTATGGGTAGCTACAGCGCCACTGCCCCGTTCAGTTGCCCAAAATCCTCTGCCATCATCACCAAGGCCTGCACCTTGCTGGCGTCCCACTCGATCAATAGCGGCTATACTGAAGGTAACGCCGTCATCGGCCTGGCACTGCTGGCTTGTGTGTCACCCACCGATGCTTACTACGCCACGGTGCAGTCGAAGGTGCAAACATATGCCCGTTTGGTCGCCTCGCAAAACCTTAGCCTAACCATTCCGTTGAATCAAATGGTGGCCTGGCCGTGGGGCTATAACAACGTGTTTCTAAGTGAGTACTATCTGGCCACCCTAGACGCCCAGGTGTTGCCTGCCATCCGCAAACTCACCGCCATCTGCGCCACCGGCCAAAGTCTCTTCGGCACCTATGGCCATGGCATGGCTTGGTCAAAATCCGACGGCTCCTCCACCCATGGCTATGTGCCGCCATACGGCCCCGTCAACCAGGCCGGGGAAACCGTGAACCTCGGAATCATGCTAGGCCGTAAGGCGCTCGCCGTCGCCGGTGATGCCACCATTGATCCGGAGATTGAGCCAGCCATCACCCGGGCCCGCAAGTATTTCGGCTATTTTGCCGGCAAGGGAGCGGTGCCTTACGGGCATTCGCCGCCGGAGGATTTGCATGACGATAACGGCAAAAACGGTCTGGCGACCTTGCTCATGGCGCTGCAATCCCAAGAGGATATGAGCAGCCATGCCCAGTATTTTGCCAAGTCCTGCACCGCTGCCTATAACTTGCGCGAAACGGGCCATTGCGGCCCGTATTGGGCACACCTCTGGCAACCCCTCGGCGTCAATGTCGGCGGCCCCACCGCCATGGCCGCTTATTTCCAACAAATCGAGTGGGAACTCGACCTCGTCCGCTGCTGGGATGGCTCGTTCGTCTATCACTCGGCCACCGGCGCTAAAGCCGGTGCCGCCGGCCTGGGCACCGATAGCGACACCGCCTGTTTTTTGCTGACCTACGCTACGGGGCTGAAGAAGATTTATCTAACAGGCAAGAGCCAAAGTGCGGCGAATTATATCAGCGCCGCCGATGTGAGCGAAGCAATCACCGACGGGGTGTATTCGTTGCGCAACGACCTGATGGCCCTAACCAGCGATCAACTCATAGCCTGCCTCGGCAGTTGGTCATCGCAAAAACGCAACTGGGCCGCCGCCGAATTGGCCAAGCGCTCAGACGCCTCCACCAAAGTGGCCACGTTGCTGACGATGGCCGCCGATTTAACCAATTTGAATGCCCGCAAAGGTGCGTGCCAAGCGTTGGGACGGATCAAGCCAACGGCGGCCGCGAGCGTGCTTCGTGACCGGCTCAATGACACGGATTATCATGTGCGTTACTATGCGGCCGATGCCCTCAAAAACCTGGGCTCTGCGGCCTCTGGGGTGTTGAGCGACATGCTCACGAGTATCACGGCCAACGCCCAACCGGTCGAACCGATCAATTGGGCCGATCCCTATCAAATCGCATACGGCGACCTTGGCAGCGCGGCGTTTGAGGGGCAGCTTGGTAATTCCATCAGCGGGGTGTCCACCAGCTTGCTTTATCCGGCCATTACCGCTATGTCCCAGTCGCTCGGCCGGGGTTGCCTTGCCAACACCTTCCGCAATGCGTTGTCGCTGGCAAATGTCCAAGCTCTAGCCCCTACCATCACCACTGCCTTGCTCACTGACCATACAATTTGTCAGGGTGGGCTCGCCAATGCGTGCGTGAGTGTTCTCTCAAAATACAACATAGACGAAGGCATTCCGGCGGCCATGACATTTCTCAACCAGGAATATGGCCGGGCCTGGCCAACCGACTCGAATACCTGCCAGACAGCCTTGCAAAAGTATGGATCGACGGCTGTCGGCACGTTGCCGACACTCACATCCTGGAATGGCAATGGGTACGATCTGACGGCGACAATTGCAGCGATCCAAACCGATACGAGTACGCACACGCTGGCATATTTCAAGACTATCAATACTTGCACAGCGAGCGCCACCACAGTGGCCATGCCGGTCGGCAGCACCAATTTGAGTGCGAGCGCCGCAGACATTGATGGCAATGGGGCATCGCTCGTTTACACTTGGAGCAAATTGCGCGGTGCGGGTGGCGTGACGTTCAGTTCAAACGCCTCCTTAACCAGTAATACCACCACCGCAAGCTTCGACACCCCGGGCACCTATCTGGTTCGCCTAGGCGTGACCGATGCCGTGCTCGATCCGAATAAATTCGGACCGGTCACCCGCGACCTAACCATCACGGTGGTGCCCGATCCGAACCGGTCGCCAGTGGCCACAAACCAAAACGTCACCACCGCGCTGAATACGGCCAAGGATATCACTCTAGCAGCCAGCGACGCTGATGGCAATGTCCTGACTTATACCGTGGTGAGTGCCCCGGCCAGTGGCACGTTGGCGGGTACGCCACCCGACCTAACATATACTCCGGTGGCGGGTTTTACTGGCACCACCAGTTTCACATTCAAGGCCAACGACGGCAAGGTGGACTCCAGCAGCGCCACCGTCACGATCACGGTTGGCACCAGCACCAACAGCACGCCGGTAGCTCAAAACCAATATGTGACTACCTTGGAAGACACCCCCAAGACGATCACTCTGACAGGCAGCGATGCGGATTTGAATCCGCTCACCTATAGCATCGTTACCGGGCCCGCCCATGGCACGCTGAGCGGCAGCGCAGCAAACCGATCCTATACCCCGGCCACCAACTATAACGGCAGCGACAGTTTCACTTTCACCGTCAACGATGGCACTGCCACCTCGGGCCTGGCGACGGTGGTTATTGGCATCAGTGCAGTGAATGACGCGCCGGTGGCCCTCGCTCAAAGCCTCAGCACGCTGGAGAGCACGGCCCTGCCTATCACCCTGAGCGGTACCGACCCGGAAGGCTATGCCATCAGCTATCAACTCGCCAGTTCGCCCACCCATGGCACGCTCAGCGGGGTGGTGCCCAACCTGATATACACGCCCACCGCCCTTTACGATGGCGGCGACAGCCTGAGCTTCACCGTGACTGACAGCGAAGGGGTGGTATCGGTGGCGGCGACGGTTAGTATCACGATCAGTCCGGTCAATCAGCCGCCCGTTGCGCTCAACCGCGGTGTGCCGGTGGCTGTCGGCAGCGCCACGGGCGTGGTCCTGGATGCCACCGATGCGGATAACGATCCGCTCACTTACATCGTTATGAGCCAGCCGTTGCGCGGCACTCTCACGGGCACGGCACCTAATCTCACCTACACGCCGGTGGCCGGCTACAACTCGATCGATAGTTTCACCTTCAAGGTGAATGACGGCAAGGCGGATTCTAACATTGCCACCGTATTTCTGAGTATGGGAGTGGTTTCCGCGCAGGTTTATACGGAATGCTACCTGTGGCCGGGTGGATTCACCGGATCATGGCCGGACATAAGCAGCAAAACGCCCGATGCGACGCGTTTTGATTCCATTTTGAACATCAGCAACACTGGTTGGCCGGCGGGTTTTACCGACAATTTCAGTTCGCGGCACACGGGATATATCAATGTGCCGACGAGTGGCAATTACACGTTCATCCTATCAGCGGACGATAACAGTAAGTTGTGGATTGATGAGACACTGGTGGTTGTAGAGGTCTTCCCGAACCCTGGCGTCAGTGCGCCCCTGCACTTGACCGCGGGCTATCACTCGCTGCGCCTGGAGTATGTCGAGTATGGTGGCGAGAATCATTTTACGCTTTATTGGAAGAGTTCGAGCATATCCCAGCAAGTGGTGCCGGCGGGTGTTCTGTTCCATTGCCTAGGTAGCACCGCACCGCTGGCCCCGGCCAACCTCAGCGCCACTCCGTTGGATTCTTTCGTCGCCCTCGCCTGGTCGGCCTCGCCATTCGCTACCAGTTATTCGGTGCAACGCTCGCTGGTGGCTGGCGGTGCGTACACGACTCTAGCCAGCGGTCTAACGACCACCAGCTATCAGGACAGCGCGGTTGTCAATGGTAGTACCTATTATTATGTGGTGACGGCCACCGGTACGGGAGGAACCAGCTTTGTTTCGAACGAATCTGCAGCTATCCCGGTGGCGGCCCCGGTGTGCGTGAACCTGGACTATCATCCCAGTTCGAGCATCTATATGAATGGCATCAGCTCCTACTCTGCGAGTGATCGAGGCACGGCCAGTCGGGTGGCTCCGTTTGATTACGACGGCATCAATGCGGCGGCCACGGCGGTGAATTACTGGAACACTGGGTCGGATGGCACTGCGGCTCTAGCCAGTCTGAAGAATTCGGAAGGGGTGGCCACCAGCATCGGGGTTTCGGCGTTGCTTGTTACGCATGGCAGTTCCAGTTCTTTGAGTGGCGGCCTCGGCAGCGCCAGATTGCTCAAGGGTGGGGTGACGCTGAGCCAGAGCCCGAATTTGCTCAGCTACAAAACCCTCTTCAAATTGTCCGGCCTCGATACCACCCATAACTATCAACTCGCGCTGGCCAGCCAATCCGGCACCACCAGCACCAGCGCAACCTATCGGGTGGGTCCGGTCCAGCAAATGGTGGCCGGAGGGGCTGCGGCGAGTGATTGGCGCAATGGATTGAACTATGGCTTGCTCGATGGCCTGATCCCTAACTCCGCCGGGGAAATCCACGTCCAGGCGATGCTCAACACCACATCCGCCACGCTTAACGGGTGGCAGCTCATCGATCGTGGCGTGAGAACAGCCGCTGCCAATGCCTACACCACTATTGACACTTGTAGCTTCGGTGCCTTGGGTGCCGCCACTATCACCGATAGTAACATCAGTATTACGGTGCCCAGTGGCACTGCGATCAGCTCGCTGACGCCGACGTTTGTCGCGGCCGTGGGTAGCACTATCACGCCTAGCACTGCGCAGAATTTCGCCAACACGGTAACCTACCGGGTGCGTGCCGAGAATGGCACGGCCTATCAGGACTATACGGTCAGGATCATCGTCGCGCCTAATGTGGTTTTTTCTAACACTGTTCTTGCGATCACAGCCGCATCGAGCGGCGCGGAAATCCTCAGCACCGGCACGCTTATTGCGGCCAATCATACCGGCACATCGGCGGTGGCGCCGATCACCTTGGCAAACGGATTGGTCTTCGGGACCAGCGTGGCACAGATGACCTCGGGATGGTATGCATCCAACCAGCGGACGGATACCGATGCACACGGGAAAGTGCCGTTGTTAACGGATGCCACGGGGTTTGGGAAATTCATGCGTTCGTACACATGGACGTCGAGTTCTGCGGAGTACTTGGACATACCTGGTTTAACGCCCGGGCACAGCTATAGGTTGCAACTCATCACGCCGAATCCTGCGAATTGCAGTGTGGTGGTGGAGGGGGCGGCACCGGTGACTTGGCCGGGAAGCCAGCCATCCTTGCTTACCGCAATATGGACTGCCGGGGATTCAACGGCTAATATTGTTCTAACAAGATACGTCAGTGAGATGGAGATTCACGGTTATGCCTTACACGACGTGACTCCAGGATTCCAGCCGTGTCCCACCGGTTTGACGGCGGTGGCGGGAGATGGGCAGATTGCGCTGAGTTGGAATGCGGTGCCGGGAGCCACCAATTATACTATCAAACGTTCACTCACCGCTGGCGGGCCGTACACGACGCTAGGCAATGAGTTAGGCACCAGCGCGATTGATGCCTCCTTGGCCAATGGCACCCGCTATTACTATGTGATCTCGGTGAGCACCGCACTCGGCGAATCGTCAGACTCGGGCCAGGCCAGTGCCTTGCCGGTGCTTCCGCCAGCACCGGCGTCGCCACCTGCCAACTTGGTTGCTACAGCGGGCATTAATTCGGTCGGCCTGATATGGACAGCCGTGAGCGGGGCGAGTGGCTACAACGTGAAACGCTCGCTGGTGAGCGGTGGTCCGTATGTGATGGTTGGAGCGGCTGGTGGCACGGGATATACGGATGTCATGGTGGCGAGTGGAACCACCTATTACTACGTGGTGTCGGCAACCAACAGTGGAGGGGAAAGTAATAACTCCGGTCAGGTCAGCGCCACACCTATCTCGTTGGTCACCGCTTGGCGCAGCGAGTATTTCACGCCTGCGGAAATCACCACAGGCCTGGCCGCCGACGGTGCCGACCCGGATGGCGACGGATTGAGCAATTTAGTTGAGTACACATTAGGTACCGATCCGCATGGTTTCACGCCGCCACCGTTAGTGGTGACCCGTGCAACTGGCAACTCATTCACTCTGAGTTTTGTGGCACGCGCGGCGACGGGCACCGGTTATGCCGGATGCACCCGCAAGTATGACTTGGAGACTAGCGGTGATTTGTCCAACCCCACATCCTGGCAAGGCTCGCCTGGTTATATCAACATCGTCGGCGGCGGACAGACTATCACCCTCACCTTGCCCGCCACTGCGGGGAAAATTTTCTATCGTTTAAACGTGCGGGTGGAATAGAAACGGAACAAAATCCGAGACGATTGATGAAGCCATGAAAATCCCCCCCTCCAAGCATCTGCTGTTCGCTAGCTTGCTAGCCTGTAGCGTTTACGCCGATTCGCTTGAGTCCGCTTTCACCCAGCCACCGGAAACCACCAAGCCGCGCTGCTATTGGTATTGGATGGACGGTCAAATTTCGAAGGTGGGCATCACGCGTGATCTGGAAGCGATGAAGCGCGTGGGCATTGGCGAAGGGTACATCGGCGTCATCAGCGGCCAGAGCGGAACGCCGACGAGTAGCACGTCCAAGGCACTTACGGACGAGTGGTGGAGCTTCATCGAGCACGCCGTACGCGAAGGCACACGGCTCGGCGTGGACGTTGGCCTGTTCAATTCGCCGGGCTGGAGCCAGTCGGGCGGGCCATGGGTGAAACCCTCGCAGGCGATGCGCTATGTCACGCTGCCGGAATTGCGCTTGCACGGGCCGCAGCATTTTGTAGGCAAGCTACCGGTGCCGACGGGTGAGTATGAAGATCTCGCGGTGCTGGCATTTCCGGTTCCGGCCGGTGAAGGCGAAGTCGCGAAGATCACCTCGCGCACGCCATCGCTTATTAGCTTTGAGATGCCCTCGCCCTTCACGGCGCGGAGTGTGACAGTGCAACCGGTGAAGCTCGTGAACGTCGCGGCTGAGTTACTGGCCTCGGATGACGGGAAGCAATTTCGCACGGTGAAGAAATTCGCGATTGACCGGCACAACCTCGGTGTCGGCGTCGGCCCGGTGCCGCTCGCACCAGTGGTGGCCTCCTTTCCAGCCACCACAGCGCGGTTTTTCCAGTTGAAATTTTCCGCGGCTTGCGAACTCGGCGACATTCATGTCTCGCCGGCGGCACGCGTGGAAAGCTTTGCAGAGAAAGCCATGCAGAAGGTATGTCAGGATCCACATGCTCTTTATGACTTTTATACCTGGCCCAATGTTGCCGAGCCAAATGCGGACGGCCTAACGGTCAAACCGGACGCCGTGCGCGATCTGAGCAAGCTGATGGCGCCGGATGGAACATTGAATTGGGAGGTGCCCGCGGGCGACTGGATTGTGTTGCGCACGGCACTTACGCCGACCGGCACCAAAAACAGCCCGGCCCCGCCAGAGGCTACTGGATTTGAAGTGGACAAGATGAACCGCGTCCCGTTGCGCTCGCACTTTGATGCTTATGTCGGCAATCTGCTCAAGCGTATTCCGGCGGCAGATCGTAAATCGTGGAAACACGTGGTGGCCGACAGTTATGAGACGGGCCCGCAAAATTGGACCGACGGATTCGCGGCGGATTTTCTGAAGCGCTATGGTTACGATCCGATGCCGTTTTTGCCGGTGATGACCGGGCGCATCGTCGGCAGCGTGGATTTATCAGATCGTTTCCTCTGGGATTTGCGGCGCTTGGTGGCAGACCGAATTGCGAAGGATTACGTTGGTGGTCTGAGCGACTTGTGCCATGAACACGGCATGAAGATGTGGCTGGAGAATTACGGGCACTGGGGTTTTCCTGCGGAGTTTTTGCAGTATGGCGGTTTGTGCGACGAGATAGCCGGCGAGTTCTGGGCCAGCGGTGATTTTGAGAATAAGCAGGATACGGGCTACCTTGGCCGCTATGAATTGCGCGATGCTTCCTCCGCCGCAAACATTTATAACAAACCTATCACGTGGGCGGAGGCATTCACCGGCGGTCCGGCATTCATTAACTCACCACGCGATTTGAAAGCACGCGGCGACTGGGCGTTTTGCGAAGGGATCAATCAATTCGTGTTTCACGTGAATATCCACCAACCGACAGACGACAAACCACCTGGCATCAATGCCGGCTTCGGCACTGAGTTTAACCGTAACAACACATGGTTCGAACAATCGAAGGCGTGGATTGACTATCTGCGCCGCAGTACAGTGCTCTTGCAGACTGGCAAGCACGTGGCCGATGTGGCCTATTTCATCAGCGAGGACGCGCCCAAATTCGCCGGTCCGCAGCAGCCCCCCTTGCCGCCGGGATTCGACTATGACTTCATCAATGCCGATGTGATCGAGCATCGGCTGGCGGTGAAAGATGGTCGCCTGGTCTTGCCCGACGGCATGAGCTTCCGGTTGCTGGCATTACCGGAGTCGGCGAGGATGCGTCCCGAGTTGCTAGGAAAAATCCGTGATCTGGTGAAGGCCGGGGCGACGGTTGTGGGAGCACCCCCATCGCGATCACCGAGCTTGGAAAATTTTCCGAAGTGCGACGCCGAGGTGCAATCACTGGCCCGCGAAATCTGGGGCGATGCCAATGCGAAAGAGCCGGGTGAGCATTTGTTAGGCAAGGGACGCGTCTTCTGGGGCAAGGGTTTGGACACTGTTTTTGCCGAACTGGGGTTGCAACCGGATTTTAAAACATCGGCGCAGCTCGGTTTCACACACCGACACAGCGACGACGCGGAGATTTATTTCGTCGCTAATTCAAAATCTGAATCGCTGACAACAACCGCCGCGTTCCGGGTCGGCGACAAGGCACCGGAGCTATGGTGGCCGGATAGCGGCCGCATTGAACGGCCGGCAGTTTACGAGGCGGCGGATGGGGAGGTGCGGTTGCCCATGTCGTTCGGGCCGACGGGCTCGGTGTTTGTGGTGTTCCGCGAGAAAGCAGCGGCACCGGCCGAACGCATCGTGTCGGTCACGCGCCACGGCGAGGAAGTTCTGGGCACGACGGTGCATTCGGTGCCCGGCGCTTCGGGCGGCAGTGAGAGCGCAAACAACTTCACCTTCGCGGTCTGGGTGAAGCCCGATGACGACACCTCACTCGTCCGCGAGGCAAACAGCGGCATCGTGGGCATGGCTGAAAAGCGCAACGAGGTATTTCCCCCGCCGCATGGCAACGGGTTCGGTGGCGAGGCGCACGCCGGTTGCGGTTTGGCGGTCGGGCGCAATGGGGTGGGGGTGTTCGAGCATAGCGGGAATTATTTTGCGCCCACGCTCATTCACGCAGCCACGCTCACGAACTGGACACATCTGGCGGTGGTCTATCACGATGGCCAGCCCACTTTGTATCTGAACGGTGTGCTGGCAAAAACCGGCTTGAAGAGCACCCACATCGTGCATTCCGGTGCCACCCAGGATAGCACAAAATTTTGCGGCAAGCTTGGCAGAGTGGTGGCGTTAGCGCGTTCGTTGAGCGCTGACGAGATCGCCCAGCTAGCGGTTTCCATGCCGCAACCCAGCACCGGAGATAGTGAACAGCCATTCCAAGTGACTCGCGACTCCGCCGGTAACTTTTCCGTACAAGGCGGACAACCGGGCGATTACCAACTGAAGATGGCCGATGGTCAGACACGCCAACTGCAAGTTGCAGCAACACCCGCACCGATAGATATTACCGGACCATGGGATGTGAGCTTTGCACCCGGACGCGGTGCACCTCAGAAAATCACCTTTGACGTACTCACCGATTGGACGAAGCGTCCCGAAGAGGGTATCAAGCACTTCTCCGGCAAGGCCACCTATCGCAGGACGTTTGAAGTCCTGGCTCAGCGCCCGCCCGGCTCCCCAATGATTCTCGACCTCGGCAAAGTCAACGATATCGCCACCGTGCGCCTGAACGGCCGCCAACTCGCCACGCTCTGGCTGCCACCCTATCGCCTCGATATCACCGACGCCGTGAAACTTGGCTCTAATACGCTCGAAGTTGATGTGGTCAACACTTGGAACAACCGCCTCGTCGGCGATGCCGCCCTGCCGCTCAAACAGCGAATCACATCAATCACTGCTGCAACCGTATCGAAGGACACTCCGCTGACACCCGCGGGTTTGCTCGGACCGGTAAGCCTAAAATGATAAAAGCCACCCAATAATCATCCCCCCCCCCATGAGCCCATCATCGATTTTCCGACTGGTCCGTAGCGGATCTATAAGCGTGCTAGTTGCTTCCGCTATCAGTGTTGCCCCAGCACCCGCAGCCACCCTGTACTGGGATACCAACGGTGCCACCACCTCGCCGATATTTGGCGCGGCCACCGGAACCTGGGGCGTGGATTCGTTTTGGACCACGTCATCGAACGGTGCCTTCGCCGATAACAGAATTGCCACAACAAACACGGATACCCTGATTGTATCACCCAATGCTGTCTCCACGCTCACGGTGTCGGGAGCCGTGGCATGTGATAGCATAGATCTGACGAATTCCGGTGGCAATCCCTTACTCACCGTTAGTGGCGGCACCAGTATCACTTTGGGCACCGGATCAAGTGCGACGGCGGGGATCAAGACGTCCGGTGACGGCTCGGCCGTTGTTAGTACGCCCATCATTCTAGGTTCGTCGGCGACATTCCTGAACAATGGTAACAATGGAGGCGGGAGTCTCACCATCAGCGGTGGGATCACCGGCACCTCGGCCCTTTCATTGCTAGGAATCAAGCCATTCACGATTTCAACCGTCGCTTTAAACAACGCCGGGAAGGTCACCAACACCAATAGCAACACGACCACCATCAGCGCGAACATCGGTGCCGCGGTCACCGGCGTCACCCAAAACGGTACTTCAACTTTGATTCTGTCAGGCACCAACAGCGGCTTTCTTGGCACGTTCACGGTTACCAAGGGCACGTTGCAGTTCAACTCGGCGCTCGCGTTTAGCGGCGGTGCCGGAGGTACCGTGAATGTCAGCTCCGGCGGCGCAGTGGTTCTGAATGGCGCAACCGATATATCATCTTTAGCCGGACGAATCGTCACCAGTTCCACCGGTGCGATCGCACTCAATGTTAGCAGCAGCGCAGCCATTGACTTTAACGCGGCTGGCTTTAGCGCCGCTAGCCTCGGTGCATCGGGCTCGGTCACTTACTCGGGTACGCTCACCCCAACTGGCAGCACCTACCGCTTGGGTGGGGCTGTCGGCACGCTGACGGTTAGCAGCGCCACACTCACCGGCAGCAATAGCCTGACGGTTGTCGGCACCCCTGCCGGTACCAGTACGGTCGTCCTTTCCGGTGCCAACACCTACACGGGCACCACCACCCTCACGTCCGGATACCTCAACGTCGGCATCACGGAAAATGAGAATGTTTCCGGGCCTCTTGGCAAGCAATTGAAAACGGCCACCGGCACGATCATCCTCAACGGTGGCACGCTGCAATACTCGGCAGCCAATCAGTATGACTATTCCGGGCGCTTCAGCAGCGCCGCCGCCCAGCAATACATGGTTGATACCAACAACCAGACCGTTACTTGGGCGGCCAATCTGACAAGTTCCAGCGGGAGTTTGACCCTCAAT
>JBAXOP010000038.1:0-26444 GCA_037133195.1 Verrucomicrobiota bacterium | reverse complement strand
GTCTTGGGTCTTGGGTCTTGGGTCTTGGGTCTTGGGTCTTGGGTCTTGGGTCTTGGGTCTTGCAGTCTTGCTGTGGCAAGTTGAGCTTGAAAGTGGCGGAAAGATGGCGCATGTGTGTGGCCGTCCCGCACGCCACCGGACGCGCAGCCGGGCAAAAACGCCATATTCCCCCACCAAATATATCATGAGATCCCCATTTCCGCTGGTCGCTACCACCGTCAGCTCCTTGCTTGTTGCATGCGTCACGACGAGCAGCATTGCGCAGCCCGACACATCCACCACCGCCCCACGCTACGGCACTTGGGGTTTTGATCTATCCGGCAAGGATACCGCGGTGAAACCGGGCGACGATTTTTTCAAATTTGCCAATGGCGGGTATTTGGAGCGGACGCGTATCCCGGAGGATTTGGTGCGTTTCGGCAATTTTGATGTGCTCGCCATTTTGTCAGAAAACCGGGTGCATGGGATTTTGGATGAGGCGATGCAACAGCCGTCGCAAGCCACCGCCAAAATCGGCGGTTTTTATGCCGCCTTTATGGACGAGGCGAAAGTGGAACAACTCGGCGTGCAACCGCTCGCCGCGGATTTGGCCATGGTCAAGGCGGCCGCCACGCGGGAGCAACTGGCGGCCATGATGGGGCAACCAGGGCACATGTGCCGGAGTTTGTTTGGCCCGGGCATCAGTGCCGACGCCAAAGACCCGTCGCGCTATGCGGTGTACATCGGTTCCGGGGGCCTTGGCATGCCGGACAAAGACTATTACCTCAAGCCGGCGTTCGCCGAAACCAAGGCGAAGTATCAGTCATATGTGAAGGATTTACTCGAATTGATCGGCTGGGCCGATCCCGCCGGCGCGGCCTCCCTCATCGTCGCCTTCGAATCCCGCCTCGCCGAAGCCAGTTGGGAGCGTGCCGAACACCGCGACCGCGACAAAACCTATAACCCGATGACCCTCGCCGAATTGGCGGCTTACGCGCCCGGCTTTGATTTTGCCGGTTTGTTAAATGCGCGCGGTCTTGGCAAGGTGCCAAAGCTCATCGTCGGTGACAACACGGCCTTTCCGAAGAAGGCTGCGATATTTGCCGACACTCCCCTCGCGACCCTGCAGGCGTGGATGGCATTTGGCATCGCCGATGCTGCCGCTCCCTATCTATCCAAGGCCTTCGTCGCTGCCAACTTCGGCTTCCACGCCAAAACCCTCTCCGGCCAGCCTGAACAACGAGTACGTTGGAAACGCGGCGTGATGCTCGTCAACGAGGTGCTCGGCGAGGCTGTCGGCCAAATCTATGTGGCTAAGTATTTCCCAGCCACCTCCAAACGCCAAATGTTGGAATTGGTCAACAACGTCAGATCCGTTCTCGCCGAGCGCATCAACCGGCTCGACTGGATGAGCGAGAATACCAAAAAAGCCGCCCAACAAAAATTGGCCAGCTTCACGGTCAAAATCGGCTACCCGGATGAATTCCGCGATTTTTCAAAACTCGTCGTCGAGCCCGGCGATCTTTATGGCAACCTCATCCGCGCTGGCCAATTCGCATGGCAGCGTGAGCTTGATCGGTTAGATAAACCGGTGGACCGCAAGGAATGGGGCATGCCGCCGCAGAAGGTCAATGCCTACTATAATCCATCATTCAACGAGATCGTGTTTCCTGCTGCCATTCTGCAGCCGCCGTTCTTTGACCCACAGGCCGATCCGGCGATCAACTACGGCGGTATTGGCGGGGTCATCGCGCATGAAATCAGCCATGGTTTTGACGATCAGGGGCGCAAGTCCAATAGCGAGGGTGTGCTCAAGGATTGGTGGACGAGCGAAGATGCCGATAAGTTTAACGCGCGGGCCGAACGCCTCGGTGCCCAATATGAGAGCATCGAGATTATGCCCGGAGAACATATCAACGGCAAACTCACGATGGGCGAAAATATCGGCGATATGGGCGGCCTGACACTCGCACTCGACGCCTATCAAGCGTCTCTGCACGGTACCCCGGCCCCGGTATTAGATGGAGTCACCGGCGTGCAGCGCGTGTTTTTTGGTTGGGCCCAAGTCTGGCGCCAAAAAATGCGCGACGAGGCACAGCGCAAACAAATCCACACCGACCCCCACTCGCCGGCCCCAGCCCGGGTCAACGGCGTGGTGCGCAACATCGACGCATGGTATTCCGCGTTTGACGTGCAACCCGGCGACAAGCTCTATGTGAAACCGGAAGACCGGGTGCGCATCTGGTGAGCCGTGTGCCCCCAACTGCGGAGTCATGCCATTCTTGTGGTTAGGGAGGCACCACATAAGGGGCTTGGCCCGTTACGGAGCGCTGGCTTCAGCCGGCGCGCGTTCCATTGTATGGCCCAAGTTCCCTCAGTTTTCCACACTCCCTACGCACCGGATTCTGGTGCTAAAAAACTCACTGGCTATCTGGCGGGCAAGGACGGCGGTTGCGGCATATTTGGCGCCTCGGCCTGGCCGGCGATAAGCTGTGCGAGTAATTCGCCGCCGCGCGGCAAGACCGTGAGACGAGCGCCGCTGCCGATGACTTTCTGGGTTTCCAGAATCTCGAACATCGCTTCAGCCACCGCGTCGTCTTCGGATATACGTTGCAGCGCCTCGCCGACAATCTGCGGCCGTATCGCCGCCGCCTTGGCAAACTCCACCGCGGCTTGGCGCTCGGCCGTGCTGGTGATAATGCTCACCTGGTTGGCTCCGTCCTGTTTGATCGCGGACGTCACCTGGCGCAAGCGGTTGACCACCTTGCTTTCAATCTGACGGATCATCCCAACATCGCGAAAATGGACTTTGCGGATATAGATCGAGCCGAGCTTGTATCCCCATTCATGGGATTTTGGCGATACCTCGTTGCGGACGTTGTCGCTCATGGCGTGGCGATTAACCATCATTGTGGCCAGGGGCATGTTACTGAGGCAACGCACCGTTGAGTTGCTCACATTAGCCGAGAGCGAGCCGCGCGGATCGCTGTTCTTAAACAGATAGGCCACCGGATCGCTGATGAACATCTCATGCCAGATGCCTATGCCCATCGGCGCGCCTTCCTCGGAATTCACCGCCTGGCTGCGCAGGTATTCCTGGTCGAGACGCATGTCCAGAACGTGGCATTTACCTAACCAATTGACGATGAACGCGGCGGGCCCAAGCTTGAAGGGTAGAATATGCAAGCCCGGCTCGTCGATGGTGGCGAGCACCTTGCCAAACAACACATACACGTTGCACTGGCGCTCCTGGATGATGGCGTAAAGCCCGAGCGCCCGGGCAATGCCAAAGAGAAGCGGAAACCCGATGGCACACCCGGCGAAGGTACTGATTGCGGCGACGAGGAAATTATTCATTTGTTGGATTCCACAAATACTTGTTGGGCCTTTTCAAACAGAGACAGGCGTACGTTGCGCACATAAGCCCGGAGGGCCTCGCTGCCGCGGCTTTTCAAATCCGTGAGCTGTGCTGCCAGTCGGGTGAGCGGTTCGACTTCGGCTTGGGCTCGCAGCGTCTCAATCTCCACTGCGCGGCGCGATTGCACAATCTTCTGGTCGGCAGACGCCTGCGCCAAACTGATATCCGAGGATACCTGGTTATAGGCGGTGTTGATCGCCGCCAGCGCCGACTCAACCTCCGGCGGCGGATCAATGCCGGTGATGAGCGTCGCATCCAGCACCATCCCGTAGCGGGCGGCCGATGACGCGCATTCGCAGTCCATGTGCTCGTTGAGGTCGCGTAGGTTCTTGCGCAAATCATTGATAGATATGCCGATGACCGCCGCAGTGTCCGGTGCGGCTTCCGTATCCGGAGCCTGCGGTGCCTCGAAATTGGCGATGCGCTCGCGCAGCACCGAGACAAAGTAACCCATGACATGGGCGAACGGGTTTTTGATGCCGAAGAGAAATGCGTAGAGGTTACGCTCGGCGACGCGGTAGCGGATTTGGCCGCTGAGGCCGGTGTTGAGTTGGTCCTTGGTGACGGCTTCCAGCAAGGTGCCGTTGGCGTTGGCGGATGGATCCTCCGGGTCCCAAGCCATGTTGAGTGTTTCGGTGGCGATGGAGATTTTAAAGATTCGTTCCCACGGCCATTTGAAATACGGTCCTCCCGGCGGAATCACCCGCACTTGCGGATAGCAGTAACGCGCTTTCTGATCCTCGCTGAGTGTGTCCGCGATGGGATCACTCAGAGTAGTTAGATCGCCGATTCGCGCGGCACGCCCGAAGACAGTTTTCACGGCTCGCTCGTTCTGATCAACCGTGAAAAAACCGGCCACCAGATAACGCATGAGAAACCATGCGGTGAAACCGAATATGCAACCAAGGATGATGGACATAGCAAGATGAGTTGAACTAACCGCAGTTTTCCGAGAGCGGGCCGATTTGTCAAGGATTGTATGAAAAAGGATTTTTTGGAAATATGTGTGCTTGGAGATCTAGAAGTTCACCGTTCAGTCCCGGCTACGAGTTACGGTTCCAATCACGGGCCGGTCACAACACGGAAAAATTCTTTTTGCGGAGTGGGGGCACCGGTAAAGTCATGCGTGAGGGTGCCGCTGCTTTGATAGAGTGAGGCGACGCGCCGCAGCGTCCATGACCCGGCGGCGAGGGAGGTGGATGACTCGAGCGAATAGGGAGCGAAACGTATCGGGCTGTATGAGAGTTGGCGTGTGGAGTGCTGGTAGGATGGGTGTACCGGACCGCTGTTTGCTAGGTTGGGGTCGGTGTTCAAGTAAAACTCGACGCGGTTGCTCAAGCCGTCGTGGTCCGGGTCGTCATCGGGGTTGCGACCCGACCCAAGGGCACCCACAGCCGTGGTGCCAAAATGCTGAATCATCCAAGCATCGGGGAGACCGTCCGATGGGGTGGTGTCCGGTAATAGGGCGACCACATTGCAGCTAACGGAACGGCTGGCGTTGACGCCATCGCTAAACAGGACCGAGGCCTGATCGTAATAGGTACCCGCCTCAATCTGCGCGTCGCTGAGCCGTAATGCATTAATGAAACCCGAGGGTGTGTAGATGAGCACGGTTCCAGACAAGGAGAAGGTGCCATTCATGCTGGTGCTGCTGTTCAAGCTGGCGCTCAGCGGGGAGCCTTGCCGGGAAAAGGCGCGCAGTTGAATCCGGTTCACTCCCAGCGCTCCAACTGGCAGACTGCCGTAAGACGAATGGGTCGTGACGGCAGCTAGGACGCGGTCCGTCGCGTATGGCGGTGAGTTGGCAGGCGGGTACCCGAACTGGATGCGGTCAACATCGTAGATCTGGATTGTCGCGCCAGTGGAGCCGCTGGCGGCGGTGTAATACATAGTGGCGGCCTTGAGGATGGCATTGGGCTCGGAAGGGTTTTCGCTGGAATGTGCGAGGCCGAGAGCGTGGCCGATTTCATGGGTGAGTACACGTTTGAAGGTGGCCGTGTTGAGTAGTGCCGCCGCGTTGCTGGTGCTCTCGATGACCGCATAGCCGAAAAGTCGCTCCTGAAATCCTTGGGTAGCGACTCTCGCCCCGGTGAAGTTGCTGCTTGCCGAGCGGAAACTTCCCCCGCCGATGCCCAGCACCCCGCTGGTATTAATCGCGTTGTAGGTATCGTGAAGTTGGATTCTCAAGCGGCGGTCCTGAGTGGTGATGGCGCTCGCGGCGATGCCGAACGACTGGGTGCCTTCATAACGAAACTTGAGCGATGACTGGGATGCCCAGGCACTCAGCGCTTCCGCTACGGCCGCGACCGCACCCTGCTGGGTCATGCCAGTCGGGAGTTTCGAGGGATCAATGTCGATGAGATATGGGATTGGCTCGTCGCCATCGCAGGTGGTGAAGCGGGTCGGTTGACTGCTGGTTTCCATGTAGCCCGTGGGGGTCACCACGGACCCGGGCACGCCTCCTGAGTTAGCTTGCGAAGTGCCCACCTCGGGAGCGGAGGCGGCTATCAAATGCGGCCGTTTGCCTCGCGCGCGGCCGCGGAAAAACTCCTGTGCGTTGCGGCGGTTGAGTGGTGAGCGATACGCACGATGGGGTTGGGCGGACCATGTGCCATCGGCCGCGCGATTCATCAGCAGCACGTATGATTTTCCGGCCTCGAGCACCATCGAGTCCGAGCGCACATCACTGCGCTGGTCGATCGTACCGCCCGGCGATGTGATCTCTATCTCATTGACGGCGTCCCCTTTGAAGCATTCCAGCACCTTGAGGCGCATCCGCGTCTGGATCGTTTGATCCAGCGCCAAAAAGGCCTCTGCGGAAATCACCTCGACCTGCGCGACCCCCTGGCATGTGTCGAACGCCTGGGCGTCGCTCTCCGGAAGGCAGCATCCGGCGTTGGAGTGGTTGGACACCAACGCGCCGACTACTAGCAACAGCATGGGAATGGAGCGGGTGAGTTTTTTCATGCGAGGGAAATGATTCTTCGCCAGCCGCCTAAGTCAAGTCCCAATCCGTGATCGCCAGCGGGGGGCCATGACAAGGGCGGTGGCAATTCTCTGCGGTGGCAATTCGCTTGCATTCACTCGCTGGCGGCATAGCTTCGAGGCGGTATGTCCATAACAACGCTCATAGCAACACTCATCTGGCTGATAGGCCTGCTGGCTGCCGCACTTACCAGTGCCGCTCCATTGCAGGTAGCTGCTTTGCACCCGCTGATGGCGGATCTGACGCGGCAGGTCGGCGGCGAGCGGGTGAGAGTGGTGGATTTGGTCGCTGATGGCGGCAATCCGCACCATTACGAGCCGCGGCCTGGCGATTTAGAACGGATGCAGGCGTCGGCGCTGGTATTGGCTGCCGGCAAGGGGCTGGAACCCTATCTGAATCGCCTCATGGATACCTTGCAAGGGGTGAGTTTCGTCGAGGTTGGCCGCACCATTCCGTCGTTGATGGCCGCCAATGATGGGGATTGTGTCACGGACGCGGCGCCGGCCGTCGGCACGGCAGACCCGCATTGGTGGCACGGGGTGAACAACATGCGCCGCGCCGCGCGGGTGGTGGCGCTGGCGCTCGCGGACAAGGATCCGGCGGGTAAAGCGATCTATCTAGCCAACGCACAAGCTTACGGTGTACGCCTCGAGTTATTGCAGCGCTGGGCCAGCAGCGAACTGGCGAAAGTGCCGCGTGCCCAGCGCAAACTGGTCACCGCCCACAATGCATTTGCGTATTTTGCCAAGGAATTTGATTTCACGGTCATTGCCGTGGCTGGGTTGAATGATGAGCAAAACAACACGCCGCAGACGTTGGCCAAGACAATCGCAGCGGTGAAACATTCCGGGGTCAAGGCAATTTTCCCGGAGTCCAATGCCAATGCCAAGGTCCTCCAATCCATCGCCACAGCCACCGCCACCACCCTCGCCACGCCGCTCATCGCCGATGGCAATGGCAGCGGTAAGGACGCGGGCTTCGAGGCAATGCTCCGCCACAACGTACAAGCCATCACCCAAGCCCTGGCCTCACCCTGATGGATTGGAAATTCCTTCATTCCCCGCTGGCCGGTACCGCCGGTGTGCTTGCCACCATGGCCCTGCTGGCTATCCCATTGCACCACCTCACCTCGAACCGCACGCTGCACGCTGCTGAGCAATTCACCCCTCCACCCGCGTCAGACACCCTCACACCGGCGATTTTACGCCTCAAATTGCTCGCCCCGGCCCGCTCACTGCGCCTCACCACCGAAGACGGCACCATCTTGCTCGATCTAACGGACGTGGCGGCCGGCGAGTCCGAGTGCGAGTCCGCCCTGCCCATCCATCAGGACTCCCTCGATTTATTGCTGAAAGCCGACTTCGGTGACAGCCCGGCAGATACCGCCGTTTTTCTAACGGTAATGCCGGATATCCGCGAGGCCCAGACCCGCTATCTACTCGGTAGCGGGTCGCTGGTCCAGCCGCTGCGTTTCAACTGGCACTCACCCTGACCCCATGCCCGCCCCTCATGATTCCTGTACCCATTGCGGCCATCACCACGAGCTGAACGTGGAATCCCTAGGCGTCCGCTACCGTGAGGGACTTGCACTGGATGGTATTTCCTTTGCCACCTCATGCGGGTCCTGCGTCGCACTCATCGGTCCCAACGGTGCCGGCAAAAGCACCTTGCTCAAAGCCATCGCCGGCTTGCTACCCGTCGCTGCTGGTAAAATCGTCTGGCGCGGCACTCAGGTGGCGAAGTGGAGCCGCGAGATTGCCTATCTGCCGCAACGCGAAAATGTGGACTGGCAGTTTCCCATCACCGTGCGCGGTGTGGTCCGCATGGGCCGCTATCCGCAAGCCGGTTGGTGGCGGCCATTCGCCGCCAGCGACGACGCCGCGATCGAGCACGCGCTGGCTGCCATGGGCTTGCTAGATCTGCAACACCGCCAGATCAGCGCCTTGAGCGGCGGCCAACAACAGCGCGTATTCCTCGCCCGCGCCCTCGCCCAGGAGGCCCACGTTTTGTTGCTCGACGAACCCTTCAGTGGCCTCGACCACCCCGCCAAAATGGCTCTCGGCCACACGTTGCGTGATCTAACTAAAGAAGGGCGGCTGGTACTCGCCGCCCACCACGATCTGGATACCGTGCGCGACATTTACGATGAAGTTCTGCTGCTGCGCCGCAAATGCGTTGCCTACGGTCCGGTGGCCGAGGTGTTCACCGAGGCGCTGTTGGAGCAGACCTTCGCACAACCCGCTAATGCTGGAAAGGAACTCGCATGATCGACTGGCTAACAGAACCACTGCAACATCCCTTCAACCAGCGTGCTATCCTCGCCGCTTTGCTTATCGGTCTGACCAACGGTTATGCCAGCGCGTTTGTCGTATTGAAAAAATCCGCGCTCAAGGTCGGTTCGCTATCCCATGCCCTGTTGCCCGGCATCGCCGTGGCCGTCCTGGTGGCTGGCTTGCACGAGTGGAGTGCTTTCCTGGGGGCCTTGTTTGCCGCCTTGCTCATTGGTCTGGGATCGCTCGCCGTTTCCCGCGGATCACGCCTCGACCAGGATTCATCGCTAGCCATCCTCTACACCGCAGCCTTCAGTGGCGGCATCATCCTGTTGCGCCGCCTCGGCGTAACCCAACAAATCGATGAGTGGCTCTTCGGCAATATCATGGGCCTGCGCGATGGCGATTTGTGGACGACGTTCTGGATTTCCTGTTCGGCCCTCGGGGTGCTCACCGCCCTCCACCGCCCGTTGCTCATGACCTTGTTCGACGCCGAGGTGGCGGCCACCCTCGGCGTACCTATCCGCGCCCTCAACTACTTGTTGCTAGCAGTGCTCATCGTTGTGCTCATTGCCTCGCTACAAGCCGTCGGCTGCATGCTCGCCCTCGGCTTGCTGGTCACCCCTGCCGCTACTATCTATCTTCTAACAGATTCCACGAGCACGCTATTTTGGGGCGGCTCGTTGTTAGGCGGGTTTGCCTCAGCCGCCGCCGTGATCATCGGCTGGCACCTCAACCTCGAGCAAGGCCCGACCATCGTGCTGGTGCTCGGCGCGGTGTTTCTACTGGCCTTCATTTTCTCACCGAAATACGGGTTGCTAAAAAAGGCGGCGGTCCAGGGTCACCGTTTCTGAACTCGGTGGAAATGCTTTGGCACATTTTGACGTTGAGACGATCACAAATGAATCTGCGTTTATCTGAGGGGCTATTTTCCTCTTCAGAGTCAAATGATGTTACTTGAAAAACCATCATCTCAAGCCCTGACGTAGGCTTTAAGGGTGGCGCATTGACAGCCGGTTGCCGGGCCGTGGGGTCGGATGGTGTAGGGACCAACGGCTGCAGGGACGATGAAAGTTTCGGCGTAGTGGACCACAAAGGGCTTGAACGCGCCGGTCGGACTTTCGACGATGGCTTGTTCGCCCTCGACAAGGTTTAAGACATTCACGCCTCCGCAGGTATCATGGGGTACCGCTTTGGTGAACCAATGGCGGCGGGTCTCGATAAACTCACGTTCATGCAGGCCGGTGCGTTCCTCACGCCAGCCGTCACCCGTCCCGAGCGGTTCGATGCGGTTGACGAGGTGCTCGCGGGTCCAGCCGGTGGTGCGGGACCCATCGATGTTTTTGATGCCGTGATCCAGGTGGATGGGGCGTGGTTTTCCATCCAATCCCAGGCGTCCCCAATCCCACATTTTGAAGGTGAAGATATAGGGAGTGGCGCTGATTTCAAGGACCATGGACTCCGCACCGGAACAATGGACGGTGCCGGCTGGAATGAGAAAATGATCGTGTTTTTTAGCAGGGAAACGATTGACGTAAAGTTTGTCTGGAAAGGGAGCCGACCCGGAATGGGCGGCTGCCAGATCGCGCAACATGGCCGCAGGATCCACTCCCTCTTTGAGGCCGAGATAGACTTCTGCCTCCGGTCCGGCATCCAGTATGTAATAACTCTCGTCCTGCGTGTAGTGCATGCCAAATTGCTCCTGTATATACTCAGTGAGCGGATGCACCTGGAATGATAGATTGCCGCCTCCCATGGTATCGAGAAAATCAAAACGTATCGGAAACTCGGTGCCGAATCGGGCGTGGACGCGCTCGCCTAATAAATTCTGGGGTTGCTCAAATACCAGATTGATGGATGGCAGCTCAATGCGGTGCTCACCCATGCCTAACAACAATGAGTTTTCCTCCGGGACGCAATCGAAACACCAGGCGTAGTTCACCGCCGAGCGGTCTAGGTCGCAGATGTCTTTCATCCACTGCCCACCCCAGACACCCGGATCGAATAATGGCACCACGCGGAATGGCCGGGTCGCCGCATGGACCAGAGCGCGGCGCACGGCGTGTCCATCCGCCAGCTTCGGCTCCGCGCTCTGATGCGTGTCGAGAAAATAGTCCGCCTGGCGCAACAGCGGTTTCTTCCAGCGGTCGGCCACCCGCCAGTCGATGAAAAACGCGCGTTTGTATTTGAGGTTTTGGGCAAGTTCGGGCTGCTTGAGGCCGAGGTTGGAAATTTCCTTGCGGCGCTGGCGCAATTGGATTTCCCAGCGGGCGAGATCGGCATAAACCAGTAAATCCGGATCGCACATCAGGGTGGCTCCCACGCCTAGCACAAGTACGAGGCCAGTATCCATCGCATCAATCGAACTCCGGATTTGGCCAATGAGTACGGGATCGAAGAATTGGGGCAAAATCAATCCGCAGAGAAAGCCGAATACCGGATCATCGCCACCTAAGAACGGCTCGCAAAGCCGGTTGATATCCTCTTCCGGTAGCATCATCTCCGAACTGCGGATGACCCGTGATGGCTGTAGCTCATGGAATAATGATTGGATTAGCAAAGACTCATCAACGCCGGGATAACACTCGACTGCCAGGATCGTCTTTTGAGTTGCTCGTGCTGATAGGGTGTCGCGCAAACGCTGGCCGATCGCCGTCCAACCCGCAACACAGGTGCCGTCGGACGCGGGTACCAATATGGTGGGATACTTGTCGTAATTCGATTTTCTCATGGATTTAAAACCAAAGATGTTGTCGTTAGATCAAATTTTTTCCTCTTGCGCCTTGATGTCTTGCGTCTGAGGCGCAACCTCACCAGATTGTTCTTTCAGCAACCATTCGGCGGCGACCAAGGCGGCTTGATCCCCAAGGGCGGATGTCTCAACCCGAACCTGCCCCCAGGGCGTGTGGGCGTGCCGCCTAACATAATCCCTCAGCGCGGGTAGAATCACATCGGCAGACGCCATAATGCCACCGCCGAAGATCAGCAATTCCGGGTCATAGGAATGAATGAGACTGACTGCAAGTGAAGACCAAACCAATAGGTTGTGGTCGCGCAATGCCATGGCACAGGCATCACCGGCAGCCGCATATCGGAAAAGCGAGGCATAGTCGATCTGGGGGTTGTTAGCTAGCGGACTGTTCACGAATCCGGAATGCGTGCTCGCCAGATGCGCCAACGAAAACGACGAAGCCTCGGCCTCGGCGCATCCAGTATTGCCACAGGCACAGGCCCGCCCGCCGTAGCGCAGCGTCAGGTGGCCGCCCAACACGCCGGCCTGGCCGTGAACCCCGCGCAACACGCGGCCCTCCATAATTACACTGGTTCCCAAGCCGGTGCCGAGCGTCACCATCACAAGATTTTTCGATCCTTTGCCCGCTCCGTGTTGCCACTCGCCGATGCATGCCATGCGGGCATCGTTTTCGATCGCCAACGGCAGGCCGAGTTCGGCACGTGACCATGCCCGCAAATCTATGGCCATCGCATCATCGAATTTGCCGTAAGCATCGAGAATGCGACCGTTGGTATAGTCGATGAGACTGGGAAAAGAGACCCCCACGCCATAGCAATCACTCGGGCGGAGATCAAATTGTTTAAGCAAGCGAAGCCACTCGGTCTTGAGCAGCGGCAAGAGCGAGGCGAGGCCCTGATTTGAATTCGAAGAGACGATACTTTGAGCCAGAACCTGCCCGTCACGGACGATTCCGAGCTTGGTGCGCGTGCCACCGAGATCGCAGGCTAACACGGTCATGACAAGGAACCAGATATGAACATAGGGCGGCTTGGCTGAAATTCTAACCCAAGGTGAATACAGATAATCATGGACATAACGAATGTTGGCAGGCGGAGCGATTCATCGTGATGTGGGACATCCATTTGTCAATTGCGCGTAACCAAGATTTCATGGCACCGCTATGAAACAGGGCCGGAACCGGGTTGAGCGAGGCCGCGCTTGTTTCACGATGGCCCGCAAACTCGCAGCCCAAAGGAAGTGGGCCTTCAACTGGCGAAAAATCGAAACCCGTGGCGTGGGCCATTCCGCCCCTGGGATGTTCGCAGCCAAAGAAGTCAAACTCGCGCTCTTCGGCGCCACCATGCAGCGCTGCCGTACGGGCATACGTCACCTACTCCGATCCGGCCCGCGCATGGCTAGGCTCCACCGTCCGCATACGTCGCGCAACCTTTCCCATTTTCCTCCTTAGCACCCGTTGCCCGGCGAGGGCTTCACGGTTTTTCATGACTGCGGCCAGGCCGCCTGCACCACGCAGGGGCAATCCTCCGGCTGGCGACTCAAACGTCACCTTTCCGCCCCCCTCCACCCGTAAAATGGCATCTTAATCCATTATGCACGAATAAAAGAACACAATTTCCAAAAAAAGTCTTTACAGAGGCGCAGCAGTCGTTACGATGCACCCGATATTTGCCTGTGAATCTGTCATGCGGTCACTTTCCACGCCGAAAATCCACCGTATGGAAGTTCTTGTTGAGGGATACCTGCAAACGTCAAATAAACAAACAATCCAGATACTAACAGAATATTATGAAAAGCACGATACCGTACAGCTTGAATCAAACGAATCCATCCGGCACTTGGAAAAGGGGTCAGACCAAGGCCCGGATTTTATTGGCGCTCACGGTGGGAGTGGTGGTGATGCCAACTCCCTGCGAAGCGAAATTCACTTGGAAGGATTTGTTGGGTGTATTGTGCACTGTAGGCGGGGTGGTCTCCGGTTCCACCGGCAATGTTCCCGTTGGTGTCGCGTTAATCGGTGTTCAAACCGCGATATTTTCATTGAATGCTGTCATTTCCAATAACCCTAACATCACGAGCGGGCCGGATGTAACGCCAGAGGGGCTCATGGGCGTGGGCACGGTTCCACATTCAGACGCGGCTATGCAAGCGTTGCTGGCGATGAATTGCCCCGATGTTCCAGTGGTGGGAACCCAAGCGGAGCAAGCATTTATCGGGAAGGCAAATATTGTCATTGGTATTAGCCGCGAGTTGCGTGCGGAGAAGGACACGGTCGCGGCGAGCAACCTTGTACAGCAAATGTCCGTCGCGCTCGAAGATGCCGCCAACGCATACGAAGCCCTTGGCCTGCTCAACGACGAGATCACCCAGACACAATGGGACGATTTCAAGTTGGATTGCGCGGATGGTGTCGCTCCGGCGTTGGAGGAAGATTATCTCATTGCCTGCGGCTTGAGTGCCGCACAACGCGCCGCGTTGAATCTTGATCAGTCCGCTCAACGGAGCGTGATTGATCACCGGATCAAATACAAGCCGGGCACGATTTTGCATCAGGCGGCCGCGCGGTTCAATCGCAGCAACGTGGGTTTTGGCGATCTTATGCATCAGCCCGTTGGTGATGTCGCGCTTTCACAACCTGCGGGAGGAGGCGGTGTTCTGCTGCAATGGAGTGCAACAAGCACGGGCATTGGTGGCGTGAATATTGCATTGCCCAATGTGACCTCATGGGATGGTTATTGGTCAGACTTGGATGCGAACGGCACGACGCTGCCAGCCGGAGCCTTCATCGAGAGCAGTGCCACAGGGCAGGTTCTCGGAGCAAGCACCGCCGGCCCGCTGGGTTCCTGGCGCATGACTAAACTCAGCTCAGGCAAGTATGCTGTGAGCGCCGATTTCTCCGCAATCGGCGCCACCACTGTGACCGTGCTGGTCTTCAACGGCAGTAATCTGGTCTATTCGGCCAGCGGACAAAGTGGAACTTTCTGCTCTGTCAATGGCTGCGTGAGTGATGACCATTGGGGGCGGCCCACGCAAAAACCCGTTCTGGGCGGTGCACTGACCTTGCGCGGCCCAACGGACATTAAGTTTCAGAGCACTGCGGCTGTCGTCGGAGACCGGATCGCAATCCTACCGGAATCGGCACCGACGATCACTGCGTTCACCAGCGTCTCGATCATGGCTTCGGGCGTTCCCGAACTCACCATTACCAACGAGAGCACGTCGGCAGCGTCCGAGCGCCCGCTCATCCGGTGGATTACAATCGGTATGCCGGGTGTGTTCGGCGGTTGTTTCCCTGGCTTCGGCATCTGCTCGATGAATCCCTTTGGAACTCCAGACGGCGCGCCTGTGCTCTTGACGCACGCCAACGGCCTGAACTTGGAATTCCTCACCGCGCAGACTGATGCCGTGCCCGTTTTCACCATCACGCAAGAAACGCCGCTCGACGAGAATGCCGCACATGATTTCGGTTTCGCCAAGTTCAAGATTGCGCCGGGTCAATACCCCGTGGACTTCAGTCAAAACCCCTTTGGCACCGTTCATCTCAGCACGACGACAGAACATATCGCCATTGAGTCTGGTGATAGCGGTCAATTCTCCGTCAACTGGGTCAATGATGGTACGAATGTGTTACAGGAATCGGATGAGTTAGTATCCTGGACTGACATACCGGTGCAGGTGACTAAACCGACCGGATCGTACCGTGCCCAGCCGAAGAGATTTTTCCGTGTGCGCATGCGGGATTAAATCAATTGCCGCGTCCAACCGTGACTTGTCTCCTCTTCGGGTGTTCCCCTGCGTATGGCAACCCGGGTAATTCGGTGTGGTGTCGTTGTCGACCCCCTGATTGACCGCGCAAATGCACAGTGCGATCCCTGCAGATTGCCACGGCACGTTCCACTGGATCCAATGATTAGGAGGACGTACCAAGACAATAGTGAGGAGAAAATGCGTGTTTGGTCTGATTTTAGGAAATCAAGGGTGATCGAGCGGACTGGGGCCTCATGGCCTCATCCGGGAGTTTGACCTAAATCCGCGGTTTTGTCGATTCACGAGCGCAGTCGGGCGCGTGGATCGCGACAACCGGGCCAGGGTGTTAGTGAAATGCTGGGAAAAATCCGCCATCCACTTACCCATCCGTTTTTGGGTGCGTTTTCGGGCGTTTTGGGTGCGTTTTGGTGCGTTTTGGTGCGTTTTCGGGCGTTTTTTGGCGTTTTCAGGGTTTTTCCCTAACTGCTCCGATTCGCCGCAAACCCTTGATCTACAAGGGAAAAAGTGGAGGCGGGGATGGGAATCGAACCCATTAATGGCGGTTTTGCAAACCACTGCCTTACCGGTTGGCTACCCCGCCGTACGCGCTGGCGTGAGAGGGAGAATTAGGCCGGGGTGGGCAGGTGTCAAGCCTAGGATTGCACGAAATTCGATCGCAAGCGCAATTCGGCCAAATGCAGCACTTCCGATGCGAAGCCTGTGGCTAGAGGCTGTAGCCAGGTAGAATTCTCCGTCTGAGGTCTGAGGCGCAGACTCACTAGCCGATCAGTTTTTTTTCTTCGCTTCGAGCTGTTCTTTGACCTTGGTTTCTATTTCGGCGTAGAGGACGGGGTCGCCTTTGAGGAGTTCTTTGGCGGCATCGCGGCCTTGGGCGAGCTGGGTGCCGTTATGACTGAACCAAGAACCGCGCTTCTGCACGATTTCCATTTCCAAGGCCAGATCGAGCAACGAACCGGTGGAGGAAATCCCCTCGTTGTACATGATGTCGAACTCAGCCTCGGTGAACGGCGGCGCTACCTTGTTTTTGACGATTTTCACCTTGGTGCGGTTGCCGGTGACAGTGCCGTCGGTGGCCTTGATTTGGCCGATGCGCCGGATATCCACCCGTAGCGAGGAAAAGAACTTGAGGGCACGGCCGCCGGGAGTGGTCTCCGGGTTGCCGAACATGACGCCGATTTTCTCGCGGATTTGATTGGTGAAGATGACCACCGTGCGAGCCTTGGAAACGAGCGCGGTGAGCTTGCGCATAGCAGCACTCATCAGGCGGGCCTGGGCGCCGACGGTGGAATCACCGATTTCGCCATCGAGTTCTTGTTTGGTGACCAAGGCGGCTACCGAATCGAGGACGATGACGTCGATGGCATTGGAGCGGACCAGGGCCTCGCAAATTTGCAAAGCCTCTTCGCCGGACGAGGGTTGGGAGACGAGCAAGTCGTCCATGTTGACGCCGAGTTTTTTGGCGTACTGGGGGTCCAGCGCGTGCTCGACATCGATGAAGGCAGCGATTCCGCCGCGTTTTTGGGCCTGGGCGATGACGGTGAGGGTGAGGGTGGTTTTGCCTGAGGACTCGGGGCCGAAGACCTCGACCATGCGACCGCGCGGGAAGCCGCCGACGCCCAAGGCGCGATCGATGAGTAAATTGCCGGTGGGGATGACGTCCACATCGACGCGGTGACCATCGCCCATGCGCATGATGGCGGCCTCACCGAATTCCTTTTGGATAGAGGCGATGGCGAGGTCGAGGTTGCGCTTGCGGGCTTCGGCGTGTTTTTCAGCGGCGGATTCTTCGGATGTTTGTTTGGCAGCCATGGGGAGTAATTGGTGTGGCGCATAATTACTGCGGAAACGACCGTAACGCAAGAAAAAAGATGTTCGCCCGAACAAAAAAGTGAATTTTTGCGAGTTGGCGGGATTTGGTAGCGGTTCAATATCTGAAAATGATTCATGAATGTTGACTGAGGACGAACCTGTCGGCTTGAAAAAGCGCGAAGCAGCGCGCACTCTGAGCGGGTGATTTCCGCACATGACGCATTGTCCTCGTACGCCCACCTGCCGCCCAAGGACATCGCGGCACTGGCAGCCGCCGGGCTGAGCACGGCGGCAGCGGTGCTGGAGCACTTACCGCGGCGCTATGAGGACCGGCGGCGCTTTGATGCCTTTCCCAACCAACCCACGGCGCAACCCGTGTGTCTGCGCGGCACGGTCATCGATGCCGCGCTGCGGGGGTTCGGCCAAGGTCGGCGGTTTTATGAAGCCATCTTGATGGACGGGTCCGGCGGGGTTTTCGGCAGCGGCAAAGTCACCTGCCGCTGGTATAACATGCCGTTCATCAATAAATTATTAGCCACCGGCCACGAAGTCGTCCTTTATGGCAAGGTCAAGGATTACAACGGGCGACTGGTCATCGACCACCCGGAGTTTGAAGTATTGCGCGAGGACGATACCGCAGCGCCCATCCATCTGGAGCGCATCGTGCCCATTTACAAGAATCTATCTGGAATGGCGCAACGCCGCCTACGCGAAATCATCTACCAACTGCTGCAGCAAACCGATCCGGCCAGTTTGGCGTCAATCCGCGACGTTGAACCAGCCACGCCGCGGTATCAGGCGCTGAGCGAGGTGCATTTTCCACAATCTCTCGAGCAGGCACAGGCCGCGCGGCGGAGGTTCGCGCTGGAAGAGTTTTTTGCGCTGCAACTCAATGTTGTGTGGCGCCGCGCCCGCTATGCCGAACAACCGGGCCGCGTGCAGGGGACCCGCACCACGCTGCTCAAGCGGTTTTACGCGGGACTGCCGTTTGATCTAACCGCTGCCCAAAAGCGTTCCATCAAGGAGATCGTGGCCGATCTGCGAGAGGCGCGGCCGATGCACCGTTTACTGCAAGGCGATGTGGGGTCTGGCAAGACATTTGTAGCTATGGCAGCCATGCTCATGGCCATCGACTCAGGTGGCCAGGCCGCGCTGATGGCCCCCACCCAAATGCTCGCTGAACAACATTATCTCACGTTCCGGCGATGGCTGGAACCGTTAGGCCTCGCCATTGCCCTGCGCACCGCCAACCGAGACGAATCCAACCGCTCCGATCCGTCTGCTGAAACGCAAATCATCATCGGTACTCATGCCTTGCTCTATGACGCCGTGGCGTTCCGCGATCTCAGCTTGGTCGTCATTGATGAACAGCACAAATTCGGCGTCGCCCAGCGTGCCGCGCTCATCAGCCAGGGCCTGGTGCCGGATGTGCTGGTGATGACCGCCACGCCCATTCCGCGCACTCTGACCATGACGCTCTACGGCGACCTCGACGTATCAGTGTTAGATGAGAAACCGCCCGGCCGCGGCAAAATCGTCACTGCTGTGCGCATTGCCCCCAAGCAGACAGATGTCACCAAATTCATCAAGCAGCAACTCGCCGATGGCCGCCAAGCCTACCTCGTCTATCCGCTTGTTGAGGAAAGCGAATCGCTCAATGCCGAATCCGCCATTGAGGCATATGCCAAATGGCAGAAGCGGCTTCCGGGATGCCAAGTTGGGCTGCTCCATGGCAAGCTCAAGCCGGAAGAGAAGGAAGCCGTGATGAGCCGGTTTCGCTCCGGCGAGATTGCCGCATTGGTCGCCACCAGCGTGATCGAGGTGGGCGTGGATGTTGCCAACGCCAGCGTCATGATATTGCATCATGCCGAGCGTTTTGGTCTGGCACAGATCCATCAACTCCGCGGGCGAATCGGGCGCGGCGCCCACAAGGGGTGGTGTATACTTCTAACCGACGGTAAAAATCCCGATGGTCTAGAAAAACTCAAAATCCTCGAGCACACGGCGGATGGTTTTGAAATCGCCGAGGCAGACCTGCGCTTGCGCGGGCCCGGCGACGTGTTAGGCACAGCGCAGAGTGGTCTGGCTGCTCTGCGGTTCAGTGATTTTCTAGCCGATACCGCGTTGCTGCGTGAAGCCCGTGCCCTGGCCGACGCTGTCATAGCGGCCGACCCCGGCCTTACGGGCACGCAGAGCCATTTACGCCCGCTCATCCATCAGCACAGCGAGGGCACTTTAAGGCAGGAAGATTGAGGCAGGAATTCAACAAAACGCAGAGGCGCTGAGGCAGCAGAGAGAAGCGCGGGAATTTGTGTCGGAGGTAGGCACCGGGGCGTCAGGGCTGCCTCAAGATAAGGAGCCACCACACAATCCGTCTCAAATGCCGTGGCACAGCTATTTTATCGGGCGTGCCATTATCTATCACTCTATCACTCTATCACTCTGTCACTCTGTCACTCTGTCACTCTATCACTCTGTCACGGTGGGCTCCCCGGGTTCGGCCGGGTCCTTGTTTTCAAGGCGTGAGCGGGCGGCTTCGAGCTTGGCTTTTTTGTCGGGAGAGACTATTGGGTATTCCAAGTCCAGACTCTGGATGGCGGTGGTCACGATGTCCGCCACCAAGGCATGGGCGACGTATTTGCGGTCGGCGGGGATAACATGCCAAGGAGCACGCTTGGTGCTGGTGGCGCTGAGAGCCTCCTCAAAAGCTTTTTGATAGTCCTTCCAGAGTTCGCGCTCGGCCATATCAGCTTCGGAAAATTTCCAATGCTTATCGGGATTAGTGAGGCGCTCAAGGAAGCGTCTTTTTTGCTCGCCTTTGGATAGGTGAAGGAAAAACTTGAGCACTAGAGTGCCGTTGCGGGCGAGGTGTTTCTCGAAGTTATTGATATCCTCGTAACGCTTCTTCCAGAACTTCTCGTCGGGGTTGGCGGGTTGGCCCGGCCCGAGCCATTCTGGATGGACTTTGACGACGAGCACGTCCTCATAATACGAGCGATTGAAAATTCCGATGCGGCCGCGCTCGGGCAGCGCCTTCATGTAACGCCACAGGAAATTATGATCGAGTTCCTCGGCGGAAGGTTTTTTGAAACTAAAGACCTGACAGCCCTGCGGATTAACGCCGGACATGACATGGCGAATGGTGCCATCCTTGCCAGCGGCGTCCATCGCCTGGAAGATGAGCAGCACCGAGTGGGTGTCGCTGGCGTAAAGCAGTTCCTGGGCGGCATCAAGGCGCTTGTGGGTTTCCGCTAGAGCCTCGTTGGCGTGCTCTTTGATGGCATTCTTGCCAAATTCCTGGGCAGCTTCGGTTTCCGTCCAGTCGGTCACGAAATGTTTCAGGTTCACGTTCGTACCGGGTTCGACGATAAATTGTTGGAGGAGTTCTGGCTTGATCATGATGGGGGTGAGGGTGGGGGGTTAGTCTCGCGAATCACAGGTGCATCCGATGCACTCCTCATGTCCACAGCGTGACTCCAATCCCTGAGTCCGGCAAGCCGGAAATACCCGACTCAGGAAATCTGACATTAGGATAGCCCATATTTCGGGGCAATCTGAGGTGCCCCGACTCTCTTGAAACACGGTTTTTCGCTACACTCACCTGCACGTTCATCTTGGATTGCAGCAAAAAAAACGTGTCTGAGAGGCGGTTTTTTATAATTTATGAGTTGACCTTCATCATAACTTCAGTACCCTCCGCGCATGGCAACCAAGCTCAAACCGATCAAAGACAAACTTTCCAAGACACAAATTCTCGATCAGATCGCCACAGACACCGGACTCGCACGCAAACAAGTGGCGGCGGTTCTGGACAGCCTGACCGAGGTGATCGAGGCACACGTCAAGAAAAACGCCGTGGGTGAATTCGTGTTTCCCGGTCTGCTGAAAATCAGCACTGTGCGCAAGCCGGCGACCAAGGCCCGCAAGGGAATCAATCCCTTCACCAAGGAGGAAGTAACATTCAAGGCCAAGCCCGCCTCCACCGCGGTGAAAGTGCGGCCCTTGAAGAAGCTCAAGGACATGGCTGTCTAACTAACAGGGGAAGTTTCCGCATCAATTCAAACCAAGCCCTTCCGCTGAGCCGGAAGGGCTTTTTTTGTACGTGAGTGGTGATGACACGGGCTGTGAGTAGAGACGGCCTTACGGATGTCGGGCGGTCTGGGAAGCTCACTCGCGGCTTTCGAGCCACTTGGAGATAGAGCCGAAAATGATGAGGCCGAGCAAAGCCAGATAGAACGTCCACAGCACATCCTTGCCGGCGGTGAAGCCGTAGTTGTGGAGGCCTACGCCGAGGAAGTTTACATGCCACCACGAGAACACCACGATGCAGGCGGTGAACACCGAGGCCAGATGCAGGCCCCATTCCTTGATGAACCCACCCAGCTTGGCATGCAGGATCACGAGGGTCCAGATGACTATGAGCAATGCCCCATTTTCCTTAGGATCCCAGCCCCAGAAACGGCCCCAAGAGTCGTTGGCCCAGATACCACCTAACACGGTGCCGACCAGTGATAGAAATAACGTCAGGCAGACCATGCCATAAACCGCGAGACTCAGGGAGCGGCGCATTTCGCCGTCGGCGCGGTCCAAGCGCAGGCCGCGCATCAGGATGTAGAGGGCGGAGAGCAATGCGCACAACAGCCCGGCCGCATACCCAAGTGTGATGGTGATGACGTGGATGGTGAGCCAGAAATTAGACGCGAGCACCGCGACGAGCGGGTCGAGGTGGTCCTTGGGGTCGCCCATTTCGTAGCGGCGCGACAAGAAGACAAGCAGGGTGCCGAGGATCGGGGCGAGGCCAAGAGCAAAGCGGCGGCGGGTGATACACTCGATAACCAAGGCCAGCGAGACACATGCGGCACTGATGAAAATGATGGTATCGTAGAGGTTGCCCACCGGTGCGCGCTGCATGATAAGACAACGCTCGACGATAGCGATAATACACAACACCAGGCCGCTGAGAGTCCAGCCGAGGGTGATGCCAGCCAAGATGCGACCGGCGCGGCCATTACCATCAGGTGGGTCTGTGCCTTGTGGGATAGAAAGATTGGCGGCGGGCAGGATGCCCGCGCCACGGCGGCCGGGGCCAGCCATCCACATAGCCACCGCGCAAAGTGCCCCGACAAAGAATAAGAGGAATGCGTTAAAAAACCAATCGGCGCGGTTGTAGGCGGCTTCCAGGGCTAGATGGCGGCCTTCGCCGCAGGCCGAGGCACGCTGGGTTAGATCGTTGCGCAAGGCGGTGAGTTCATGGAGGAAAGCCGCCTCGCTGGTTGCGAGAGCGAGGCTCGTTTGTTCCAGCTTTATGATATCCTGGATAGCGTGCGCAGGTGTTGGCGTCTCACCGGTCAACACGCACATGATACGCTCACCGGAGTTTTGCCAGGTGCGCTGCGTGGCCACATCCGGCGGAAAAATATGCATGCCGTGCAGCGCCAGGCTGGCGGCCTTGGTTGCCTCTTCATAGAGGTATTCGGCGGGCCCGCGGCTTGTTTGGCCATCGCGTTTGGCCGTGGCGATGTCGTCGCGAATTCGCGCTGCCTTGTCCATCACCGTGCTGATATCCAGGCGTTGCAGGCTCGGCTCGTTGCCAATATCCACCCCGGAGCGGGCAAAGGCAAATTGACCTAACATATATTCAAAATCCCGCACATTGTATGCCAAGTCCAGAATCTGTTGTTGCAGGGAATCGCGATGCTTCGGGTCGAGCGAGTTATAGGCATCGGCGAGTTCCACAAGTTTTTCCAAGCCCGGCACAAGTTCGGCATAACTGTAGCGGTCGCGCTTGGCGCGGGGCTTGGCCCCGATAGCCTCCAGCACGGCGGAATTATCGACGCGAAATGTCGGGTGTTGTATGGCAAACTGCGGACGGAACAATGTGTCGAGCAGCCAGGCAGTGGGCGGGAGGATTTGCGCTTTGCCATCATTGCCGGCAACGCTCATCGAGCGGCTGCCGTGGATAGCGAGCATGGTGAAGCCGGCGTAGGTGGCAAGCGGCTTGACGCGACCGCCATCTTGGACGGGCAGGGTCTCGGCGACGGTGATGCAAGCTGCCGACCACGGCGTGTAATCCTTGATGACCCGAAGCTCGCCAGGTGGGCGGGTGACTGCCACCAAATTGAAAAACACCGCGGCCAAACCCGTTAGAACCAGGGCTGCGGCGAGCTTGCGGCCGGTGTTGGTTGATGAGTCAGACATGGGAATTGTGACGTGAACGGCCTGGGAGAAAACAGACAAGCTTGGTAAGGAAATGCACCAGCAAACCCAACGCGACGACGTAAAGGCTGTATTGCGGCCACTGGTCCGCCGGATTGCTCACAACTTCTAACACCGAAGCCATTTTGGCAGTGGCCCCCCGGCCTGACTGCTCGTAGCTTGCTTGATAGAAAGTGAGATTGGCGTAACGCATGGGCTCATTCATTTGGATAACGGCTTTAGCCTCGCTGCCGTTTTCGATCCGAGTGATCGTGCTCACAAACTTTGAAGGTTTCATGGTGCCCGGATAGAATTCTGCGGTGAATTTGTCTAACCGCACCGCGAAGGGCATGTGCCACAACCGCTTGCGCAGGACAATGCGGAATACCCGCCCGGCCTGACGCAGCGTGACCGGGTCTAACGCCGCACAGGAGAGCAGAAATGTCTCGGGCTTGCCGCCATCTCCAGGGACGATGCGGACGATGCACCCGGGCATGTTGGACTCCGCCTCGATCTCGTCCGGCTTGGGCATGAGGTAGTAACCCTCGCGGGTAGTGACACCCGCTGGCGGGGATTTGTCAGATACCGGCTTGGGCACGGCATTGCGCAACCAGCCGGAAAATTCCAGCTTGAAGGGGATTTCCGCCAGGCCGAAGCTGCGGCTTTCGGGGCCCGTCAAATCGGTTAGTTTCTGACCATCGATCACTTGGGTGCTGGCCGCGCGGCCATCGATGATCTCGGCGACTTCCACCTCATGTTCGAAGTAGTCTTGCGCGACGTCGCTGGTGGCACCCTCGGCGATGCGCATGTGGCCGCGTCGCGAAAAGTGATGGGCCACGCCGCCCGCCACCAGCAGAAAGATAATGCCCAGGTGAGCGATCCACACGCCCACCCGTTGCCAGTCTCTGCGCCAGCGGAGCAATCCTCCGAGGGTGAGATTGACTGCCAGCAAGGCGCACACCCAGTAGCCGCCTGGCAGTGGCAAGGGCACTTTTTTGCCGCCAATCTCCGGCATCAGATACCACGCCCGCCAATCGAAATATTTGCGCAACGTGTGATGCAGGCCGTTATCTATCTGCTCGAGGGTCGCCAGCCAGGTGAGAAGACCTAGCAATACGAGCAACGCGGTGGCGAGGCCGAGCCCGGATAGCCATGCCAGCAGGCGTCCGGCGGAGAAAATCCGCAACTTGGATAGGGCTGGCGGTGGGGCTTGTTGCATGCCTTTGGAATATTAGCGATTTGATGAAGGGTAAACCTAAGAAGACACAAGACTGCAAGACCCAAGACGCAAGTGAATAGCAGATGTAGAAGCGCCGCGCTCTCTTATCTTATCTTATCTTGAGTCTTGCAGTCTTGTGTCTTCCCCGGGAAATCTTCAAGTGACACGGGAGGGCTATATCTTAGTGGCGGCGGCGGCGGCGACCAGCGCCTCGCGGGTCAAGCGAGTGATCTCATCCCAGCGCCCAGCGGCCACCAGCGCCTTATCAACCATCCAGGAGCCACCGATCGCCGCAACAAGCGGCAGTTGCAGGTAATCTCCTAAATTTTCCTGGTTGATGCCACCCGTCGGGATGAAACGCAGGCCTAGATGGTCGTAGGGGCCAGCGAGCGCCTTGAGCATGGCGATGCCCCCGGCGGGTTGCGCCGGGAAAAATTTGAGAAGCCTGCAGCCAAGCGCCCATGCTTGCTCCACTTCGCTCGGGGTCATCACCCCTGGAGCAATCAGCATGTCGCAATGAGCGGCGGCTGCAACGACGCGTGGGTTGAGGCCCGGGGCCAAGCCGAATACCGCCCCGGCGTCGCGTGCCAACTCCACATGAGCGGGCTCCAACAAAGTGCCCGCGCCTAACAAAATTTCCGGATAGCCGGCGGCGATGCGGCGGATGGCCGTGAGAGCCGCAGGCGTGCGCAACGGGATTTCCATCACATCCAAGCCGCCGGCCAGCAGCGCCTCCGCCACGGGCGCGGCGTCCTCCGCGTCATCCAGCACGACGATTGGCACAATGCGTCTGCGTTCAATTCGTTTAAGCATGGGTCCAGCATGAACGTGTCGGGGCAACCGACAAGCCAATTGTCACGAACGCCAGGGAATGGAAGGCGGGAGATCGCCTGCCACGGGGGATTTATGATTGTGCCGGACGGCCCTGGGATGAGGATTTTTTTGGAGCGGCAGGCACTCAATGATTATCATTTCATGTTTCGGTGTGGAACTTTCTTTGCACTACTGGCTGACCTTGAGCCGGACAAAGCCCGTGGCACCCTGCGCCGGAAGGACCACCTTCACGTGGTCGGAGGTGGTGCCCGGGGTGATGGTCACGTTTCCGCTGGAGGCCGCCGGGATTGGCACTCCGGTCCATCCCGCCAGGCCGCTGCCGTATTCGACGACCTGAGTGGTGGAGGACTTAGATAGAGAGGCGCGATCGTACTCGAACACCCAGGAGCCGGACTGTTTTGTTAGCCAGGGCAGGACTGCCTGCGAGGATCCCATAGGTGAGCCGCCCAGAGCGAACTCCAACAGATTGGCGATGCCATCATGATCGGGGTCGTCGGCTGGCCCGGCGTTGACCCCGGCGATGAGTCCCTGAGCCGGATTGGCCGCCCAGAGTTCGAAGGCACTGCCCGCCGGTGTCACGCTGATGCCGGACTGAGTGCCGGTGATGGCGGCGGTGACGGTGTCGGTGGTGATGATCGCTTGAGTGCCCACCGTTTTGAGCGTCACGCCGTTGGTAAAGGTGTGCGTGCCCTTGTCGTCCGCGACAAACGTATAGTTGGCCGGCAACACCGCCGCGCTATCGGAACTGGTGAAATGAATCGTGCCGGTGTAGCCGCTGGCCGTGTTGTTCGCGCCGTCCTTGGCCGTGACCGTCACGCTGCCGGCCACTCCAGCCGTTTGCGGACTCGGGAAGCCGGTCACCGTCAGGGTGGGTGTTGCGATGGTGAGCAATACGTTGCCGCCAGTGACGGAAATGGAGCCGACCTTGCCGGTGCCGATTGCCGAGCCGACGACCCCGGGATAGGTCCCGGAACTGGTGAGGTTACCGGTGGTTTGGGTGACGATGGTATAACTGCCATTGGCCAGCGGGGAGGCGCTGTTAACGGTGAACGGGTTGCCATTGAGAGCCAGCATGCCTTGGGAAACCGTGAGTGCCGGATTCACACCGTTGTAGGTCAGGACGATTGGCTGTGAGCCCAGGCTCACCGTACCGCCGAGCGCCCCCTTGAGATTGGCGGGCGTCGCCGTTCCCGCGGCACTCAAGGTGGTGGTGG
>JBAXOP010000037.1:0-26468 GCA_037133195.1 Verrucomicrobiota bacterium | reverse complement strand
GGCGGGTTGGGTCATGCGCAGCGCGTACTCCGGTTCCATCACGGATGGTTTGATATCGACGTCTTGGTCTGCGGGCAATTTGGCGAGCAGATCGACCTCCTCGAGCAAGGCGGATGGATTGTTAGGTGGCACCACCAACTCTTCCGGCGGGGCGGCTCTTTCCGGCTCCATTGGCCGCACTTCCACTTGCTGGACATTCATCCGTTGGGTGGTAATTTCACGTGCAGTGGTGTATTGGCGGCCAATCTGCAGGTGGTCCAACAGCAAAAACACCGCTACATGCAGCAGAATGGACACCACCATTGCCACGCCCGCCCACCAGCCAAGGTGCCCGGGCCCTGGCAGCCGATAGCTACCGGCGTCCCGTGCTGTGTTCCATGAAAATACCTCGGCCACGGCCCGAGCCTACGCGCAACATTTCCTGCTGGCAATCCCGCTGAATGCAATAATTGTGGGCCTCCGAATTATTATTGTCCCCCCCCACCCCCCACACACAGATGCCTGCCAAAAAAGTTGCCACCTCCAAACCCGCTGTCGAGGCACCGGAAAAGATGCCCGCCGCCAAAAAAACCGCCACTAAAACACCCCCAGCCAAAAAGACGGTTGCTAAAAAATCCACCACCCATGCCGCGAAAACCGCCGGACCCGCTGTCCCAGCCGAGCCTGCGGCCCCTGTCGTACGGCCCACCGCGCTGGCGCATCCGACACGTGACCAAATCGCGCACTCCGCCTATCTGAATTTTCAGCGCCGCAAACACCTTGGATTAGCGGGCGATGCGGCCAGCGACTGGCTCGAAGCCGAACGCCAGCTCGGTTTGGTTTAGTTGCCGAAATGGCCCGATATTGGGCAAAGTGGGCAAGCGCCATCAAAGAGAGGTGGCGTCCCGCCGCCATTGGCCCGTGCGCAGGGCAAAACCAGCCGCTAGGCGGTTTCCCCCGACATTCCAGCATTGCCAAGCCGCCCGTACTCGATATAATCCCCCTCCCATGAGCGACAAAGCACCCTGGATCACCTATCGGCCGGAATTAAAAGTATTGGACTGCACAATCCGTGACGGCGGACTAATCAACAATTCCCAGTTCAGCGACGAACAAGTGCGCGCGGTCTATCAGACGTGCGTGGCCGCCGGGATCGACTACATGGAAATCGGCTACAAGAACGCACCATCGCAATTTCCCAAGAGCAAATTCGGCCTTTGGCGCCATTGCGAAGAAGAAGACATGCGGCGGGTAGTGGGCGAGCATACGTATGCGGCCACCGGCTTGAAGCTTGCGGCGATGGCCGACGCCGGCGGCAAGAGCGATTGGAAGCACCAGATATTGCCAGCCAAAGACAGCGTACTCGACGTGATCCGGGTGGCGTGTTATGTCCATCAAATATCCGAAGCGGTCGATATGATCGAACATTGCCACGCCCTAGGCTATGAAACGACCCTCAACATCATGGCTATCTCGGTAGTGGCGGATGCCGATATCGACCAAGCACTGGAAATTGGCGCCAAGTCCTCCGCCGGCACGATTGTGGTGGTCGATAGTTATGGCAACCTGTTCCGCGAGCAAATCGACCACCTGGTGCGCAAGTACTCCAAGGCGGTCGAAGGCACCGGCAAGCACATCGGCATGCACGCGCACAACAACCTGCAACTCGCATTCGCCAACACCGTGGAGGCGATCATCCTCGGTGCCAATCGCGTCGATGCCACTCTCATGGGCCTGGGTCGCGGTGCCGGCAATTGCCCGATGGAGATTTTGCTGGGCTTCCTGCGCAACCCCAAATTCAAGCTCCGCCCAGTCATCGAAACCATCCAGAAAACCATCCTGCCGATGCGCCAGCAATTCGATTGGGGTCCGTCCATTCCCTATAACATCACCGGCCAAATGAACCGCCACCCGAAAAACGCGATGGACTGGCGTGAAGGACCAAACCCGGACGACTACCTGACGTTCTACGATCAGACGATGACTGATTTTTGAGGTGGAGAATCCCGAGCCTCTGAACGCAGGCCACGAACCCGCCTCCGGCCAGCCCATGCCACGCTTTTTCCTGCCCCCTGCCGCTTGGTCGGCGAGCGGAGCGCCATCGGCACTCGTCGGCGAGGAGGCCCACCACTTGGCGCAAGTCCTGCGCATCCAGCCCGGTGCGAGCGTCACCGTGTTTGACGGCGAGGGACACCGCGCGCAAGCCCGGGTGCTTGAGGTGAGCCGCTCACGGGTGGCTTTGGAACTTGGCGAGGTCACGTCATGCGCTGCGCTGCTGCCGGTCATCACGCTGGCCCAAGCCATTCCCAAAGGCAAAATCATGGATCTCATCGTCCAGAAAGCGGTTGAACTAGGGATTGCCGCGATCCAACCCCTTGTCACCCGCCACACCATCGTACATCCCGGCTCAGGCAAATCCGAAAAATGGCAGCGCACCGCTCTGGAAGCTTGCAAGCAATGTGGCCAAGACCGCCTCCCCAATATCCCTGACGCCCTCGCCTTCGACCGCTGGCTCGCCACCCAAGCCGCCGCCACTGCCGCCTTGCCTTCCTCCTCACTCAATCTCATTGCCTCGCTCTCCCCTGCGGCCCGCCCGTTGCGCAACGTGCTTCAGGAACACCCCTCCACCACCCACGCCACCCTCCTAGTCGGGCCGGAAGGCGATTTTTCACCTGACGAAACAACCGCTGCCCTTGCGGCAGGCTTTCTGCCTGTCTCGCTCGGCAGCATCGTGCTGCGCGTCGAAACCGCCAGCCTCTTCTGCCTCGGTGCCCTGCGTTATCAATTCAGCGGGGACTAACGATACTGGCTCTTTGAATTTGGATAGATAAAAGTCATCTTATCCGTGGTTTGAAAACGTCTCAGCACCCTTTTCCAGATTGTTGGTCTCACCTACAGGGTTAGGAGCTGATTTCGCTCCAATCTCTTGAAATCCGCTTCTATCCGCGTCCATCCACGGTTCATTTCTTTTTCCAGCAACATAACCCGCACTGCGCTGGGTGTGGAATGTTCAGTCACTTGGGCTGCACGATGGAGCGCTGGCTTCAGCCGACCATACGCGCCGGCTGAAGCCAGCGCTCCGTAACGGTCCAAGTGACTCGGCAGGATTACTCGCCCGCCGGATCAATGACGGTCGGAATCGCCCCATCTGGCGGCACGACTGCCGGATTGACGGCCGGAACCGGCGCAGGCGGAAGGGTGCCCGGCGGAAGGGTGCCCGGTGGGAGGGTGCCTGGTGGAAGGGTGCCTGGTGGAAGGGTGCCCGGTGGAAGGGTGCCCGGTGGAAGGGTGCCCGGTGGTTGTGGGGGGCTGGCATTGCGGTCTTCCACCATTACAGAAGGCACATAGCCGACTTCCCCGGTACTATCGAGTTCCACCTGAAAATAAGTGCCTGCGATTCGGATCACTTTCATGGGGGTGTCACGAGGCAGGATTTTGTCGGCATCGGCATCTCCTTGCGGCAGTTTATTAAAAAATGCGGTGTTATCCACGATGGCGCGGACGTGATCGCCGGGTTTCAAAGGAACCGGAGCATCAGCCAGTCTGACCCCGCTGCCCGGTGGCAACAGTGGATTGAAAGCCCCGCTGGAAATCGACGAATTAGTGGTATCACAAGCAACTAAACCCAACGCGACGGCGACAGATAAGACCGGGAGCAGCTTCATATAAGCAAAATTGTCACAATCTGCGGCTGACGTCAACGCCATTCCCAGGCCAATATCCAAGCGTCGGTGGCCCCCACTCAGCGTGCGGCGCGAATCACCTGGTTGGTCTCATCCAACAAGAGTTTGCGGGCCACCAGAGGAGCTTGCGACAGCCCGAAAGCCATGATAGCGACCCGCTCACCTTTCTTGATGCGGTGTGCGGCCCCCCCGTTGATGATAATATGACCGGTGCCGGGTTTGCCCGGTTGGACGTAGGTTTCGAGGCGGTTGCCGCTGGTAATGGATGCGACCAGCACTTTTTCCCCCTCCCACAGGTCTGCCGCCTCCATCAGGTCGGTGGGGATTTCAATGCTGCCTTCATAATCCACATCGGCGGCGGTAATCATCGCCCGGTGGATCTTAGATTTGAGAACTTGACGATACATGCCGCACCAAGCAACTCGCGCCTGCCGCTAACGTCAAGCGCGGAAAGATTCCTTGGAAAGATACCGCACGCTGCGGTCGCTGAAAACCCGGCGAAAATCGTTTGCCCTCCAGAGTCACTTGGGGGCTGCGCTATGGAACTGGCTCCAGCCGGCCATACGCGCCCGCTGAAGCCAGCGCTGCGCAACGGTCCAAGTTCCTCAGAAGGATTTATTGCAACTTTCGGAGATGCACCCCTGCGCCGCAGGAACGGTTGGAGAGCTTGCTTGACAAGATCCGCCTGCTGCAGGCAATCTGCCATCCCGCGCCGTGGTGCGCGGCGTCGCCGTTGCCATGCCCGAAACCGATCACCGCGAAACGCTGCTGGAAGCCGTCGAACTCACCCGCGAGTTCGACGGAGTCACGGCGTTGGACCGCTTCAGTTTCAAGTTGCGCCGCGGTGAAATCCTCGGCCTCCTGGGTGCCAACGGCGCCGGCAAAACCACCGCCATGAATTGCCTGCTCGGCCTCACCCTACCAACGTCCGGCAGAATTTTCGCTTTTGGCCAGGCACTCCACGCCCACCGCATCGCCATTCTCCAACGCAGTAATTTTTCCTCATCCTACGTCAGCCTGCCCGGTAATCTCAAGGTCTGGCAAAATTTACTCGTCTTCGCTCGAATCTACGGCGTGCGGGAACCTAAGAAAAAAATTGCCGGGCTGCTAGACATGTTGGAGGTATCGCACCTCAGGGATCGGGTAACCGGCCAGCTTTCGGCCGGGGAAGGGACCCGGGTGAACCTGTGCAAAGCGTTTCTCAATGACCCGGAATTACTGATGCTAGATGAGCCCACGGCGAGCCTCGACCCCGACATTGCGGACAAGGTGCGCAAGGTGGTGCGGCGGGTGCAGCGCGAGAGGTCCATCGGCATCCTCTACACGTCGCACAACATGAAGGACATCGAGGAAGTATGCGACCGCGTGATCTTCCTCCATAAAGGCCGCATCGTGGCTGAGGGAACCCCGGAGGAAATCGTCAAACGTTCCACCGAGCAATCCCTCGAAAACGTGTTCATCAAGATTGCCCGCAGCGGCGATTTGGAAGACGCCAATGGCAAGGAGCCCGCCGCCTCATGAACTTCCGCATCGTCCACGCCCTGTTATCGCGCTATATCTTCCTCTACACCCGCAGCCCCGTGCGCTTGGTGGAAATGGTCTTCTGGCCTATCGTTGACATGCTGGTTTGGGGGTTCCTAACGGTTTACCTGCGACAAAATACCAGTGGCGATTTCCCCAACTTCATTACATTCCTGCTAGGGGCGATGATTCTCTGGGACATTTTGTTCCGCGCCCAGCAAGGAGTGGCTATCTCATTTCTGGAGGACGTCTGGACGCGCAACTTGCTCAATATCTTCGTCGCCCCGGTGCGCACCTGCGAGTACCTCACCGCCACCTTCGCCGTCGGCGTCCTGCGCATCTGCGTCACCGCCGTGGCGTTGGTGCTCATCGGCTGGCTGGCTTATTCCTTCAATGTGTTTGTCATGCGCTGGTGGCTCATTCCGTTTTTCCTCAACCTGATGCTCTTCGGTTGGTCGCTGGGCATGATCTCCACCGCCTTGATCCTGCGCTGGGGCCAGGCCGCAGAGTCACTCGCCTGGGCCGTCCCGTTTTTTATCCAACCGGTAGTCGCTGTCTTCTATCCGGTCAGCGTGCTGCCCGCCTGGCTACAACCCGTTGCCCTGGCCGTGCCCGCTACCCATATCTTCGAGGGCATGCGCTCGGTGATGCAATCCGGCACCATGTGCTGGGCCCCGCTGTGCTGGGCGTTCGCTCTCAACCTCGTCTATCTCGCGCTAGCCGGCGGCTTCTTCGTTTGGATCCTCAACTATACCCGCAAGCGCGGCCTGCTCACCAAGTTCTCCACTCAATGAATCACCCCACTATCCCATGAAACCGCCGAAATTCCATGATATACCCGCACCTGGATTCCCCAATCTAAAGTTGCCGGTCAAATTGATATTGCTAGTTCCGCTGGGGCTATTGCTGCTTATCACCCTGTTTTCAGGCTACTTCACCGTCGATCCGGAGTCCGTCGCCGTCGTCCAGCGCTTCGGCAAATTCCAGCGCATCGCCGATCCCGGCTTGCACTTTAAATTGCCGCTAGGCATCGACCAAGCCACCGTCATCCCGATCCAACGCCAACTCCAACTCGAGTTCGGCTTTGGAACACCCAATAGCACCAACCCCGACCAAGTCGGCACCGAACCGCAACTCGAGCGCGACATGGTCACCGGTGATTTGAATGCCGCCGAGGTGGAATGGATCCTCCAATATAGCATTTCGGATCCCAAACAGTATCTTTTCCATGTGCGCAATCCCGGCCCCACCCTCCGCGACCTAACCGAAAGCGTGATGTGCGAAATTATCGGCGACCGCACCATCGACGAGGTTTTAACCGTTGGCCGGGCCGAGATTGAAAAGGATTGTTTGGATAAGCTCAAAACACTGCTAGAACGCTTCAACATGGGCATCTCGGCAAAGCAACTTCAACTGAACAACGTACATCCGCCAGGCCCGGTTCAGCGCTCGTTCGACGAAGTCAACCGAGCCCAACAAGAACGCGAAACCTTGATCAATGAAGCCAACGGCGAATACAACCGGATCATCCCGAAAGCCAAGGGACTGGCCGCACAGCGCATCTCTGCTGCCGAAGGCTTCGCATTCCAGCGCGTCAATGAAGCCGAGGGCGATGTGACCCGCTTCAAGCAACTATTGGCGCAATACGAAAAAGCCCCGGCCATCACCAAGCAACGGCTCTATCTGGAAACCATGAACGAGGTATTGCCGAAAGTGGGTTCCAAGATCATTCTGGATGAAAGCGCCAAGCAATTTCTACCCCTCATGAATCTGCAACCTGCCAGCAGCGCCACCCCGTCACCCACTCGCTAACTTTTCCCCATCATGAATCGCTCTCCCATTCTCATCGCCTTTGCTGCACTGTTCCTCTTGCTGTTAAGCTGTGCCTACACTGTCAGCGAGACCGAACAGGTATTCATCACCCAGTTCGGCAAACCAGTCGGCGGCGCCATCAACGCCGATCCCGCTAACAACCAGGCCGGCCTGCATTTAAAATTGCCATTTATCCAACAGGTGAACCGCATCGAGAAACGCATTCTGGAATGGAACGGACCAGCGGTGGACATACCCACGAGCGACAAGCTCTATATCTCGGTGGATAGTTTCGCCCGCTGGCGCATCTCTGATCCAATCGTTTACTATAAGGCCCTTCAGGACGAACGCCGCGCCCTGGCCCGCCTCAACACCATCATTGGCGGCGAAACCAAAAACTTTATCGCCGCCCATAATCTCATCGAAGTGGTCCGCAGCCTGAAGGATCGCAAAACAGTGCGCGATGAAACCCTCGTGGGCGCAAATTCCACCCTCGGCGTGCTGCCTCCAATTGAATTTGGCCGCAGCAAGCTCGAACAAGATATCCTCGCAGCCTCCCGACCCAAGGTGGCGTCGTGGGGCATCGAATTGCTCGACGTGCGCTTCAAACGCATCAACTACAAGGCGGGCGTGATCGAGAAAATCTATTCCCGGATGTCCTCGGAGCGCCAACAGATCGCCGAGCGCTTCCGCTCAGAGGGCGCGGGAGAGGCCGCCAAGATCATAGGCCGCAAGGAGCGGGATTTATTAGAAATTCAGTCTGGAGCCTATCGCAAGGAGCAGGAGATCAAGGGCAAGGCAGACGCCGAGGCCACAGCCACTTACGCCCAAGCCTATAACTCGAGCCCGGCTGCAGCGGATTTCTATCAATTTGTCAAGACCCTGGAGACCTATCAAAAATCCCTAGCCAAGGACACCACCCTCATACTCACCTCGGACAGTGATTTATTCCGCCTATTCAAGCACATGATACCACCGACGAAGGTGGAGCCACAGAAGTAGCCGGGTACGGGGACCTTTTTTCAAGAACCCTTATATGCTCACCACCCAGGATCTCGTTTCCGGTTTACCGGTCATTGCCAGCCTCGTTATAATCGAAGGTCTGCTATCGGTGGACAACGTGTTTGGCATAGCCGCGTTGGCCAAAGAGTTGCCGCACCACCAGCAGCGCAAAGCGATCCGACTCGGGATGGCGGGGGCGTATGTGTTCCGGGTATTGGCGCTGTTAGTGGCGGCATGGTTTATCGCCAACACCTGGGTGCGCTGGCTGGGTGCCGCCTATCTGGTGTGGCTGATGTGCTCCCACCTCACCCGCCACGATCCGCACGAAGCCCCGGGAAAAACCAAGCCCGTGGGACCGACGTTGTTGGGAGCGCTGTTGCAGATCGGGCTGATGGATCTGAGCCTGAGCATGGATAACGTGATCGCGGCGGTGGGGCTGGCTCCCAAGGATCCCTTAACCCAGCTGCCAGTCATGTGGCCAATTTACGCCGGGGTGTTATTTGCCATCATCGCGCTGCAGGCAATCGCACCCCATGCGTTGAGGTTGCTGAAAAAATATCCGGTATTGGAGCCCACCGCGTTCATTCTCATCGGGTTGGTGGGTGGCATCCTCGTTTATGAAGAATCCTACCATGCCATCACTGGCGGGGTGCTGCATATCCCGTCGCTGGGCAAATTTGCCGGCATCGTGTCCATAGTGGCGCTCGCGTTGCTATACTCCGGTAGTGCAGCGACACGCCGTTTGTTTGATCCGCTCATGGGTCTGGCCTTTCCAGTGATGAAAGGTTTCACCGCGCTCGTTAGCTTGGTCTTTCTGCCGCTCACGCATCTGTGTGCCATCTGCAAACGCGGGCGGTGAGACCCTTTTGCAGTAATGCCTATGCAAGTACCGCCCTCAGTGGCTGATAAATTCATAGCTGCCGCCGCCCACCGCGAACACGGCGGCACCCTGCTCCATTCGTAGGAAAGTAACACCTTCGGCAGTGCCGGCCGGTTTGCCGCCTTCGGTCACACTGGCGGCTTCCGTGGCCGGTACAAATATCTTGGCGTTCGCGCCGCAGGGCACCTCCACATGCAAGATGAAGCGCTGGCCGTCTTTTTTCCACTCAGAGGTCACCGGGCCGCGAGCCGATTGATAGGTTGCTTTCACCCATTGCAAATCGCCGAGTGGTTGCGGGGCGATGGTGATTTTGTTGAAGCCCACGGCATCGTCGGCCGGGCGGATACCACCGGGGCAATTGAAGAACCACTGGCTGATAGATCCGAACATCGGGTGGTTATTGGAAAAAGTATTGTCGCTGCCGGCCCAATGTTCCCACAAGGTGGTGGCTCCATTGTCCAACATCCAGCCCCAGCCGGGGAAATCGGCTTGGTTGGCAATGGTGTACGCAAGGTCTGCCCTGCCATGGGTGGAAAGCGCGTCTAGCAAAAATTTGGTGCCGGCAATCCCGGTGGATAGATGATTCTTGCGAGGGCCGCTAATATCATCCACCAAGTGCCCGACGGCCGGAGCCAGTAGCGCCTCTGGCACCAGGCCGGAGTAGAGCGCGATAGCCTGGCATGCCTGGCTACCGGGGCCGGCGACACCGGATTTTGGATCGAGGAGTTCGCGTTGATAGGCCTGGCGGATATGCTCTGCCAGCTCGTTGAAGTGGGTAACATCCTCGGAGCGGCCGAGGATGCGGGCCATCTCTGCGAGGATTTTAGCGGATTGATAGTAAAGTGGAGTGACCAGAGGCGGCACGGGCGCGGGCACCAAGCTCTCGTGATCACCGAGGCCTTTGCTGATAATACCGCCGGGGTTTTGCGCCGCTACTAACAATAACCAGCGGCGTGCGATGGCATATTGCTCCTCCAACAGGCGGCGGTCGCCATGATAACGGTAAAGTTGCGAGACAAGCAAGGGATGGGCCATTGCCCAGCCCACACCGCAGTAATCGATGCCGGCGAAGGGCGCCGTATCGGTGAGCATGCCATCGGGCCGCACGCTGTCCGCCCAGTCGCGCACGCTTTTTTGATAGAACGTGGCCATGTCGAAGTTATACATCAGCGCCTCGCTGGTGGCGACGATGTCCCCGCCGTAGCCGAGGCGCTCGCGGTGCGGGCAATCGGACTGCACGCTGATAAGATTGGAAACAAACGTGCGTCGGCACATTTGTTGGATGCTGTTGAAGCGTTCGTTGGAGCAACTGAACGAGCTGGCGCTAGCGACGTCGCTGTGGAGGCGCAGGCCGGTGATGGCGGCGAGCGGCGGGGCGGCGGGCAGGCCGGTGAGTTCGAGATAGCGGAAGCCATGGAACGTGAAGCGCGGGGTATATGTTTCCTCGGTGCCGCCCTTGGCGATGTAGGTATCCGTCTGCCAGGCGACAGGTGGGGCGCCTGGGCCGCCGACGTTTTTGCCGGGGCCACTCTTGATTTGCCCGCAAACACTGGTCATGGGATTAAGCGAACCATCCGGACGCACCAGTTCACCGTAGCGCATGACAAGTTGGGTGCCCGCCGCCGCCTGGCAACGCAGGCGCACCAGCCCAGTGAAGTTTTGGCCGAAGTCGTACACAAACACACCGGGACTCGGCTCGCTTACCTTGATGGCGGCTATTTCCTCGGTGACGCGCACCGGTGGCTGGGACTGAGCACGCAACACACCAAGCGGCGCAGTTTCAATGGCCGGGGCCTGCCAGGTATGATCGTCAAAGCCGGGCGTATCCCAGCCAGCGAGTTCCTTGCGGGCATCATATACTTCACCCAGATAGATACTATTGGAGGTGATAGGTCCCTCTGCACAGCGCCATGTCTCGTCAGTGACGACTTGCGCGCTGGTCCCATCGGCATAGTCGATATTCAACTGAACGATGACGCGCGGGCGACCGACGGCGAGGTGTTTGCGCAAGTTCAGATGGCCCCACAAGCGCAGCGGCAGCGGATTGAACCAACCGTTGCCGAGCATGATGCCGAGAGTGTTGTCGCCTTCGCGCAGCATGGGGGTGACGTCGTGTGTGGCATAGAGGACGCGTTTATCGTAAGCGGTCCATCCCGGATCCAGCCATGAGTCGCCGACCTTGCAGCCGTTGAGACGCAATTCATGATAGCCCAAGCCTGAGATATAGATTCGGGCGCGTTTGATCTGGCTCGTTGCCTGAAAACTTTTGCGCAGCAGGGGGGCCGGCGCGGGCGCATAAAAGTCCGCTTCCTTTTCCGGCAACGGGCGACCATCGGTGAGCCACTTGCCATGCCAGTCGGTTGGAGCTAACAGCGCCATCTCCCACCACTGCGGCTGGCCATACGGGCCGGGCTGGCCGCCCCGGTCCCACACCCGCACTTGCCACCAAACCCGCTGGCCTGCAGTGAGCGTCTTGCCCGCATAGACAATGCCTAGCGAACTCTCGCTAGCCACCTTGCCGCTGTCCCACAGGTCCGGCTGGCCAGCAGCTAGCAACGCCGGATCGCGGGCCGCCAATATCTGATAGGCAGTTTGCCGCTCGCCGCGCCGGGCCGATTTGAGGGTCCATGCGAGGCGTGGATCGGGTACGTCGATGCCTAGCGGGCATGTCCGTTGTTCGCAATTACCGCCGGTCACGCTGAGGGAATCAGCTGCAGCAGCCACACCTGTTAGTAGCATCAGAATTGCCATGCCAGTAGTCATCCGCGCGATTATGGCGCTTAGAATCGGCATAGCAAGCGCGGCTCTTGTGACTTGGGTAATAAAATAGAGGCACGGATGCGCGACGAAGCGGAACACTCTCGTGCATAACCCGGCCCGATTCTTATGCATCTGGCTTGAAATTAGCCGCCATAGCGGGCACACTCCGGGCATGACAAAACCGCTGGATAAAGCCGCCGGGGCGAAAGGGCGAGATTTCACCGCCGGGTTGGCGCGGCCTGGGCGGCGCAACTCGTATGCGGGAACCACCGGGAATTTAGGATTGGACAAAAGCATAGAGGCGCTAGCCGCGAGCATACCCGGGGTGCACAATCCGGAGTTATTAGTGGAGATGATGATTACCGGAGCACGCATAGCGCGGATGGATATAGCCGCTGGCGAGTTCAAATTGTTTAACCGGGCGCTCAAGGAGATGCGTCACGCCGAGGAGGTCTTCAAACCCTGGCGCAATGTCCGCAAGGTGTCGGTTTTCGGCTCCGCCCGCACCCCACCCGATGAGCCGGAATATAAGGCGGCGGTCGCCTTCGCCCGGCGCATGCGCGAGGTGGGCTTCATGACCATCACCGGGGCAGGCCCCGGCATCATGGCCGCCGGCAACGAGGGTGCGGGCCGCGCCGAGAGTTTCGGACTAACCATCCTGCTGCCGTTTGAATCGGTGCCTAATGAATTTATCGCCGGTGACGAAAAATTGCTCACCTTCCATTATTTTTTCACCCGCAAGCTTAGTTTTGTGAAGGAAAGCGATGCGTTGGTGGGTTTTCCCGGGGGTTTTGGCACGATGGACGAGGTATTTGAGTCACTCACCCTGATACAAACCGGCAAGTCCACCCTCCATCCAATCGTGCTGGTCGATGCCAAGGGCGGCACATACTGGAAATTTTGGGAGCAATTCATCCACGAGCATATCCTGCGCCTCGCCCTCATCTCCGAATCCGATCTGTGCCTTTTCAAAATCACCGATGACATCGAAGAGGCGGTCGCCGAAATCACCGGTTTCTATCGGGTCTTCCATTCCTATCGCTACGTCGGCGACCAACTGGTGATGCGGCTCACGAGCCCGCTGGCCGATGGCGAAACTGCCCGCTTGCAAGAGCAATTTACGGATTTACTCAAGTCCGGCGGCATCACCCAGCGCGGCGCACTGGAAGAAGAGACCGACGAACCGGAGATAGCCGCCCTGCCGCGGTTGGTGTTCCGTCATCAGCGCCGCAACTACGGCCGACTGCGCCAATTCATCGACGCAGTGAACCTCGCGCGGATCGTGGAGTGTTAGCTAGATCACATCCCCATGCCCACCCCGGATTCTAGCAAACCAAAAACCGAGCGTGCCGACGCCCTGCTCACCAACCGCGGGCTGTGCGAGTCGCGCGAGCAAGCGAAACGGTTGATCCTGGCCGGCGAGGTGCGCAGCGGCGACCGACTCATCGACAAGCCAAGCACCAAGCTGGCGCACGACGCGCCGCTCGCGGTGAAAGAAAAACCGCGCTTCGTCGGCCGCGGCGGCCTCAAACTCGAAGGCGCCCTCGATGCCTTCGCCATCAATCCCCTTGGCTGGGTGTGCCTCGATGTCGGTGCCTCCACCGGCGGATTCACCGATTGCTTGCTGCAGCGCGGCGCAATGCGGGTGCATGCCGTGGACGTGGGAACCAACCAGTTGGTATGGAAACTGCGCAACGACCCGCGGGTGATCGTCAGGGAGCAATTCAATGCGCGCCACATGGTGGAGGCGGACCTAGGAGAGAGCGTTCGGCTTGCGGTGATGGACTTATCGTTCATTTCGCTAACCAAAGTTCTACCGGCGGTATTTTCGGTACTGGATGAGGCGGGAGGAGTGGTGTGCCTGATTAAGCCGCAGTTTGAGTTACGGCGCGAGGATGTGGGCAAGGGCGGAATTGTCAGAGACGCGACCCTGCACCAACGGGCGATCGACAAGATCCGCGGCTTTGTCACCGTAGAGCTAGGCCGCGAATGGCGTGGGTTGATAGCCTCGCCGATTACCGGCACGGATGGCAACCAGGAGTTTTTGGCATGGCTCGGGTAATGGCTTCTGCATTATTTGAGCGAGTGATCTTTGGCGAAAGCGGCGGCGCCGGAGGGATCGCTCTTCGGCCAGTTTTGATAAATCGAGATGAGGGTGGTGTCTCGGTCTGGGCCGGGTGGCAGTGTGAGCGCCCATTGCGCGGCGACACCAGGATCGTAGGAGGCAACTGTTTCGGCGTAGGTGCGGATGGCGGTGGTTTTTGCGGGACCATCGGATGCGGCGGCAAGCCATTGGCCAGCGGCCTGGCAATCGCTGCGGGTCCAACTGGTCATGAGGAATTTCTGCTTATCGGCGGCCATTTCGGGAGGCAGGTTAGCGGCGAGCCATTCAAGCCACAGGCCGGTTTCGCCGCTGCGGGACGTATTGTAATTCAAGGCGAGGGCGACTCCTACGAGTTCCGAGGCAGAGAGTTGTGCGGCGCAAATCCATTGGCTGGCAGCGGCGAAACTGTCCTGAACGACACCTTGCGCCAGGACGACTAAGCCGCCGGTGGCAAGTTCATCGCGGGCGGAAACCTCCTTAATAGTGGCGAGGTGAGCACGCAACGCGGCGAGGGTAGCAAGTTTTTCATCCGGCGTCTGGGCGGCAGAGATAATGCTTTCAATGACATTGTCTGTGCCCTTGAGACCCAACTCATCGATGAGTTTGAACGCGAGCACGGGGTCCTTCATCGCGGTGCCGGAGAGTAAACCACGCTTGGCGTCATAAGTAATTAGATCGGGAAAATTGTCGGCGCTTTGCCGGACCCACGCCAGCGCGGCGAGCGGATCGTCCTTGGCCCAGCGGGCGAGCGAGGAGGATAGGACATAGCCGCCACTATGGTCATCCTTGGCAAAGCCGGACCCATCAGTGAACAACCCGAGCACCGCCTGCGGGTGATCGTTGGCCAGAGCTAGCACGGATACGGCGACGAGGCGTCGGCGGGTATCTTCAGATAGATCCTGGCTGGCACGCACCTCGGCAATGAGAATTTTCATTTGTGCCGGATCCATCGCCATCATGCGTTGCCTGAACTCCGCCATGCGCCGCCCCATTTCCTTTTGTATGGCAGGATCGCGGGTGCCCCCAGCGGCTTTCTCGAAGGCCTCGCGTTGTTTGCCGAAGGCGATAAATCCGGCGGCGATGAGCTTGGCATCCGCCTCACGATTTACGCGTTCGTATTGGGTGGTGCGGGCGGTGGCGGACGAATTTGATAGATTGGGGATCATGCCGCGCCTGGTGGCCTCCGCCATGAGCTGGTTCCGGTTTTCGCGGATCGCGGATAGTTGCTGGGAACCCTGCCAGCCGAGACCCACTCCTATGACGAGGATGATGGCTGCTAGGGCGAGGGGCGTTTTCATAACTCGGCAAAACTTCCTTGAGACCTTTGTGGATTTCCGAGCGGCGCGTTTCGTTTCATCGGTGATTCGCCCGGCTAACGCCCGAGCCTGCTCCTTGCGCTGGCGGGCGAACCAGGATATCCTGCATCACTTTTTCAAATTGATCCCGGAATGGGCTGGAACCATCGAGCGATTTGCTCGCAAATTTGCCGGCGGCAATCTGTTGGTCAAGCCACGCGCCGGCCTTGCTAGGATCCTGTTTGGCCCAGTTTAGCAATGCCCCGGGTAGATGCCACTTGATGCCACTCGCCTCGTCCTGCAGCGTATCAATGAAACGCGTCAGCACATACTGCGGATCTTTTTCGATGAGCGGACCAATAAGATTTTGCTCGAACATTGAGCGGGCATTCGGCGAGAGCCCAAGCGCGGAAGCTGCGTCTAGTCCCGCGATGAGTTCCTCGCGGGTCATGGTTTCGAGCCGTTGTTGCATGCGCAGCACCGCCCGCATGTCGGCAGTGGCTCCGGCACGCTGCGCCTCATCGAACTGGCCGGCGTAGGTCTTCCAATTGATAGGAGCACCGGTCTTTGTTTGTTTGCTAGAAACGACGGGTGGGGCAGATGTGTTAGCCGCGGTGGTGACGGCGGCGAGTTGGCCGTGGAGTGTCGTGCAATCGGCCTTGGCCAAGGAAATTGCGTGGCGCTGCAGGCCAAGCCAAGTTCCCACGACGAGCAACGCCATGGCGGGCGGCAGCATGCGAATGAGTATCACCGGCAGCAGGATGACCGCAAGCCGCGGGCTTTGTCAACGCGTGATAGACACGCTGGGCCGGCGGATCCGGCTGCGGGGCGGAGAGTTGCAGTCGAGCGTGCTCCGCGCTTGCAATCCGGGCTCCGCCGCTTTGTGATGGCTGGCATGGACCACTTGGCACGCGCCCGCAACGTCATCGACATGGAAACCGAAGGCCTGCGCCGCATGGCCGGACGCCTCGACACGGGTTTCGTCGAGGCGGTGAGAATCCTCCACCGCACGTTGGACCAGCGCGGGAAAATCGTGGTGGTGGGCATCGGGAAATCCGGCAATATCGGCCACAAGATCGTCGCCACCTTCAATTCCACCGGTGCCACTGCGGTGCTGCTAAATTCCCAGGACGCCTTGCACGGCGATCTGGGTTTGCTCTCTGACGGCGACGCACTCATCGCCATGTCCTACTCTGGGGAAACCCGTGAGTTGCTGGACCTGCTGCCATTCATCAAGCGCTTCGAGGTGAGCGTCATCGCGCTGACCGGCAAGCCCGACTCGACGCTGGCGCGGCTCAGCGATGTGACGCTGGACACCTCGGTGGAGCGCGAAGCTTGCCCGCTGAACCTCGCGCCGACGAGTTCGTCCACCGCCATGCTGGTGATGGGGGATGCGCTGGCGATGGTGTTGCTGGAAGACCGCGGCTTCACCGAGGAAGACTTCGCACGCTACCATCCCGGCGGTTCGCTGGGCCGCGCCTTGCTGACCCGCGTGTCTGATATCATGCGTGCCGACGCCGCCCTGCCCACCGTGCCAGAAGCCGCCACGGTGCTCGCCGCGCTCCAGGCAATGCACCGCGCCCGCGCCGGTGCCTGCCTGATTCTAACATCCTGCGGCAAGCTCGCCGGCATCTTCACCCATGGCGACTTTGCCCGCGCTTTCCAGCAGGACCCATTGTTAGGTGAAAAGCCGGTGGCCGGGTTGATGACCCGCAATCCGGTGACCGTGCGTGCCGATGCGCTGGCGGTGGAAGCGATCAAGTCCATCGGCAAGAACCGCATTGATGATATCATTGTGCTCGATGCCGCGGGCATCCCCATCGGCCTGATCGACACCCAGGACCTCGCACGGCTCAAAATCGTGTGAGAACAAATTCAGAAAAAAGACAGGAAGATTTTGAACACACGATTCTTCCACGACATGCCGATTGAAATTCCAGTTTTCCACCCCTAATCTTCCTGCCTAATTCTTCCCTGCCAATGAACGGCAATAGTAAGCTTCCCCACATTGCCGTGATCGGCGGCGGGCCTGCGGGGTTGCGGGCTGCAGAGGTGGCGGCAGCGGCAGGTGCCCAGGTCACGCTGTTTGATGCCAAACCCTCGGTGGGTAGAAAATTCCTCGTCGCCGGTAAGGGCGGACTTAATCTAACGCATGGTGAAGCTCTTGAGTGCTTTGCCAACCGCTACTCCGGTCCCGGCCAACCCAGCGGATTCTGGCCGGAAGTATTGCGCGAGTTCGGTCCCACAGATATGCGCCAGTGGGCTGCGCAACTTGGCATTGAATCATTTGAGTCAAGTAGCGGCCGCGTCTATCCAATGGCCATGAAGGCGGCACCGCTGTTGCGCCGCTGGGTGCAGCGCCTGCGGGGACTGGGCGTGCGCTTCGAGATGAACCATCGCTGGATTTCGCTGGCGCCAGGCCCACCCTGGCGACTCGGATTTTCTAACGATAAAAGCATTGCCGCCGATGCGGTGATTCTCGCGTTAGGTGGCGGGTCGTGGCCGCAGACCGGTTCGGACGGTGGCTGGACCAGGATATTGGAAAGTCTCGGCATCGCCTGTCAGCCGCTGGTGGCGGCAAATTGCGGCTGGGAATGCGCCTGGCCGGCAGATGTGCTAACAGCTGCCCAGGGCCAGCCCCTCAAAAACATCCACGTCCGCGCCGGGGACAGCCACGCCGTCGGCGAATTGCTCGTCACCCGCTACGGCTTGGAGGGCGGCACGATCTATCAACTCGGCAGGACCTTGCGCGCGATGCCGCAACCGGCTATCGCCATCGACTTCAAACCCGCCCACAGTCACGCGCAACTTGTTGCCAAAATGCAATCGGTGCGGCGGGATTTTCTAACTGCGGCGCGGAGCTGTTGGAAACTCAGTGCGGCCGCCCACGCCATCCTATCGCGCCAGGCATGGCAGGATGCCGACGCGCTGGCCCGCGAGGCGAAGCACTGCGTCATAGCGCTCCTCGGCCCGCGGCCGCTCGCGGAGGCGATTTCCTCGGCCGGCGGTGTTTGTTGGAGCGAACTGGACGCATCTCTCATGCTGAAAAAACTCCCCGGCGTGTTTGTAGCTGGCGAGATGATCGATTGGGAGGCACCCACCGGTGGCTACCTGCTGCAAGGCTGTTTTGCCACCGCCACCCGTGCCGCGCTCGCTGCGCTGGCTCCAACCCCCGCGTCCTAAGGGGCCGCGCAAGAATATCTGTCGCGTTGTAGCGGCGTGTCTATGACCGCAGCGCCCACCCCGTCGGCACTGCGGCGCAGCAGCATGTCGGCTCGCGCAAAATAGGGATGCTGCCTGACGGAAGCGGCCACCAAAACGTTGGTATCAAGGAAAATTTTCATTACTGGATTCTCCGGCCAATGGCTTTTCAGTCTTGGCTGGACCGGCATTCTGGTGCACGTTCGCGTCGCCATGGCCCACGGTTTGTCACCAGCGGAATTGCTGCGCTACTCGCGCCACCTGATCATTCCCGGGGTGGGCGTGGATGGCCAACTGCGCCTCAAGCACGCCTCGGTGTTGCTCATCGGCTGCGGCGGACTGGGCTCGCCGGCCGCTCTCTATCTGGCCGCTGCCGGCGTCGGACGCCTCGGCGTGGTCGATGCCGATGTGGTGGAGGCCTCCAACTTACATCGCCAGATTTTGCACGGCGAATCATGGATCGGCCAACCCAAGCTTACGAGCGCTGTCGCCCGATTGCGCGAGGTCAATCCGCACGTCGCCGTGGAGTGCCATCCGGTCCGATTCACTCCGGACAACGCGCTGGAGATTGCTGCCGGCTATGACATATTGCTCGACGGATCGGATAATTTTGCGACGCGATATCTAACGAATGATACGGCCTTTTTCCTGAAGAAGCCGTTAATTCATGGGGCCATCCAGTGTTTTGAGGGTCAGGTGGCGGTGTTTGCGCCACATCTGGGGGGGCCATGCTACCGCTGCCTATTGCCGGATATACCAGCGGCGGGCGCGGTGCCGTCTTGCGCGGAAGCCGGCGTGTTAGGCGTGTTGCCTGGCATCATCGGCTCGTTGCAAGCCGTGGAGGCCATCAAGTTGATTTTGGGCATTGGCAGCATTCCGCTCGGGCAGCTTACGGTGTATGACGCGCTGGGCAGCGCCTTTCGCACGCTCAGATTGCGTCGCGACCCGGAGTGTCGGCTATGCGGCGAGCGGGCACAAATTCATCAGATAAGCAACGCGCAAACCACCGCGTCGGACCATTGCACTCTCACATCTAACATTATGGATACCATCACCGTCACCGAACTCCACGCGTTGCTCGCAGACAATTATCAAGGCTTGCTCATTGATGTGCGCGAACCTGATGAGCATGCGTTAGCTAATATCCCGCAAGCCAGGCTCATCCCTCTGGCCACCTTGCCAGACCACTTGGACAGCCTGCCGCGAGATCGCCAGATCCACATTCACTGTAAGGCTGGCGGTCGCTCGGCCCGGGCTGTGAAGTTTCTGCTAGATAGCGGATTCTCCCGGGTCAGCAACGTCAGCGGTGGCATGGACGCCTGGCTGGAGCAAGGGTGGTGAATGGGGAGGCGATGGGGAGGCGATGGGGCGGCGATGGGGCGGCGATGGGGCGGCGATGGGGAGGCGATGGAGCGCTGGCTTCAGCCGGCGCGTTCATCTTCAGCGTTCATCTTCAGCGTTCATCTTCAGCGTTTGAATCGTCGCTCTGAGACACGCCGGCTTCAGCCGGCGCTCCCACGCCGGCTGAAGCCGGCGCTCCCTCGCTGGCTGAAGCCGGCGCTCCCTCGCTGGCTGAAGCCGGCGGTACTTGTGCAGCATCTGGATTCCAGTCGCATCCGGCAGACGAGAACTGCCAGTCTTGCGGTTTTTCGCACAGGCCGGCCTTCACCGGATTGTTGCGGACATAGGTGCGGCAATCGTAGAGGTGATCGATGTCGCGGATGAGGCGGTCATGGTATTCACGTTGCCAGAGATGGCCGCAGCGGGCTAGCAAGCGGTTGATCTCGACGGCACTCGCGCCTTTCCATGAGCGGAGGATGTCACTCAGAGAGGATTCTGCGGCGAGTTTAAAAAGGACGTGGACATGGTTAGGCATGACGCACCAAGCGAGGAGTCGGTAGCGCTGCGGATGGCCATCGAGCAATTTTGCTTGGATAATGCTGGCGAATTCAGGGCACCGCAGGACACAAGCTCCGTGACCCATGTCCTCGAAGCGGGCGACGCGGCGGTGCAACTCACGTTCGCGGGTGGCGTCGTCCGGTGAATCGGCAAGCTCCTTTCTCCAGCCACCGATGACTGATGCAGGTATGGAATCGGCGAGGCGGAAGGTAACGGCCTGCAAGCCCTCGGCGAAGTCCCAATGCGGGAGGTAGCCGCGGGTATAGATGCCCTTGTTCATAGGGGAGATGGAGAAGGCGATAGAGGGGGCGATGGAGCGCTGGCTTCAGCCGGCGCGTTCATCTTCTGAGTTTGTATCGCCATTATCAGACTCGCCGGCTGAAGCCGGCGCTCCCTCGCTCGTTCCGTCGCTAACTCCCTCGGCGTCTTCGCCGTCGGGGATAAAGATTGAGATATCCTGGAGTTTTTCGCCTTCCTTGAGGGTGAGCAATTTCACTCCCTGGGCATTGCGACCGGTCTCGCGAATCTCCGCCACCCGGATGCGAATGCTTTGGCCGGTGGACGTCATCAACATCAATTCGTCGGCATTGGTGACAGTCACCGCGCCAACCACCGGGCCGGTTTTGTCGGTGACTTTCATGGTGATGATGCCCTTGCCGCCGCGGGATTGAGTGCGGTATTCCTCAAAATCAGTGCGCTTGCCCAAACCATTCTCCGAGGCGACCAGCAGCGTACATCCCTGAGTGACTAACGCGAGACCGACGACGAAATCTCCCTCAACCGGGCGGATACCCATGACCCCCGCGGAGGAGCGGCCCATCGAGCGGGTATCATCCTCATGGAAGCGCAAGCTGAGGCCTTCATGGGTGACGAGGACAATCTCATTGGAGCCGGAGGTGAGGCGGACACCGATGAGTTCGTTGGATTCCTCGAGAATGATGGCGATGGTGCCGTCTTTTCGATAGTTACGGAAATCAAAGAGAGCGGTTTTTTTGACCTTGCCGGAGCGGGTGGCGAAAAACACAAATCCCGCATCCTCGCGGAACGTCACATCGTTGCCATCCTCATCGACCCTGCGTTCAAGACGCAGCAAGGCGGCGATTTTTTCCTCGGGTTTAAGGTTGAGCACATTGCGGATGCTCCTACCCGTCGCCGTGCGGGTACCTTCGGGAAGTTCATAGACGCGCTCAACATAGACGCGGCCGGTGTTGGTAAAGAACATCACGTAATCGTGTGCCTGCACCGAGAATAAATGTTCGATGAAATCATTCGGCTCGTCCTTGCCGGTGGCTCGGGTTTCCATCCCCTTGAGGCCCTTACCGCCGCGTCCTTGCAAGCGATACTCACTCGCCGGCGTGCGTTTGACATAACCGCGATGAGAGAGAGTGACAATCATCGCATCGTTGGCGATGAGATCTTCCATGGCCACCTCGCCGGCTTCCGCGAGAATCGGGCACTTGCGCGGCGTGGCGTGCTTGTCCTTGATGATGCGCAATTCGTCCTTGATGATAGTTAGAACGCGTTCCTCGCGGGCTAGAATGTCCATCAAGTCCTTGATATCAACCAGGATCGAGTCGTACTCGCCTTTGACCTTGTCGCGCTCCATCCCGGTGAGTTGATAGAGACGGAGTTCGAGGATGGCGTTGACCTGGCGTTCGCTGAAAATATAGTGAGCGCCCTGAATCGCGGCCTGCGAGCGGATGAGGATACCGAGGGCCTCGGCGGTGGCGAGGGGGAATTGATAGGCAGCGAGTCGCTCGCGGGCCTCGTCGCGGTTTTTGGAATCCCGGATAATCTTGATGAAGTCATCGAGGTGGCCCAGCGCGAGCAGGAATGCCTCCAGCAACTCGGCGCGTTCCTCTGCCTTGCCGAGCAGATAGCGGGTGCGCCGGATGATCACCTCGCGGCGGTGTTCGATATAGGCATCGATGGCTTCCTTGAGAGAGAATTGTTTGGGGCGGTTTTGATGGATCGCCAACATATTGACGCTGAAGGAAGTTTCCAGCGCGGTGAGTTTAAAGAGTTGAGCGACGACAACCTGTGGGCGGGCGTCGCGTTTGAGTTCGATCTCGATGCGGGTTTCCGCATCCGAGAGGTCGCGCATGCCGGAAATACCGGTGAGGACTTTCTCATTGACCAGAGCGGCGATGCGTTCCTGGAGGGTGGCGCGATTGACGCCATAAGGGACCTCACGGATCGTGATGATGGAGCGGCCATTTTCATTTTCCTCGATCTCGACCTTGCCACGCAGCCGCATCGAGCCGCGTCCAGTGCGGAAGTATTCCTCGATGCCGCGGATGCCGCGAATCTCGCAGGCCACCGGAAAATCCGGGCCTTTGATATATTGCATCAACTCGGGTAAACTGATATCCGGTTTGTCGATCTGGGCGCATATCCCATCTATAACTTCGCCGAGGTTGTGCGGCGCCAGATTGGTGGCCATGCCCACCGCAATACCGGTACCGCCGTTGACTAGAAAGTTAGGAAAGGCCGAGGGCAGCACCGTCGGCTCGTCCTGCGAGCCGTCGTAATTCGGTTGGAAATCGACGGTGTCCTTGTCGAGGTCCTCCATCATCGCCATGCCCAAGTGTTGCAGCCGCGCTTCGGTATATCTCATCGATGCGGCGCCGTCGCCTTCCACCGAGCCGAAGTTCCCCTGGCCATCCACGAGCATGTCGCGCATCGACCATGGCTGGCCCATGTTGACGAGCGTCGAGTAGATTGAACTATCGCCATGGGGATGGAAGTTACCCATTGTTTCGCCGACGATTCGGGCGCATTTCACATGCGGCTTGCCGGGCGTGACGCCGAGTTGGCGCATGGCATAGAGCACGCGGCGCTGGGACGGTTTGAGGCCGTCGCGCACATCGGGCAAGGCACGGGAAATGATGACCGACATCGAATACTCCAGGAACGAACTGGAGAGTTCCTCGGCGACGTTGATCGGTTTGATGGATTCTTGGGACATGGTGGAAAAATTGGCTCAGGCGAGGGACAGGGCGTTGGCGGCGACGAGTTAGTTAGAATGCGAGTTCGATTTGAGTATTTCGACCTTTACCAGACGAGCTCATTGCTTTACCCGAACGCTGAGCTTCATTGATGACTTTTAGAAAATTCGCGATTCGCAAGGCGAACTGGACAGGAACCGCATTGCCAATCTGCTTGTGGATGTGCCGCTTGTTGTCACCATGGAAAACCCATGTATCCGGGAAGGTCTGGAGTCTTGCGTATTCCCTATCGGTGAAACTCCTGAGTCGGCTAGCACGAATCCGCCAGAGTTTGAGGTTCGTATCCTTGTTTCTTACGAACGCACCGTTTACACGATCTTTGGACATCCTCTCGGCTTTCACATTTCCCTGAGCCCACCCCCAGATCGTAGCCGTGTCGATTGCTGGAAACGGAATATCAAGCGAGCGGATTGGGTGCCCATCGGATCCTGTTCTCGAAAATCGGCATGGGACCGGGGCTTCGGCTGCATCAAAAGGTTCGCCTGTTTCATCATGCACACGGCTTCTGAAGCCCCATTCTGGAGAATGATTCGGCAGCTCAATTCGAAAATCTTCGGTAAGATCAGAGAGGAAAGCTGAGGCGGGGGTCTCAGCCTCGGGCGACAACCAATGGAACGCTTTCGGGAAGGGATCCAAGCTGGCGACAAAAATAAATCGTCTTCTGGTTTGCGGCACCCCGAATCCCGACACCCTGAAGATATTGTGTTTCACATGATAACCAAGAGCTTCAAAATGCGCCGTGATCACATCAACGAACGGCTTTCCGCTCTCGGGTTCCCTCATCGTGCGGAGATTCAGCACATTCTCAATCAGAACGAACTTGGGTTTCTTTGCTTTTGCCAGCCTCACAACTTCTTTGAAAAGAAAGTTACGTTCATCGCCTTCTCTGCGATTTCCGCCGAGAGAAAATCCCTGACAAGGGAATCCGGCTAACAATACATCGGAATCTGGAAGATCCTCTGGTGCAATTTCCCTAACATCAGCCTCGGAAGCATCCCATCCCGGGCGATTGTCTTTCAACGTAAGAACACTCCATGGGTCTATGTCGGAGGAATAAAGGTGCTGGTAGCCGGCCATCTCAAAGCCTAGATCCAGCCCTCCAGCTCCTGAAAATAATCCTGTAAACGAAATATCCATTCTATACTAAGTTGACGTCTGGACCAGTGGCGCCTGAAGAGCGAAACACTTTGAAGAGGTGCTTTTTCCCTGCGTCAGGGTTCGGAATGTGTGAAGGTTTGAGTTCGTGAGTCATCATGTCGAAACTGTAACCACGTATCAGTTTGGCTGCTTCAACCCGCGTAAAGCCGCCTATGAGCTTCAGACCTTTTGGAGTTGATAATTTGTCGGGAGCAATCAATGTGACCTGTCTTTCTGTTCCTGAAGTCAATGCATAGGGAGTGGGAGCCACATACATCTTCCGGTCTCTGATCATCATGTCTCCGTAACTACCGAAACCCTTCAAGTTCTTGTTTTTGTGAACGTAGGAGTGATCGGCATTCAGGAAATCCCCGTGGCACATCACAAGATCATAGACCGGGTAGGCATTGTTTGAGGATTTTGCAGGATAGCGTCCAAACACGTAGTAGATTTCCCGGCCGTTGTGAAGCCCTGACGGAACCTGGCTGTTACAGTCATAATTTGCTTCGCGCCCCGGGAAGCCGAGACCCTTGATTTCAAAACCGACGGGAAAGTCAACTAGCCTGAAATCGGGGTATGCATTCCTTGATGGCTCATCAATATTGAGTTTAATAGCAGCAAGCCGATCCCCAAACCAGTTTTGAAAGCTGTATTCCTTGTCAGTACTCGACACGCGATTGATCAGTTCGCTAGCGTCAATCGCTCTAGCACATTCAAGAAATACTTTTGTTATTACCTCGTTCATCGGAAATTCTATGCAAATAACTTTGCGGGGCCGTCAAAATGGCTGTTGGACTTCTAATTTATGAAAAGGTTGTGTTGGTTTGGCGGATACGATCAGCTTCTACGGTTAGACATCTAAATTGCGGACATTGAGCGCGTTGTCTTCGATAAAGCGTTTGCGGGGTTCGACGAGGTCGCCCATGAGCACATCGAACATTTTATCGGCTTCCACGGCGTTGTCCTCATCGAGGCGCACGCGGAGGAATTGGCGGGTGTCGGGATCCATGGTGGTTTCGAAGAGTTGTTTGGCGTTCATTTCGCCGAGGCCCTTGAAGCGTTTGATTTGGACGCCCTTGCTAGAGATATCGAGCACGCGGGCGAGGATATCGGGGATGGAGAAAAGGGGGATGCCACGTTGTTTATCGCCTTCGCCTTCTAGCAATTCGAAGAGTGGGGTGTCCTCTGAGTGGAAAATTGTGGTGGAGATACCGGCTTCCTCGAGGCGGAAGAAGATACGGGCGATGGCATGGCTCTCGTGGAGTTCGTGCAGTTTGGCGCGGCGCGACGGGCCGCTGGAGGCGGCGAGTTCCTCGTCGGTTAGAACTTCATCGAACAAGTGCAACTCACGATTATCGGCGGCATAGGCGCGCAGTGCTTCATCATCAGCGAAGTAGAGGATACTTTCGTCGTTGCCCTCGCGGATGCGGATCATGAATTCGGCGAGGTGGCCATCGGGGCGGCGGGCGGCGAGATAGTCGCGGAAATTGCCGCCGTTGCCTTCGATCGAGCGGGTGTATCGGGAAAGTGAGGACAGGGTATCGAGGATACCTTTGAGTTCATCTGCGGAATAACTACGAGATTGGTCGTAGCTGCGCAGGATGACTTCGCCGGCACCCAGTTCGATGAGGATCTTGTTGAGCTGATCGTTATCCTGAACGTATTCGGCGCGTTTCTTGCGGGTGACCAGATAGAGCGGCGGCTGGGCAATGTAGAGGAATCCGCGCTTAACCAGTTCGGGCATGTGGCGGCAGAAAAACGTCAGCAGCAGGGTGCGGATATGCGACCCGTCAACGTCGGCATCGGTCATGATAACGACTTTGTGGTAGCGGACTTTGGCGATATTGAACGAACCATCCTGTTCGCCATCACCGATGCCGGCACCGATGGCGGTGATGAGGTTTTGAATTTCCCGGTTTTGCAGCGCTCGGTGGAGGCGGGCTTTTTCGACGTTGAGAATTTTGCCACGCAACGGCAAAATCGCCTGAGTGCGGCGGTCGCGCCCTTGTTTAGCCGAGCCGCCGGCGGAGTCACCTTCGACAATGTATAACTCACTCTTGGCGGGGTCGCGCTCCGAGCAATCGGCGAGCTTACCGGGCAGGCCGCCACCGGAGAGGGCGCTTTTGCGGACAGTTTCGCGGGCCTTGCGGGCGGCGTCCCTAGCGCGGGCGGCGTTGACGGATTTTT
>JBAXOP010000036.1:0-26479 GCA_037133195.1 Verrucomicrobiota bacterium | reverse complement strand
CTACACCGTGCTTTCCGGCATCACCCATCCGGCCATCCTGCTGGAAGGCGGCTTCCTGACACACCCCTACGAAGCACGCTTGATCAATAACGAAAAATATCAGGCAGCCCTTGCCAGCGGCATCGCCAATGCCGTGGATAGGTACCGCATCGCCGTCACCCCGCTACCGGCTATCTCCGCCACACGCTGAGCTGACACCATCTGCGTTCATCTGAGGTTCATTTCTCTATCCAGGATTATGCATAAGGAGCCGCGCAAGAAACCCTGCGATTTACTCTGCTAACTCCGCTCGGTTTGCGTTTCGATGACCTTTTGCTCGGCAGAACATCAAAATGAGCCAAATCATTTTCCGCCGAGTTCAGAAACTGTGAGGCTGGTTCTACTTTTTGACAGACACTGGGTGGGCCATGAATTCTTTAAGATCCAGCAATGTGGGTGATGCCGTGCTGGATTCTATTCCGGCGATCCCCTTGTCCAGAATCTGTACCCTCTCACTTTGCTCGTTGCCACGCTCGGATTTTACCAGATCCCGGCGTATTTCTCGCAACTCGGGCAGCATCGCCTTGGCGTAAACACCGTAGCGAACGAGACACTCAACGCATTTCGGCAGTCGCTTGCCTGCGCCCCAACGGTTCGGTTCAATCACTAACAAGCACAGTGGCATGCCCTCCCGTAGGTGCAGGCGCGATACCAAATCAAGGCCCGCCAAACGGATGCCGTCTCCGAACATTTCATTGCTGGGTGCCAAATCCCGAATCGCCTTGATGATAGCCGGTAGCAATGCCACCAGGTCACGCTCACTCAACTTGTCATATATACGCTGGAGCGATCCGCGGGCGGCTCCGTCATCATTCTCCAAGACCGACTGGACGGCCGGATAGAGCAACTGGCAGTCAACGCCTTCCAAAGATTCTGCTAGAATACTGCTGCGGGGGATGCGGCTGCCTGGGTAGGGCGAGAACAGGGCAATGCAGGCGGCTCGCTGGGCCATGTGCCGCGGGTCGGCCGGGTTGGAGCCCACGGTCATACGAAGCAGATCGCTTACACTGTCTTGGCGTGCTTTCGGTCCCAGCTCCGGCAGCGCCTTGCACGCCAGGCTCTGCAGCCACGGGTCCGGATCCTTGAGCAAGGCCCGCAATTGGGGGGCCGCCGCATCGGCCCTCGACCCCAGGAAACCCAGTGCTTCGCAAGCCCCATATCGCGCGTCGCGATTGCTACTCGCTAGTTGCTTGATCAGTGAGGGCAAGAAATCCCCCTCGCGCCGGCCCAGCGCTTCAGCCGAACGCTTGCGCACCGCTGGTGACCAACTCGTTAGACCGGCCAGCAATTGGTCGCTCTTGCGCCCGTCGTAGCAACTATCTTTGGTCGCAGAACTGTAATCACGTCCTGCTGCAATGACCTCCGCCGTTTCCGCAGCATTCAAGGCTGGCACGGAACATGCCCGCTTGCCCGTTAGATAGAGGCTTTTCAATGGCAGCGCATAAGCCAACATATAGGCACCGGTGCAATCCCAGAGGGTATATTTTAAATGTTCCTCCTCACCAGCCGGCGAGCCTTGATAGGAAAAACCACCTTCCGGCCCCCGTGCCAAATCATAGTACCACTGCTGTTCTTTCCAATAGGCACCGGTGGCCAGAGGACCACAGCGGGAAACTCCTGGCATGGCCCAGAGCATGTTGAAGAAATTGCCGGTATGCCCACGCTCCCGCTCGCTGTAGGCCGCCACCGACATCTTGGAGAAAAACGTCGCCGCCTCGCGATCACCTAACAGATCAAAAAGCACCGCCACGTTCGAGCATTTCCCGTTATCCTCATGCCCCGGCCATGGCTGGTGATCGCCGTAAGGAATGGCACCCTTATTGACATACCAGCGCAGGAAAGCGCTAGCCTTGGCGATGGCCCGGTCTACAACGGGCTCTTTCACTCCGGCCTCACGCGCGACGACCATCGCCAGCGTCAGTACGATGCCAGGGCTATTCATGCAGCCATAGCCGCCGCAATTTCCGTTAGGCATAGCAAACCCGTGGCCCCAGGTACCGACGGCACTTACACCGGTGGCAATCTCTTTAGTGAGGCGGCGCAGGCCGTCCATTACCGACGAGTCATGAGTTGCCGCGACGTACTCCGCCAAAAACAGTGTCGCATAACCATAGTTCCACGATTGCATGCCATCTGTCTTGAAGACGGCCACTTGCTTGGCGTATGCAGCTAACAGTGGTTGGTACTCCTTGCTGCCGGACGCCAGCAGGGCCAAAGCGTTAAGATCGTCGGGAATTGAAACTTTACCCAGGCCCTTTTTCGCAATCGCTTGGCAGCCGAGTTCGAAAAGCTTTTTCGATTTTGGGCAAGCATACGGCGCCGTGTCGCTGTAGGTGCCCATGACGGCGAGCTTGAGTTGGACGCTATCCGTTTTACCGGCGCGCCAGCGGGTCAAGCGCAACACCCCCCCCCCTTTATCCTGCTCGGCGGCGGTGATGGCGTGTGCGAATTGGATACGTGCATCGCTGCTGAATCTCTGGCTACCTACACCCAGAATGACATCGCCGCTGTTCAGAATCCCGTCTGCTGGCGTACCCTTGGCCACTGCCGTCACCAAAATCTGGCGAGCTTCGGATGTCTGGCCCTTGCTACCATAGATCCAACCACGCGCGCCGGTTGGCCCTAATGTCCAGTCGTGCGTATCGTCCTTTTTGCCTCCTTGGGTTAGATCGGGCATAGGCGGCAATACGCGCGGAGCGGCGGCGAGAACGACCCCTCCTGCGGATAGAATGGCGGTCATTGCGAGGACGGCCAGGCGGGGCGTCAGCAGCGGACGGGTAGTATGTATTTTCATCGGATTTTACAACGTTGGCTTTCAGGATACGGCGGCGAAGCAACCCACTAATCATGAAATCGAGGAAAAACGGAAAAAACCATGGTGAGGCGAGTTAACCTATCAGCGGCGCGGGTTACCTTGCCACAGGCCGGCGATCAGATCGTAACCCGTAGCATCCTGGTCCTTGAGTTCGCAACGAATGAACGGGTAGTGATCATTGACCAGGAAGTAGCTTTCCATGAGTTCCGCAAAGTATTCCTTTTCGCTGGCCATGGCAGGCATGGGGAGACGTTTGCCGTCGAAGCGGAGGACTGAGTTATATTTGCCATCTTTTTTAGCTTGTTCGTAGGCATTTGTGATTTTCCGGCTCAATTCGGAATCCTTATTTGCGTGGAGATCATAGTAAGCGAGTGCCACCTGATGCAGCACATCAGATTGCTGGAGCATGGCCCAGTCCATCATCCGTTGTGGATCGCCGATTTCGATGGCTCCCAGCTTGTCGGGATTGAGTCCGTCGCGCTGTAATTTTGGGCGGTCGCCGCAATACTGCAGATAGGGCCCTTTGCCGCCGTATTCCAGCCAGACAGGGATTACGTGCAATTGGGTTTGCCCTTCTTTTGAAATGAAGTGATTGATGACATGCAATTTGTAGTTAAGAATCTTGACCATGGCGGCGCAGAGGCCCGGTTGCCCTGCCAATTGCGGGTTGACGTAAACCGTCCATCCATCGATATCCCGTTTGTCGTATTGATTGGTTGGGACATATTTTCCTTTAGCCGAGCCACCAGATCTTGCAGAATTTCGCGTAGTCTCGGGATTATCCTGATAGGAAGCGAGGGATTTTTCCAAGCGCAGGATTTGCCGGGGATCCACTCCCCAAAAGCGTTCCAGCAGACGTACCATCTCAGGGTCCTGCCCGCGAATTTCGGCTCGCACAAACGGGTAAATATCGTTGATGGCAAAATATGCTTCCGAACTTTCCGCCAGATATTCCATCCGATTGGTTCGCGCGTAATGTGAACCGATGCCGCCGTCCCAAATCTTTACCTTCTCATTGATTCCAGATTTCATCATGCGCTGGTAATTGGCCTCGCATTCGTCGTTGCCATAGCCATGGCTCTTGCCGATGAAGTGATGATCATAACCGTGTACCAGTTCATGGAAGATGACGAACGGATGGCGGTAGCTGTCCCCGTAATATTCCTTGGCGCTAAGCGAAATCATCGAATCCGGATCTCTCGGTATCTTATATCCTCGCTCAAGCAACCACGACGTCTCGGGATGATATGACAAGCTCACCTTTTCATCGTACTCAATCCAGAAGGGAGTATGCTCTTGCATATTGCTGACTGCCGTAGCGGGAGCCGCCAGCTTAATTTGGTAGAGGTCCCATTTCAAATGATCGAAGGTCTTAGCCATTTGTTCAGGATGTTCCTTGAGCACATCGCGGTTGGTGTAGATGGTCCAGCCTTCAATGTTGCGTACCTCAAACCGGTCCGCTGTGACGGGTTGTTCGACAGGGCCGGTAACCGGGCCATCCTGTTCCTTCCGGGCCTCGGCGGCTGGCAGGAAGCAGATGCTGGCGAATATGAGGGATGTGATACTTGAGATAGATGGTGGTTTCATTTGGTCATTATTGTTTGATGGTAGAGTGGTATCGCTTGGAAAATACTAGAACAGAATCACCGCGTTCTCCGATTGGATCTTGAGATGCTTTGTCACCTATCAATCCCCGGGCGTGATGATATAAACCGGCCCGAAAAGTCCCGATTTCATCAGCGGCGGAATCTCGGTATAAACGGGCCGTGTCTTGCCGTGGGGGACACGGCCGTAGGAACTATCCGACGTAGGATCGGTTTGTATTCGATCGATATTGCTTCGCGTATAGCGTGCTGACTCCGGCCGCAACGAATCCCCATTGAGCCGGTTGGCCCAGAGGTTAGCGACACGGATCTCCAGTTGATTCGTGCCTGCTCGCACGGCTCCGGTGATTTCGATTCGATAGGGCGGCAGCCAGGCCAGCCCAAGGCGCTTGCCGTTGAGCGTGACTTCAGCGATTTCTGCCAGATCGCCCAATTGCAGGAAAAGCCGGTTTTGTTTTGCCATGGTTTCTGGTAGTTCAAACGATTTTCGATAGGTGGCGATTCCCGAGAAATACCGGATCCCTTCGTTGTCCGACTCAGTCCAACTTTGCAGTTTCGCGAAATTTGTAATTCGCGGCGTGCCCCAACCTTCGGGAAACTCGACTTGCCATGGGCCGTCGAGGGTACACGACTCGGGAGTGACAGCCACCTGGAACGAGTCTCGGGCGAGGGGATCCAGCGGGTCGCTAGCACCCGTGCTGGCCTTACGGAAGACGACAAAGACAGACCCTAACGGACCAAGCGTCACCGGCAATTCAGTCCGGCCGCTAATGACATTTTTCCATTCGCGGCAAGCACTGCGAAGGCCCGAATCAGGCCACCAGAATTCGGGAACTTGTCCGTTTGTAGTCGCAGCCACCCGGAACTGGCAAGTCAACCGTTGCGACTCCTTCGATTTATTGCGGATGAAATAGAATTCATCATCTGCGGTTTTCCGATGAACGAAGTCAAGCGGACCCAAGTCACCTTCATCACGCCCTGCGATTTCAAGATCCGCGCCGACACCCATTTCCCGCAGCGCGGCACTGCGATCACTGGCAATGATAAACCGTCCCTTTCCGATCGACTGGATCAAAACCGAAGCGTTGTCTTCTTTACCTAACGATTCTCCGCGTCCCCAAAGCTCCTCGGCTAAGTGCTGGACTTTCGCGGTATGCGTTTCCTGATCTTTAAAGCCTTGGGCGAAGGTCGGTTTCTGGTGGCCGATCACCGTAGCGCCGTCGGCTACCAATGCGCGTATCTTTACGAGTACGTCTGCTGGGATATGATTCTGCTCGGGTAGCACGAGCGCCGCATAACTCATCCCGTCCGGCAGCACAATGCGACCATTCTCCACACGCATCCGCTCCAGAATCACCTGCGATGAGCAGACGTCATAATCATGGCTCGGATTAAGACCCTCCAATAGCGGCTTCTCAGGCACATTGCACAACGGCGGATAAAAGTTAGGTGCCTGATCACCGTAGTAATAACAAACGTCGGCCACAAACCACCCTTGGCGCAACATATATGAGCAACGCGCGATATAGTCCGTCAACCCGCGGACCATCGGCCACCAAGTGGCCGATGGATTGATATCCGTGCCCGCATGATAGGCCCAACCCGGAAGCCCTGCCTCGTGCGGCGTACTGGCGAACGTGTGGAAAGCAAAATCATTCAATCCTTCGCACAATGCCCGGTCTGCAAGTTGCTTGTAAACCAAGGGACCATCGACCCAGCGGCGCCATGTAGTAAAGGATTCCGCACTGGTCAGACGTTTGTTATAAACATGTGCGGCAGCGGCGATTTCCTTGATCAGGAATATTCCGCGATGCCTGATCCAGAACTCCCCACGCGGAATATCCACCGCCCCGAGCGCCTTGATTCCATCCACCGGATTGGAATCCCAAATTGGTGGCCCCGGTCCTCCCGCCTCGGCGATAAACTTCAACCCGTAGGAGCCGAGAACCTTTCGTGCCGTCACATAATGCGAATCTATCAACTGGTCACTCACAACCTTTCGCCAATCATAGAGAAATTGCTTTTGTGCTGCGTGATCTACCATTTGCCATCCGACGAGCAGGGGTAATAGCCGGATCACCGGATAGCCCACCCGGCGCTGGAACTCGGCTGCCATGATCTCGTTCCATGGCGTAAACCCATCCAGTTCCATGCTGTCGAACTCCAGCGTTTTGAAGCTGGACGCCTCGAACGACGAGCGGCCCAATTCCTTGAGAATCGTGGTGACCATGTGACGGAGATGAAATTCAGTGGCACGGGGATCAAAGAAGTCGATCATAGGGCCGCCGGAGTTCGGACTGGGTACCACCAACTGCTGCCCGTGATTCGTACAAACAAAACGCAGGATGTCCCAGTCACCCGCAGGTACATCCCAACGCAACTTGCCATCGGCATCAGTCATATTCGCTAGATCGACAACCCTGTTTACATCAATAATTGATTTCGATGCGTTATGAGGCACGGCCAGCACGGCCACTTCGCGAAGATAAACCGGCAGACCATGCACATCCCGCGGACAAAGTTTCGGCAGCTCCGGCAGTGGCAACTCCGCATGGAATTCCTTGGGGCCGGTCACAGTGGTGGTCGATTGATAGAGGCCTTTTCCGGCGTGCTCCGGCGGAATCCAGCTCCCGCCCGCATTCCATCCACTTGAGGCAATCATACCAATTTCCAACCCGAGCCGCTCCGCCTCATGTATCGCGTGGATGATGAGCTGCGTGGACTCCGGCCCGAGGAACGCAGCTCCGGCAGGCACGCGTCGGTCAGGATCGGCGTAAGCGGCCACGTCCCAAATCTCACCGCCACGCATGCCGCCGCGTTTCATTGCTTCCAGATCACGGGTAATTTGCTTCTTGGTGATCGACCCGTTGAGCCAATCCCAGAACGCACCGGGTCGCACATGAACCGGCGGCTCGGCAAACTCAGCAGACGAAAGCCGGTCATTTGCTCTATCGATTTCCACCAACCCGGCAGGGGGAGCCGCCACGTTGGCGATACTAACGATATCGCGGCCCAGCGACAGAGCGCTCTGCAAGGCGAGTACAACGAGCAAGGCCCCTGGGATGCGCCAAACTGCTGGTGAACACTGAATGGGTTGTTGTGCCGTCAATCCGCTCATTTTAGGGGGTGGGCTTTTCCGGGTGATACAACTACGGTCAGCTCGTTGGTGGTGGCATCGGTCCGGATGAGGCCAATGGAATTCTTCGCAGTGACTTTGACGTCGTAGGTTCCCGCTGGCAGATCAGCCAGACGATTTCCTGGTAGCTTCCAGCTGCCATTTCGATTATCAACGCCAGAAAAAAGTTTACCCGCGATTTCGACGGTTAGGCTATTAGTTAGACTGCCTAAGGTACCGGTGAGATCAGCGGCATGGCCTTGCACAATCGTGAGTTTGTTGACGGTGACATCCGGCGGCAACCGGTCAAATTTGAAGTTACCCAATTCGAAGCCAATTTTGAAATTTCGCGATTCCAGCACTTGCCGCACCCTGGGGATTAAGCGTGCGGCGTTCCAAAAATAGATGTGATTGAGCACAGGATCGGGCAATTTGAATCCTTCCAATTTGGGACCGCCGTGCAGGCCATTGGTGACCTCATCGGATTCGAGCACCTTACGTTCGCTCAGATATCCGGCGGCGGCCCCGGCACCGAAGTTATCCGAGCCGAACAGGATACGGTCACGGTATTTGATATAAAACTCCCTGGCTTTGGCAACTGAATAATGGGCCGGTTGCCGCGCATTATGTGTGAAGGCGATATCAACAAAGACATTAGGAAATTTGTCAAAGATACCCGCCAATTTTTCCATACCTTGGTCATTTTGCAGCATAAAGAGACCATGAGCGAAGATAAAGGTTGTTTGCGGGTGCTCCTTGGCAATTTCTATCGTGTCATCTTCAAATTTGGGAAACGCCGGACTGTTCCCTTCCTTATTGCCCGGGTCGCCGGTATGAAAGCCTACGAGTGGCATACCTTGCCGTCCGGCCTCATCGAGTTGCTCGTGGATCCGGGGGATCTTGCTTGTTAGAATCGCGCCGTGTGGCCATAATTTGAGACCGACAAACCCCTGCTCTTTGAACGTTTTGATTTCATCGATACCCCACCAGATGCCAGCGCTTGGAATCGTGAAAGCACCCGGGACAAAGAGGATCCGGTTATCCAGATGTTCCTTCACATACACCATGTCATTGCCTGGGATTTGCCGCACACTGGCCGGGCTGGCGTTGTTTCCATCATTATCTTTCACCCAGAACAAACCCGCCAGCGAAATGGTGATGGTGCCGCCCCATTGGTCCATCGATTCAACCGCCTTGGCATACTGGGTTTTGGCATCCATGTGGGTATGCATATCTACACGCGGCATGGTCGATGGCGGATACACCACCTGCTGGTCCGCCGGTGCCGGAGTCGTCAATGTCATCAGCAGACAAACTGCCGTGCGAGTCGTTCGTTTTCTATTCATAATGATATAAACCAATGATTTCAGATAAGCTCGGGCAGTGATTGCTTAGGAGCGGGGCGGCCGGAGGAATCATCTTGTTAAAAAGGTAACATGTTGTGTTGAATGAGCGGTTATTTAGCTTCCAATATCTGCAGCGGACCAAGCAAGCCTGAGGCAACTGGTTTCGAGCCTAGCTTAAGACGGATATTGGTTTTTGTCAGCCGCTGATTTTCAGGCAATGACAGATCTTTGAGCAATCGGTTGTACCACGTGTTTACCACGTCAATTTCCAGCTTGTTGCCGGAGGCTTTAACCGCGTCACTGATATTCACCCGGAATGGCGGAGTCCACACCACACCGAGATTCTTTCCATTGAGCCGCACTTCGGCAATATTCATGATCAATCCAAGATCCAGAAACAATTTAGTTCCGGCATTTTGGGGTAAATCAAACGTCTTGCTGTAAGTGGCCGTCCCGCTATACCACTTGATCCCCTCCTCCGGCCGCAACGTCCAACTGATCAACTCCTCAAATTCAACTGACTCAGGCCCTCCCCATTTAGGGTCAAACTGCACTGTCCATGATCCGGATAAATCGCAGGTTTTCTTATACTCCGGATAATTAGATATATATAGAGGTTTGCCTTTGGTGGCCGGACCACGAAAAACGACGAAAAGCGATCCAAAAGGACCGAGTTCCAGCGGCACCACAGTGCCGGACGGATTGGTGGCAGTTGAGTAATAAGCGAGCGCAATACGTATTTCGCCGGTAACGGGATCCCAGAGTTCAGGTTCTTTGTCATGCACGCGGAAGATGCAGTCAGCCTTCAAAGGTTCCGCTTTCTGGTTGCTTAGAAAATATATATCAGTATCGCCGTCCCGACGGTGAATCCAGTCCGGAATTCCTTGAACATCAGGCAACACCCCGATGTCCGCCAGGATTTCCTTCGTCGTCTTGTCTGACATGACACACGCGCTATTTTTTTCTGACGGCGACCATAGTTCGTTCACGAGGCTCTTGAATTCGGCATCATCCTGCAGGCCACTTGTCCGTTCCGGCTTAGGACCAACAACCATGGCCCCGGCTTGAACCAGATTGCGAATTTTCCGAACTGCTTCAAGCGACAGCACCTTGATGCTGGGCAAAACCAAGACCCGGTAGCTCATTGCTGAATCACCCGGAATCACGAGACGGCCGTCTTTTACTGACAGCTTATCAAGAAGCACTTCCTCGTTAATTACGTCATAATCATACTGTGGAAGGACTTTGGCAGGATCATCCTGCTTCAGACGGACAAAGTTAGGAACATGGTTTCCATAGTAATAGAGCACATCAGCGGCAAATTTGCCCTGCTGGAGAAGGAACTGGCACCTATTAAGATAGCTCACGAACGCAGGTGCCTGTTTTGCCCATGTAATCTGGGGATTGAAATGCGAACCGGCAAAGTATTCCTGGCCTGGAATGCCCATCTCTTTAGGCGAACAGGTGAAAGTGTGACAAAATACAAGGTTCAAGCCAGCACATGCTTCATGGTCAAAACTAGGTTTATGCATATTCCACAAAACCTCGTTCCACTGCGGGCCGATCGAAGTGAATCCCTCGGCGCAAACGACTGGTTTACCGTAAATATGCGCGGCGGATGAGGCCTGCTTAACAAAAAACCTATCACCATCGCCCGGGCGGTGCGGCGAGGGAACCCAGAACTCGCTCATCGGCCAGTCGCTTCGCCCATAACATTTCAAACCGTCAAGAGGCGCAGCGTGGGGCCCCGCAGATTCCGGTTGGATCCCCATGCCGTGCTGATGCGCCAGTTCCGCCATGGTGCCATAATGATTATCGGCTATGCAATCGGCTAAGGTGCGGCGGAAGTCCGCAAGGAACTTGTTACTCGCATCGCGATTTTCCACTATGCGGCCTGCGATAACCGGTAACCATGGCCACACATCGTAACCGCGTCTTTTTTTAAATTCAGCGGGGAATTTATCGCTCCAGTTCATGCCGCCGAGTTCCCAGCTATCGGTTTGGATCATTTTCCATGCCTTACCGGCCAGGGGGCCGGCATCAGCGATAATTGGATCCACAACCTCATGCCAGTACCAGCGGAGGATTCCCGCATCGAGATAATCCAGCGCCAGTCCGTTCCACGCGGGACTGCACGTTGAGACAACCGCCCCGCTGATGGTGTAACCAAACCGCAGGATCATCCACGAGCCCACCGGCACGTCCCATACAAGCTTGCCATCCTTATCGAGCTTGCCGGTTAGGTTAATGATATCTTTAGCCAGCACATCCTCTTCCCCGGAAGCCGCAGGATCATCGAAGAGAAGTCCCGAACAATCACTCGCACGCATTCCCAACTCGTGAAATGCCGACTTATGTTCTAGCATCTTTATCGGTCGGTTGGCTGGAGCCTGTTTGAGCCGATAAGCCAGCACAAAACTATCTTTATAGAAATTGCCGTTTATACGATTCGCCTGAGGCAGGACCACAGCAAGGTTGTTCGGTCCCTGGACCTGGAGTTGAGACCAGGTGATGATTTTCGCGGCTTTCTCAGGAGTGACGAGAGGACCGCCCAAGTTCCAACCGCTCTGGATATTAAGACCTATTTCCAGGTCAAGCCGATTGGCTTCCATGAGAGTGTGCTTAAACAATTCACGCCATTGCGGACTGCCGAACACGGGCCCCTGAGGCACTTGGGCGTGACCACCCTGAGTCGCGCCACCGGCATCAAAGACAAGCCCACCGCCCATACCGATGGTTTTCATCCACTCAAGGTCGCGGGTAATGGCGGCTTTCGTAACATTCGCATTGAGCCACCACCAATAACCCCGTGCCCGGGCCTGCAGCGGCGGGCAGTTCCACCCCTCGGCAAGCGGGTCTGCGGCCATTATCTTTTCGTTCTTTTCCGCCCCCGGTGCCAATACAATGGCCATGGCTGCGGTCATCCAACAAAACAACAGATTTTTCATCATTGAATTTATATATCTATATTATGCATCCAACAAGTAGCGTTCAATCCGCGCTTCCGGAACAGAGAAGGACTTCTTCGCCCTTGTTAAGATCGATCCGGTAAGTACTCGGCGCTGCCTTTTCAAATTTGAATGGACGTCCGCCATTGGCCCGGACTTCACCTTTCATATCAGTACGTACAAGGCACGGTTCACCTGCAAGACTCTTGATTCGCACCCACTCCGTCACTCCGTTGCGGCGCCCGGCTGAAACGAGAAAAGCACCTTCGGCGCGAAGGTCGCGAAATTCAATGTCCTTCCACTCAGCGGGAACAGCCGGAAAGATGCGGAGCGCCCCCGGCTCTTCTATCGCCGGATCACTCCAACTCTGGATAAGCATATCCTGAATGTTGTTGGCTATTGAAAGCGTTGACTCAATGCACGGGTTCCCGGCGCAGGCCCAGAGGCCGTTAGGCAACAGGTCCGTCTGCTGACGCTTCAGTCCTTTCAAGGCAAGATCGCCATCACCGATTGCAGTGGCTATCGGTCCTGCATGGGTCTGCACCATGGCGGGTAGGCTGTCCGCGCCATTCAAATCGTATGCCTGGAGCAAGGATTTCCGGAGAACATCGCAGGTCCCTTTCTGCTCGATGTTGACCAAGTAAAGTGGGTAGATCATCAGAAGATGCGATTGATGCCGGTGGTTTTTAAGAGGGGGCCTGTCGCTCCCCTGATGGAATCCATCGTCACCAACTGGAAAGTCAGGCAAGCGGGCGGAAACTTCCCGCCATTTGGGTATCAAAGGATCATCGATTCCCAGGTGTTTGCTGGCTTTCAATAGAGTCAGACAGCCCCACTTAAAAAGTGCTAGGTCGAAGTTGCAGTCATTCCATACTCCCGATTCAGGCGAGTAGGTTGGCGGCAAGTGCAGCTTGGAGTCGTCTCCTTCCTTGAGCATGTGGAGATAGAGATTAATAGAGCGGCGCAGGAGCGGATAGATCCTGTCACGCAGCATGGCATCATCCATCGAGAAGCGATATTGACTCCAGGCGTTGTTCAGAGTCCATGGCAAAAGGCCGACTAGGTTGAAATAGCGCATGTCCTGTTCGCGGTTCCCGATCATGTCGGGCGCAACTTCGATAGGCAAGTAAGCAGAATCATTCTGCCAATCCACGGGTCGTACCGCTTTGATCAGCTCATCACGTCCTGCGTGCAGCCGGTTCACCAGTTCCTCGCCTTGCTCAAGGCGGTTGGCGGCATATACCGACCAATGGGCGGATTGGATATTCCAGTCGGTCGTTAGATAGGGCCACGGTCCACCCTGGGACCAAAGGCCGGGAGTATCCACGAAACAGCGACCGGCACGCGTGGTGCAACCAAAGCGGTAAATCGTCTGCCAGTAAAGCGACTCTAGGCTTTTATCGGGAATTGTTACAAAGCTTTGTTGATAGTAATTATGCCACCAGGCGCGGTGCTTTCCGATCCAATCAGGACGATCCAACGAAATGAAACATCTCACATCATCACCAGCTGTTTTTCCTGCGCCGGCGGCAGGATAACTGTTAGTGATACTGGCGATGTGAGTACGAGTACCACCAGCCTCATGATCGGCCCAGGCAGTGGCATACTGGCCACCAGCCATGAGATCTTGGATCCAGACTGACACCTCACCGGTTTGCTCCAAACGTCCCTCCGGGTTGGGTTTGAAAACGTTCAGCGATTTTTCATAATGCTTTCCATAATGCGCTGCGAATCCTTCAATAGCAGATTCTTTCGCCGGATAACCAGAGCGCGTTGTTACGGCCTTGGCCGGGTGCCACGTCCACTTGAATTCCTTTTCGCCGTCGGTCGGTGTAAGCTCGGTGACAATCGCCATACTGATTGCATGAGTTAGATGGCGGATGCGGATTTCCCCCTTATCAGTGGAGATGGTTCCGGTTAGTTCGGCATTCCACAGATCTTTGTGCCAGTTGCAGCCAGTAAGCCTGCCAACCGGGTGGAGAGAAAAATGGCCGATCTGAAGGCGCGGCCTGCTGTATGCGGTCCAGCCCCAAGTATCATCGCGATGATCAAAGACATCGGCTCGGAATATTTGGAGCTTGATGGAATCCCCATCTTTATAGAGCATCGAGCCTACCATCGCGTTGCCGAAATGAGGTGCCTGCTTCCAATTGCCAGGCAACTTATCAAAAGACATATCGTGCTGACGCATGAAAGCCGGCCAGTTAATCCCAACGGGCAGTACTTCCACAGCACCAGCACCCGAGAGCATCCCGATGCCAAAAAGCATGAAACCACTTAACAAGGTTACAGCACTAGCAATCATCCTGGCTCGTTTCATATCCCAAGTTATGGTCAGCCACCTTGATTCCAGCGGTAGCTTTCGCCTTTAGCGAGCTTCACCTCACGCGTCTGGGTCCCGTAGCGCACGCGGCACGGATTGCCCGTCAGCGAATGAATCACGGCTTCAACCAGTTTGCCATCCTTCCACACGACATCCACCACAAATCCGCCGCGGGCGCGCAAGCCCGTGACCGATCCGGAGGCCCAGGCCGGCGGCAGGGCCGGGATGAGGTGGATTTCGCCGGCATGCGATTGCAGCAACATTTCGGTGATGGCAGCGGTAGCGCCAAATGAACCGTCCACTTGAGGCGACCCGTAACACATTGAGAAAAGGTTCTGGCAAGTATCCTTGGCCACAAGTTTGGCTAGGGAATTGACAGCTTGCTGGCCATCTAGCAACCTAGCCCAACAAGCGGCCGTCCATGCCCGGCCAAAGCCGGTGCTACCGTAACCGCGCAGGTTCAATGTCACCTTAGCAGCGGCGGCGAGGTCGGGTGTGGTGGACGGTGTGATTTGGCAACTTGGATAGAGACCGTAGAGGTGGGAGATATGGCGGTGGCGGGGTTCTTTGTCTTCCCAATCATCGAGCCATTCTTGCAACTGGCCGTGCCGGCCGATTTGCAACGGCGCGAGCCGTTGCCGTGCCTGGGTGACTTGTGCGCAAAACTCCGGGTCGGCACCCAGAAGCTTGCCTGCCTCGGCACATTCCGCAAACAGATCGCGGATGATTTGCATATCTATGGTGGACCCGGCGCAGATGTTGACCCCGAATTTATCATCATATTTCGGGTTACCCGGATAGATCGGGAAATTTTCCGGTGAGGTGGACGGGCAGGTTACCAGCCAGTGGCGCTCAGGATGCTCCACCAAGGTATCCAGGAAGAATTGGGAGGCACCTTTGAGTAATGGATAGATATCACGCAGATATGCCTGATCGCCGGTGTATAGGTAATGCTCCCAAAGATGGGTGCAGAGCCAAGCACCGCCCACCGAGAAGGTCCCCCAAGTTGCGCCATCCATGGGTGCGGCGTGACGCCACTGGTCGGTATTTTGATGAAACACCCAGCCGCGGGCACCATAATGGACGCGGGCCACCTTGCTGCCCGTCACCGCCAATTCTTTCACCATTTGCACCAGGGGATCAACGCATTCGGGCAAGCCAGTAGCTTCAGCCGGCCAATAGTTCATCTCCAAGTTGATATTAGTGGTGAACTTGCTTTCCCAAGATGGATTCATATCGCCATTCCAAATCCCCTGCAAGTTAGCCGGCTGGCCGCCTGGGCGGCTGCTGCCGATAAGAAGGTAGCGGCCGTATTGGAAAAGCAGAGCGGCGAGAGCCGGGTCTTGCTGAGGATCATAACTGGCCAACCGTTCGTTAGTAGGGCGAGCCGAGGTATCGGTTGCAGCGAGGTTCAATTGAACGCGGCGGAACAGGCGTTGATGTTCGGTGACAGCATCGGCGCGCAGACGGTCCCAGGTCTTAGCCCCGAGTTTTTGCAGATAGGCTTGCACGCGTGCCGCGGGATCACCGGTCAAGTCATTATAGCTATTGAAATTGGTGGCTGCCGCAATGATGAGTGTTGCAGCATCGGCAGCCTCCACCGATACCCCGTCCGGGGTTGTTAGCCGTTTCCCACCTTCGCTGAGCACCCGCACCCGCCCTTCATAACAGACGCGGCCCTCGACTCCCCACAAACTGCCAGTTTTGCCACGCAACACCAGTTCACCGGAATCTAGCGTCTCCACCGCGTGGCGTTCATCGCCGGGGGTTTTGGTGTTAGTAAGGCCGGCCAGTTTAGCCACAAAGGTGAGAGAGGCGGGTTTATCGGCGGTGAGGCGAACGACGATGACTTGGTCCACGGGGCTGACAAAGATATCACGGTGGAAGTTCACCTCACCCACGCGATAGGAAACACTGGCGATGGCGGTATCAAGGTCCAGTTGCCGGCGATAGTGGGTTACATCGGTGTGGCCGGGGAAGGCGAGATAGAGGTTGCCCAAAGGCTGATACTTCATCTGCTCCACGGGTTGGCCCATCATGGCCTTATCAAACAGTTTATGAGCGTCGGAATACTTGCCGGAAAATACCAAGCGCCGGATTTCCGGCAATGCTTCCGCGGCACCCGGGCGGGTCGCATCATACGGGCCGCCGGTCCAGATCGTTTGTTCGTTAAGTTGAAGTTGCTCGCAATCGGCTGCTCCAAATACCATGGCTCCCAACCGGCCATTGCCCACCGGCAGCGCCTCCCTCCACTTCGAGGCCGCTTGCTGATACCAAAGAAGCGTCGCCGCTGTATGGCTGGCTGCTGCTCCGGAATCGGTAGCGGCATCGGCCGGCGCCGCGGCGAGCGGGCTGATTGATGCGCATAGAGCCATGACGGCTCTTATCCAATGACTGGCTTTACCTTGTGTCGTTTTCATAAACTTATTTTTTTTGTTTGAGGTCGAACGATTTGAGTGACACGCCGCGCTGATAGGGGGCGAAGATCCAAAGCGTTTGAGCCCCCTGGACCAAGCGGACATCAACCGGCGGGGTTGATTGCCACAGGCCGGCGGTCCACGGCAAGGTGACCCAGGCATGGCCGTCCTGGATAGAGCCCACGCTAATTTCCCAGAATGTAGGTCCGCCGACGTTGCCGCTGCAATCGAGGGTGGTTAGGCGGACATGCTGGGCGCTAACTGGCGGAAAGTCCTTGGCGTAGTTGTTGCCGATAGTGGTGCCTTCAAGGATGGTTTTCCAGACCGTACCCGCCTGGTATTCCAGCACGAACTTCGAGACTTTTTCATAGGCCCGTTCATCTATCATGATCGTGCTTATTTTTGTCGGCTGGCCCAGATCCAATTCGATAGTTGCCTTATCAACGCCGGCGTTGACGGCCCAGCGCGTGCTCGGATTATTATCCACGGCGAACTGCGGGCCGAGATCCTTGGTCATGTTCTTCCAGACGTTGGTGGCACTGGCATGCTTGACCGGTGCCATCGCACCGAAAGATCTAACATACAAACTCTGCCCGCAGTTGACCGCCGCAACTTTCATCGTCATTTGATAGATACCGGTGGCGGGAACCTGGATTTTGTAACCCACCCAAGTTGAAGCCATGCCCTGCGGGAAATGCACTTGTTTGCCGCCCTGGTAAGAATCCAGAACCGTCACCCGCGGCTCCCCGCCCCATACCGTGATGCCGCCAGTCTCGAAATAGTCAGTCGCCTCGAAGTGCATGACCCCTGGCGCCACCGTGACCGGCGGAACCGCATTCGTCGCGGGCTTGGCAGGTGGCTCTGCGTTCGCGGTCTTGGTCTGCGCGGCCGGTTTGGCTGCGGGGTCGGCATTCATCTCGTCAGACTTTTCCGAGGCGCTCATATCTCTGTTAGAAACAGGGGTGGCCTTGTGGAGCGCCTGGGCCAGCGCTAGGACGGCAGCGGACTGAGGAGGCATGGCGGCGAGCGCGGCAGCGAGCCAGCGCAAGTGTTCGACGGCGGTAAAGACCTCGGTGTGTTCCCTGGATTCTACGGCGGTGACGAATTCGCGGCCGCCCATGCCTTCGAGGCGCGACGCATCCCAACCACGGCCATAGGCGACCTGCCAGCCAGCGAGGGATTTATAGGCGACGCAGGCATGGGCGGGTTGGCCCACACCGATGGCCGGGATACCAAACGCCTGGCAAATAAACACGGACCACGATGACCGCGGCCCGCATTTCCCGCCGCCATCTAACACGGTCTTATAGTCGGTATGGGGGATGGGCGAGTTCCTGCGCCACACGCACGAGGTGGTATCGACGACTTTCTCGCCAAGGCGGAAATCGGGCCGCCAAGTATTAACCATTTCGCGGCCCCATGACAGGTCGGCCTCTGAGGCGCCGGAGCAAACGACGAATTGCAGTTCCCAAACAGTGAGGTTGTCGAAACTGGGGAACAATTCCTTGTTGGCATGAGCGGTCTTAAAATACTGGTAGCGCAGCAGCGGGCTGCTAGGGGATTTCGGCTGGCCGGACCCCGGGGACCCGGTACCGGGCGGGCGCAGCGCCGTGGCGATGGCCAGGCGCAGACAAAGGCCATCCTTCGAAGCGGGATCGGCCACGAAGATTTTTTTCCAGGTATCGAGGACACGGGTTGAGAGTTGATAGCTATTATCTTCCCTAGCAGGAATCGAGAGGGGGGTGGCGGCCAATAGATATAGATCCAAGGCTTTGGGGTTGCCCAGCAGCCAACTCAAAAATGGTTTGCTGGAGGCGTCGGTCATGGCGAAGGATGCCAGCGGGCCGGGGCCGACCTTGGCGATGAACTGGCGCTGAGCCAAGGCGAGGGAGACGAGCGGGTCCTTGAGCAAGGAACTCAACGCAGCTTGGGTGAGTTTGGCCGGATCGGCAGGAGTTTTTTGGCTCAGCCAGGAACACAGGCTCGTGTCATAGGCGGCGAATCCACCGTTGCGGATAGCCGCATCCAGATCCATGGCATTGGGTTGCCAGGCATCGACATGCCCTGCCAGCGCGCAGCCGAGGACGCCAGGGATGAGGACGCTAACGATGCTTTGGAAGGTGGTTTTCTTTTGCTGATGCATACGGTCGAGCAGGCAACGCGATTGCCGCGGCGGATCTTGCAACCATTTGCATCCCCTTCAATCAGCCAGCAGCGCCTCGATCATGCGCAAGGCCTGCAGGTTGGGCCGCACCTCGTGCACGCGGTGGAGCAATACATTTTTCTGGCGGGCGAAGGCGGTGATGGCCAGTGTTGGCCACTCGCGCTCGGCCGGATCGGAGGAGCCCAAGGCATGGCCGATGAAGGATTTGCGGGAAACACCGAGCAACAGCGGGCGGTCGGCCACCGCGAGCTGGTCGAGGTGGCGCAACAGCGTGAGATTATGCTCCAGGGATTTTCCAAAACCGATTCCCGGATCAAAACACACCGCCTCCGCAGCTATTCCCGCCGCTGTTAGGCTGGCCAGACGCCCGGCGAAAAACTCGCTCACCTCCGCCACCACATCGGCGTATTGCGGGTGCGCCTGCATGGTCCGAGGCTCGCCGAGCATGTGCATGACCACCACCCCGCAGCCGCTCGCCGCGCACACCTGCGCCAATCGCGGATCTTGCCGCAACCCGCTCACGTCATTGACAATGTCCGCTCCCGCCGCCAGCGCCGCCCGTGCCACTGCGGCCTTTGAGGTATCGATGGAAATGAGCCCGTCCCATTCCGCCCGCAACGCCGCCACCACCGGCTGCGTGCGGGCAATTTCCAATTCAGCGGCCACCGGTTGCGAGCCGGGGCGGGTGGACTCGCCACCGATGTCGATGATCTCCGCTCCCTCCGCGATGAGGTGGCGGGCATGGGCCAAGGCGGCACCCAACTCCACATGCCGCCCACCGTCGGAAAATGAGTCCGGCGTCACGTTCAATATCCCCATCACCCGCGCTCGGCGCGTCAGGTCTAGGGGGCCTCTGCGGGTTTTCCAGATCATGGTGAAAATGTCGCCTTGCCGACTGCGGCGCACGCCCCTATTGTCGCCGCCGTGAAACGCTTGGCAACTTGGAAAATACTCTGGCTTCTTTTTGCCTTCGGCTGGCTCCCATTACTTACCGCTGGCGACCTCGATGCGGTGGACGGTCCCAATGTGCGCGTCTTGCAGCATAAGGACGGCTCAAAAACAATCTTCACCCGGAGCCCGAATAATCTTGTACTAACAAAAAAAACCTTCTCGGCAGCCGGCCGGCTCACCCTGATTACGATCTATCGGATGGATTCCAGTGGCAACCCGGTCTCCTGCAAAATCTACGATGGCCAGAAAAATGAACTTTTCAAGGTATCCTACGGGTACCGCAAATCCGATGGCCAGTTGGTCGCCGAGGAGATGTTTGATAGCCGCGTCAAACGCATCAATCCGAAGAATCCAACGGAGGAAATGCCGGTGCAAGTGGTCCGCTATGTGATTGATGCTCAAGGCAAACGCAGTGCGCCGATTGTATTCAACCTCCTACCCGGCAAGACCTTTGAAGAGGTCTTCGGCTCAAGCAGTTCGGCGTTGCAGACCAATCCATTCCAAGACGACAAAGCGGCGAAAAAGCCCACACCGCGGGCAAAACCATCAGGCGGGCGTTGAATTCACTCCCCATGACTGCCAAACGTGTTATTTTTACTGGCCACGTCCAGAACGTCGGGTTCCGCTACACCGTCAAGGACCTTGCCCGCTCGTTTGATGTCCGCGGCTGGGTGAAAAACCTACCTAACGGCACGGTCGAGTTGCAAGTCACGGGTGAGTCCGGCGAAGTGAATTCCTTCATCAGGGAAATCGCGGAGGAATCCAACGTCGCTCATCACATCAAGTCGTTCATGGCCGAAACCATCCAGCTGTTAGACGATGCCACAGGCTTCAGAATCATCGGCTAACCTCCCGAATAACTTGATTTACCGCAGAGTGACAAAGGCCGCCATGGGGCACAAAGGAGAATGGGTTATCGAGAAAATTCCTATTTTGCACTGCGTCCCAATGCGACCATTTCGGGTTAGCCCAGCATGCGCCACCGCCCTCCCACTGCTTGCTGTTATCTTGCTGAGCCAGTGCGGAGCCCCGGATGTGCCGCAGTGCATGCATGTGCCGTTGGTCTCGCGGGTACCCGCCGCCACGCTGACCACCCATGCCCGCGAGGCATGGGGCATCCTCGCCAAGTCCTCGCACCAGGACGAGTGGCCCGCCGCCCAAGCCACCTATAACGCGAGCGTCGCCAAACTCTTCGACCAACTCCGCTGCGGCCCGGGCACTTGGGACAACCGCGCCGCCGCCCTCGGCACCCGCATCGCCCGCCCCAACGCCCGCCAAGTGGATGTGGAAAAATTGGATGCGCTGTTTCCGGCCGCCTCGGTGAGCACTTCTAGTCTCGGCAACCGCCACAGCACCACCGGTGTCGGTGTCCCGCTCGTCGGTTGGAAAAAAACCACTCCGGTAGGCACGCCGCGGCCAGCCTTTGAGCTGCCAACCGGCTTGCCCTACCTCGCCACGGCGACCTTGGACTTTGATGAGGCCACGCCGGTTTGGCATTTCGACCGGCGCTGGCTCTACGATCACACCCGTGTCGGCACCCTCCGCCACCCGCTGGCCGCCGATTGGTCCGCTCCCAACGCCTTCTACTGGCACATGAGCAACCTAGACGACCTCAAAATCCTCAATATTTTTCTGCCCGAGCGCTTCCACGAGGAAACTGGCCTGTATTTCCTCCAACCCTACGACCCGGCAAAAATCCCCGTCGTCATGGTCCACGGCCTCGCATCATCCCCGGATGCGTTCAAAACCATCATCAACGACCTCCTCCCCGACCCCTGGTTCCGCCAGCACTATCAAATCTGGCTCTACAACTATCCCACCGGCAATCCCTGGCTCCTCAGCAGCATGCGCTTCCGCCAACAACTGCGCCAAGCCTCTGCCTATGCCCGCTCCAAAGGCGGCGACCTATCCCTCAAACGCATGGTCATCATCGGCCACTCAATGGGCGGCCTGATCGCCCGCTCCAGCGTCACTCCACCCGGCAACGCCTTTTACGACGCTTATTTCAAGGTGCCCATTGCCCAGCTCAAACTTCCGGAGGAGAGCCGCCGGGTGATCCGCGAGGAAACCCTCTATCAACCGCTGCCGGAGCCGAAGCGGGTGGTCTTTTTGGCGGTGCCCCACCGCGGCAGTCCCGCCGCTACCCTGCGCATCTCCGTACTCATTTCCAAGCTCATCAAACTGCCCAAGCAACTCTCCGTCGAACTCCTCGACGCCACCGTCCAAACCCTCGGCAAGGTCCTCGATGGCAGTGCCCAACAACCGCAGTTGCCCACCTCCATCAACTCGCTCGCCCCCACCGACAAATCCATCCTCGCCCTCGCCCAGCTCCCCTTGCCTCCCTCCATCTCCTTCCACTCCGTCATCGGCGACCGCGGCAAAGGCGACACCCCAGCGAGCAGTGACGGTGTCGTCCCCTATGGATCATCGCACGTCGTCCCGGTGGCCTCGGAAACTATCGTCCCCTCCAACCACCGGGTCACCCACTGTCCGGCCACCAGCCAAGAACTCAAACGTATCCTCAAACTGCATGTGGAAGACGCGGAGATTTGTGTTGAACTAAAGAGGAAGATGGGAACCACAGAGTGCACAGAATTCACGGAATGAAGAGTTTGGGTTTTCACTCAGCGCGGAAGCGCCCAATCTGAGGTGTATTCCGTGCATTCCGTGGTTAAAAATTCTTCTGACCACAGAGTGCACAGAATTCACGGAACGAAGCGCTTGGGTTTTCACTCAGCGCGGAAGCGCCCAATCTGTGTATTCCGTGCATTCCGTGGTTAAAAATTCTTCTGACCACAGAGTGCACAGAATTCACGGAACGAAGCGCTTGGGATTTTATGATTTATGGCTGCGCTTTGTCATGAACTCCCTGGATCCTGAGCCTCGGCTTGTCCGTCCCTAGCGCGAGCACCATGGCGGCGGTCGGATGGATGCGTGGGGACATGTAGTAGGCCATTTCGTGGAGGTTGCGGCCGGGTTGAATGACGAAGGCACCGTCGTGGGTGCGGGCCATATTGATGAAGGCCTTGTTGTAGTCGAGAAACCCGCGGGTGGCGGCGGTGTTGCCTGAGAGTTGGATGCCGAGCAGGGCCCAACCCCAGGCGAGGGAGTTGTCGCCATGGCCGTCGTTGAGGCGGGTTTTGGATGTTTCCAAGCCGCGGGTGACGCGGCTGACGTAATCGTCGGTGCCCGGCCGGCCGGCCACGCGGTGGACGATGATCGAGAGTCCTTGCAGGCCCACGGGCGAGTAGGCACCGGTGGCGAAGCGGTAGCCCATGTAGCCGGTTTCATGGGTGTTGGTGTGGATGCAGTCATAGGCGAGGTCGCGATTGAAGTTTTCTATTTTGATGCCGCAGTCCTCGGCGAGTTCCCATGACAGCAGGGCCATCAAGGTGGTGATAGTCATGGTGCCGTAGCCGGCGATGCGTGCGTCATGGCCGTTGCCGCCCTTGAGGAAGTTCTTGGCCTGCGGCTGGCCGCCGTGCATCGCGTCCTTGTAGAGTTCTGGATCGATCACCTGGGAGAGATACAGGCGTTTGCAGTTTTCCCCGATGGTCGGAAGTACGCGCTGGTCATTTGTCAGGAGAAAATATTCGGCGAGGAAGATCGCTTGATAGGACGGATACCAAGTCCATGATTTTTCATCGGGTGTTTTGTTCCAAGCCATGGCCAGGGATTGCGCCTCCTTTGTTTTCCCCCTGGCGAGCAGGGCCAAGCCATACAAACCTTTTTCGTGCACCTCCCCGGTGCGATCCTCGGGGTGTGCCAGCAGATAGTCCATCGCCCGCGTGGCGAGTTGTTCCGATTTTTTGCAGTGTTTTGGGAAAGAGTCGCTGAAGCGGCCGATGGGCTCGAGCTTGATGTCCACCGTGGCGGGTTTACCGTCGCGGATCAGATCCAGAGTGAGGGTGCCATCATTGCCTTCACTGTCCTCGATGGCGGTGCCCATGTCCATGATCGGCCCTTCATAGCCGGCGCCGGGTTCCATGCTATAGCCCTTGCCGAAGGTGTGCTTGTGGAACGGTTGGCGGTTAACGCCGGTAATTTCATCGTCGATGCGGAGTTGGCCAGCGGCCGGGGATTTCGGGAACACGTATTTCACCACGAACGAGGTTTCCTTGAGGATCGCGCGGGCACCGGTGGGACCGAGGTTGACGAGGAAGCCGGGGCACTCCTTATCCGGGCCTGTCTGAGTGGGCTTGTTCCACTGGCCGAGATTATCGGGGTCGGAGATGGCAAGGGCGGTTCCTGTGATCGCCACGGCAACGGCGAGAGTGAGGAGGAGGATGGCGGTTAGGTGCTTGGGCATGGAGTGGTTGTTGGGTTGGCGGGGGAATGGTGGTTTGATTCTGTTTCCCAGTGGAGTTTGATTGATTCGGAGGAATTCTTGCGAATTGTCCGTGGTCCGTCACGCATAAATCGCGGAGGTGTGCGGAAATGTTTCTGAACTCAGCACTATTTATCTGTAATCATGTACATTGGCATCCTGCCCGCCGCCTCTTCTTTATTCCTGCAATTGCACATTGCGTCTTGCGGTCTTCTGCTCTTGCGTCTTGCAATCTTGTGTCTTCTACTCTTGCGTGTCGCCCCGCCATGACTCCCGAACACCAACTCGCCCAACTCACCGCCGGCACCGCCAAGGTTCTGTCCGCCACGGAATTACTGGAAAAACTCCGCCTCGGCCGCCCGCTGCGCATCAAACTCGGCGTGGACCCCACCGCCCCGGACATCCATCTCGGCCACACCGTGGCGCTGGAAAAGCTCCGCCAATTCCAATTATTAGGGCACCAGGCGGTGTTGCTCATTGGTGATTTCACCGCCACCGTGGGTGATCCGTCGGGGCGCAGTGCGACCCGACCGCCGCTCACTCGCGACGAGGTGCTGGCCAATGCCGCCACCTACACTGAGCAAGCGTTCAAGATATTGGACCGTGGGCAAACCGAGATTGTGTACAACGGGGATTGGTTCCGTAAGATGAGCTACGAGGAAATCCTCCGGCTCAACGCCCGGGTCACACTCCAACAAATGCTTCAGCGCGAGGATTTCCGCAACCGGCTCGATGCCGGCCAGGAAATCCGCCTCCACGAACTCCAGTACCCGATCATGCAGGGCTGGGACTCCGTGGAAATCCGCGCCGACGTGGAAATCGGCGGCACCGACCAACTCTTCAATATTCTCGTCGGCCGCGACCTCCAAAAAGAGGAGGGCCAACCCCAGCAAGTCGTGATGGTATTGCCGCTGCTGGAGGGGCTCGATGGCGTGCGCAAAATGTCCAAATCCTACGGCAACTACGTCGGTGTCAATGATCCGCCGCAGGAAATGTTCGGCAAACTCATGAGTGTTTCCGACGAATTGATGGACCGCTATTACCTGTTGCTGCTAGGCGAGGCCCGCGACCCTGCGGGCCACCCGATGGAGGCCAAAAAGACGCTCGCCGAGAAACTAACCGGGCGTTATCACGGTGCCGTTGCCGGCAGCGCCGCGCGAGCCGATTGGAACACCCGATTTTCCAAGAAAGATCTGTCCGCTGCCGAATTGCCGGAGATTGCTCTGGCCACTCTCCCGCCTAACCTCTCCGTGCTGAGCCTCAGCGCCCATGCCTTCCTCGCCGCTTTCGGCATCGAAAAATCCAACAGTGAATTGCGCAAGCAATTCATCACCACAGGCTCCGTCCAACTCAACGGCGAAAAACTCATTGACCCCGCCGCCCCTGTCACCCCCAGCCATGGCGATGTTCTCAAACTTTCCAAAAAACACGCCGTGCGCATCGTTTGATCATGTCGCTTTCCCCATACTCCAGTCCTAACCCCGCGTTGCACCGCGAGGTGAAACGTCGCCGATCGTTTGCCATCATCTCCCACCCGGATGCGGGCAAAACGACCCTCACCGAAAAATTTCTACTTTACGGAGGGGCGTTGACGCTGGCCGGCAGTGTGACGGCGCGTAAGAACCAACGGGCGACCACCTCGGACTGGATGGAGTTGGAAAAGCAACGGGGCATATCGGTGAGTTCCACGGTATTGCAATTTGAATACAACGATTGCGTGGTAAACATTCTGGATACGCCGGGCCACAAGGACTTTTCGGAAGACACTTACCGGGTGCTCACGGCCGTGGACGCGGCGGTGATGGTCATCGATGCCGGTAAGGGGATTGAAAGCCAAACCCGCAAACTCTTCGAGGTCTGCCGCCGACGCGGCGTACCCATTTTTACCTTCATGAATAAACTCGACCGCCCGGCCCGGCCGTCGCTCGATTTGTTGGATGAACTCGAGTCTGTGCTCGGAATCCACGCGTTTCCACTCAATTGGCCGCTGGGTGATGGCCCGCGCTTCCGCGGTGTTTACGACCGCGAGCACAAACAAGTGCATTTATTCGAGCGCACCGTCCACGGCGCCTACCGGGCACCGGTTAGCGTGAAAGGCATTGAGGATCCGGCGGTCAAGGACGCGATGGAAGAGGCGACCTATCGCCAGGTGTGCGACGAGCTGGAATTATTAGAAGGTGCCGGTGCCGACTTTGATCTGGCGGCGGTATTGGCCGGCAAGTTGACCCCAGTGTTTTTCGGCAGCGCGGCTAACAATTTTGGCGTGCAACTGCTGTTAGACCGGTTTTTAGCGTTGGCACCGCCGCCATTACCGCGCACCGGCGGGGGCTTGCGCATTGATCCGGCGGCTGCGGGGTTTTCCGCGTTTGTGTTTAAAGAGTGAAATAGAGCGTCTCGCTAATCTCAATCTGCGCATGTCAGATGAGACGC